>CALNPU010000032.1 GCA_940588625.1 uncultured Caballeronia sp.
TTTTACGCCTTTATGCTGGCTCTGCCTGAACCCGGCCGCTCGCGTGTGAGCCTAGCGATTAGACCGCTCGCCACCAACCAATTTCAGGGTCAACTAGTTAGTCTCAAATTAGCGGCTCAAACGCGCAGCAGACCCTTATGAAGGGCGGCCGCTTCAGCAGCATGACGCGGGTGTAATCGGAGACACACAACGGCTTCTTTGATTCGTGGCGATACAGGCGAAGCCTGATCGTCGCATGACGACATCACGAGAAGACGTATGAACAGGTCGGGACAACGGAGAACACATGGCCAAGCCTGGAAAATGGTGGAAGGTCAGTTGCGCATTGCTGCCCGCGGCGTTCGCCTGTGAAACCAGCGAAGCACAATCCAGCGTCATGCTCTACGGCATTGTCGACACGAGCGTGCGTTATCTGTCGAAGGCCGACACCACCGGCAACGGCCGCTTCCTGATGGGCGCCCGGGCGGTTTGAGCGAGAGCCGTTGGGGTATCAAGGGCGTGGAAGATCTGGGCGGCTGGTCGACCACCTTCAAGCTTGAAAACCGTTTCTTCCTGAACAACGGCCAGAGCGCCCCGTCCATGCCCTTCTTCAATGAAGCACAGATCGGGCTACAATCATCCACTTATGGGCATTTCGTATTGGGCCGTCAGTACAACGTGATGATCGAAGGGGTCGTGATGGGTGGCTACTCCAGCAATCCGTGGATTCCATCCGACTTCAACTTCCAGTCCGAAGTCACAATGACCGGCGGCATCTGGAGCAGCAACCAGGTCCAGTATCACGGCAGGTACAAGGACTTCCGCATCTCGACAGCCTATTCGTTCAGCGGCAACGCCGGCCGTATGGCATACGGTGCTCAATACGGTGTAGCCGCGGCCTACGCACCCGCGAACGGCCCGTTCACGCTCGGCGGAGCGCTCAAGGAGACTAAGGACTCGATCAACGGCAACAACGGGAAAGCATGGACCTTCGGCGGTTCGTACACGTGGGACAAGACGTGTTTCGCGCTGAGTTATCTCGTCAATCAGAACGACAAGGGGTATTCCACTTTCGCCAATGGACCGTTTACCGCGCAGGGACTCGCCGCGCTGAAATACTCGGACTTCAAGCGGCGCACGATGATACTTGGCGGTGTTACGCAGCAAGCCTGAGCGTGGCATTTCGCCGGGAACGTGTGGCGCACGCTGCAGGCCGGCAAGACCCAGCCTGCAGGACGGCTCGGCGTGGCAATTTCAACTGGTTGCCGACTACGACTTGTCCAAGCGCACCGACGTGTACCTGGAAACCGACTATTCACTCTATAGAGCTGGTTTGATCGGTTCGCAGTTGCAAGGGGTCAACGCGGTCAGTCTCGCGCAGAAAAGCACACAGCTTGGCGTAATGGCCGGGATCCGGCACAAGTTTTGAAGCAGGATCGGCGGCATCTGGCGCGGGATGCCATTGGTTTTTTGTTAACATCGGGCGCGGTTGTGTATGCGGCCCGGTGGCAGCCGGAGATGATATAAACCCCGGCTTCGCAACCGGTGATCAATTATTTAGGGTTCCGTTTTAAATCATGCATGAGATCAATTCGCGGCGCCTCGCGCATCTGGTCGCCCTCGCCGAGGAGGGCAGTTCCGCGCGTGTGGCCGAGCGGGTTCATCTGAGCCAGCCGGCGCTGAGCCGCAGCATCCAGGCACTGGAAGACGAGTTCGATATCAAACTCTTCGACCGCGCTGTCTTTTTCGCGATGTCGAGTTGATCCGCTCGGACGCGCTGGGCGAGATGAGAATTGGCATGGGGCCTTATGCCGCTGCCATCCTGTTTCCGGATCTGCTGGTCGAGTGCGCGCGGCAATTTCCCGCTACCAAGGTCTCCGTGCAAATAGCCGAATCCAGTGTGCTGATGCAAAGCCTGCACTCGGAGGGCGTGGATTTCGTGGTGATCGATCATCGCGAAACGCCGGCTGCGCCAGACATCGCCACGCATCACCTGCTCAGTCACGACGGTGGCTGGTTCGTGCGCTTTGGCCATCCATTGCTCGCGGCGGTACGCGAATTTCCGTTGGTGTCCGTGCCGCTGTCCGGGTTTATGGAAGACGCGTTGCGTAGGCTGCTGAAATTTCGCGCGCACGAGGCCGTTCCCGTGCAGTTGGAATGTAACGATGTCGCCGTGCTGAAGGATGTGGTCGCGCGCTCGGATACCGTGTGTTCTGCACGGCTTCATTGCTGCAACGAGATCCCGATAGCCAGCGCCTCGTGCGCGTGTCGATTGTCTACCAGCGTAAGTTGGGACTGCAGTTCGCGCTTGTTTGTCTTGCGGATCGCACGCAATCCGCGGCGGTTGACGTAGCGCTCGCGCTGGCCGGGCAGATCATGAACGACGCCAGTCGCGCCGCGCAAACGGCCGGGCGTGTGCGGTAGCAGGTGTGATCAGGTGCGCCGCCTTCCAGCGGGTGTATTGACTAGCGCAATGCCGGCCACAACCAGCGCAGCGCCGATGCAATCATGAAACGGTTAGTCAGCGTTTCGCCCAGCAGTGCAACGCCGAACGCAACACCAAAGATGGGCGTGAGAAACGAGAACACGGAGAGCTGGGACGCCATGTAGCGCGTGAGCAACCAGAAACACGTGAGATAGCTCAGGAACGCGACCACGATTGCCTGATAGGCGAGGCTGGCGACGGCGGTCAACGTGATCGTGCTACATGCGTTTGCCCGAGCGCGAAGGCGAGCCCGAGCAAAACAATGGCCGATACCGCGAGCTGATAGAGGAGCGTCTTGCTCGCGCTCGCACGAGCGAGCGGTGATGCGCGAATGACAACCGTTGTCGTTGCCCAGAACACGCCGAGGGCATCGCCCGCCGTGCCTTGCCATGTCGATGCGCTCCCGTGGCCGGGTGCAGGAAACCATCAGCGAAAGCGAAAGCGATGCCGCCGAATGCGAGCGCTATTCCCGCCCACTGTATCCGCTTCGGTTTTTCTCCCGCGACAAACCAGTGCAGGCCGAGCGCCGTGAAACACGGCGCGGTGTAGAGAAAGACGACCATGCGCATGGCGCTGGTCAACGTCAGCCCCAGGAAAATGCACACGAACTCGCCGCCGAACAGCACACCGGCGAGCAGGCCGGACGGCGAGAGTATTGTCGCGGCGAAACAGCGCGCCGCCGCGTGAACGTGTCCATAGCCAGACGAGGATTGTCGCTATGGTTGAGCGGATGCCCGTTTGAAGCAGCGGCGGGAAAGAGGCGTTTGCGCCCTTGATGGCGACTTGCTGGAAACCCCACACTGCGCATAGCGCGATCATCAGCAGGATGGCGGTAGCGTCGGGTGCGCGGCGCACAGGCAGGGCAGTGGTGCTCATTGATTATTGTGTTTTAACTGGTTACTGAATCATGTCTCTGGCGCATTCTGCCATCGATGAGGTCAGGCTGTCATTCAGGCTTGTGCTGCAGACCGGCAGGGCTTTTGCTCTTCGTGCTCACTGCGCCCCGCACGAAAAATACTAGGTACTCTCATTATTTGTGATGATGCGATTCTGTTTTAGGAGTTTCTTTTCTGAAAAAATTAAGGAATTCTTGATAATATTGATTGAATTCATGAAGTGGCTGAATCTATTAAAGTGCGGTTACACCGATATTGGTGGTACACGTTTTGTTGTCGATCATTTGCGGGATGAGACGTTCGTCGTTGTCTTGCCAGCGTTAACGCATAACGCGAGAATTGAGGCGACCGTTCGCGTAGAGTACACGTCACATTGCGTGTCCTACGGTCCAAAGGCTGGAGCAATGATTGATTTTGCTTTGATCGGAATCGAAAGGCGGCTGTTCGATCATCGAGGTGTCGCCCGTGCATTTTGTTTTGATCGGCACGGATGGTCACTCAGTTTGCCAGTGATCGTTAAGACACTTGCTGACAGAAAATACCATTTCACCGGGCATGGTAACTGGTTTGTCGTTGAGGATATCGACGACCATGGCGCGACCGTGGAGTATGAAGTATTTTTCTTTTTACGACGCGACAGCGGTAAGAGTTTGCGACTGGTGATTGAAAGTGCTTATGTTCGGGATGCAGGTAGCGAAACCACTGGAGCGAAAAAGAACCGTCGAGGCACGATTCGCTTCAAAGTCATGGTGGCAAAACGGCTGATGGGTGAGACTATACGCAATCCGGCGCGCAACGATACGCCAGCACAAAAAGAATGAGGTTCCCGAAGGAGCCTCAAACAGTGCGAGAGCTCTTGACTGGAAACCAGCATACCAGCACGGCTGGACCCTACTTGCCCAGGAGGCAGATAGACATCCTTGCGAACCGCGTAGACCTATCTGCGATCAGTATATAGAAAATAGAAGTTTAATGGCTTCGAAAAACGCCATTTTTGGGGGCCGCACAACGACAAGTTAAAAATTGACCGTCGCCGAAAGAAAGTTTGGAGATAACCAGCCATCGCTGGCAAACCGTCACCCCAAACCGCCTCAGGAATGCTTCTCGATCAACTCGACCTTATACCAGTCCGGGTCTTCAACAAAAGCGATCACCGTCGTTCCGCCTTTCACCGGACCGGCTTCGCGCGAAACCTTGCCGCCTGCTTCGCGGATGCGGTTGCAAGCTGCTGCCGCGTCGTCCACTTCCAGCGCGATGTGGCCATAAGCCGAGCCCAGGTCGTACTTGTCGACGCCCCAGTTGTAGGTCAGTTCGAGCACGCTGTTTTCACTTTCATCGCTGTAACCGACGAACGCCAGCGTGTACTTGTACTCGGTGTTTTCGCTCTGGCGCAGCACTTTCATGCCGAGGATGCGCGTGTAGAAATCGATGGATCGCTGCAAGTCGCCGACTCGCAGCATGGTGTGAAGAAGTCGCATGATGGGGTTCCTGTGGGGAATGTCGATTGACCGGGTGGTCCGCTTTGCCGCGTCTTTTACTGAGTCTCAGTGAACAGCGCGCACGATTAAAACGGCCACCTCCAAAATTGTATTGCTCACCGCGAACGCTCGCAGCGCGATGCTCCGTACCACGCCGCGCCGACCAGGCGTCAAAGCAGCGGCAGCAACTCGGGCGGATGGTGCTTGAGCGTATGCCGCGCTTCGCGGAAGTCCGGGAAGATCGACTCGACCGTGGCCCAGAACCGCGGACTGTGATTCATCTCGCGAAGATGCGCGAGTTCATGCGCGACCACGTAGTCAATGACGTGCACAGGGAAATGAATCAGCCTCCAGTTCAGGCGGATCTTGCCGTCGCTGGAACAACTGCCCCAGCACGTAGCAGCAGAAGACAACGCATACGCCCTGAACTCCACACCCAATTTGGCCGCATACACCGGCAGCCGTTCGCCAAAAACCTGCAGCGCCTGAACATGCAGCCAGCGTTGCATATGCTCGCGAATGAGCTTAACATCTGCCAGTGCCGAAACGCCGAGCCATAGCACGCCACTGTCGGTATCGAAGGTTGGTTGAGTCGCGCTCTTGCCCGTCGTACCCGATGCAGAGGTCATCATCACGGTCACGGTCTGCCCGAGATATGGAAGCTGCGCACCATCCTTCCATTCAATGCGGGGCACCACGCGTTGTTCCACCCGCGTTTGCCATTCGGTGAGCTTCTTGAAGATCCACTTTTCTTTCTCTGCAATCGCGCTTTCTATTGCGCCGATAGTCACCCAGCGCGGCGCAGTAATGGCAAGACCGGTGCCGTCGATAGTGAAGCCGATTGTCCGGCGCGACGAACGCTTCAAGCGGTAATCGAGCATTTGCGAACCGAGCATGAGTTGCCGGTTGCACGCGCCGTCGGGCGCACTGAGCGCACGTAAGGGCAGCGCGGGCGTGCTCGCGGTCTCGGTCGTATCAGCCGGAGCGATATCGCCACGCAATGTTGCGGGCATGGCGGGGGCAGGTGCGGCAGGAGTGCACAACATGGCAGGCGATGGTGCCACAATCGACGGCCTTGGCTCACTGGGAAGATTGAGCGGCAGGTCGAGTTGCGGGTTGTCGAGCGCGGCAGTGGGACGCTGTCGCGAGGGAGTCTTCTGCATCGGCTCAGCTTGGCGCACGCGGCGCGGGAATGACGGGAAGAACGAAAGTAGTAAAACGAAACGGTCGAAATGATAACGACACCCGGGTCTACAGGCCGGTAGCCGCGCCGTGAGACTTGGATTCTGATTCAGTCTCAGGATCGGCGGGAACGTAGGAGTCTGGATCGATACGACGCATTTCCGTTTCGATCCAGCGTTCCACGCGCAGGTTGACTTCTTCCGGCGTGAGGCCTGTCGTGTCGATCGGCCGACCGATCGACATTGTGACTATACCCGCATATTTGAGAAACGATTTCCGCGGCCAGACGTGCCCGGCATTGTGGGCAATAGGGACAACCGGCGCGCCTGCCGCACACGCGAACCGCGCACCGCCTGACTTGTACTTGCCCTGCTGGCCCACGCGAGTACGCGTGCCTTCCGGGAACATGATGACCCACGCGCTCTCGGCCATGCGTTCGCGCCCTTGCCGCGCCACTGATGCAAACGCGTCCTTGCCCTGACGCCGGTCGATATGCACCATCTTCAACATGCCCATGGTCCAGCCGAAGAACGGTACGAACAGCAGCTCGCGCTTGAACACATAGCAGAGCGGCCGCGGTATCAACGCGGGGAACGCCAGTGTTTCCCATGCGGACTGGTGCTTGGACAACAACACGGCCGGAACGTTGGGAAGGTTCTCCATACCTTCGATCTGGTAGCGAATATTGTTCAGGTAACGCATCACCACGATGCACGACTTGCACCAGTAGGCCGCCATCCAGTAACGCCTTTCAGCGCACATGAACGGGAACACGAGGAAGCACGCACATGCGTACGGCACTGTATAAACGACGAAAAAAACTATCAGCAACAGCGAACGAATGAAGCGCATCGGCTTGAACAAGTCTTATGTGATATGACGAAAAAACCCTGCGTCAGGTATCAGGTCAGTCGTGATGTGCGGCGAGGAAGTCGAGCGCGAAGGTGCGCAGGTCGTTGTGTACTTTCGTATTCGGCGGAAGATTGCCCGCTGCCAGCGTTTTTTGCCCCTTGCCGTTCAGCACCAGATGCAACTCGAAGCCGAGCGCCGCGCCTGCTTGTAGATCGCGCAGCGAGTCGCCGACCATGGGCGTGTCGGCAGGATCGATCTCGAAGCGCTCCACGATCTGCTGCAACATGCCTGGTTTCGGCTTGCGGCACTCGCACTCGTCTTCCTGCGTGTGCGGACAGAAAAACACGGCGTCTATGCGGCCACCCACTGCCGCCGCCGCCCGGTTCATCTTTTCGTGCATTGCGTTGAGCGCGGCCATGTCGAACAGACCACGGCCTATACCAGATTGATTCGATGCAATCGCCACCCGATAGCCGGCCTGGTTCAAACACGCGATCGCTTCCAGGCTGCCTGGGATGGCAACCCATTCGTCAGGCGACTTGATGAACGCGTCGGAGTCGACGTTGATCACGCCGTCACGATCGAGAATCACCAGTTTTTTGTTTGCGTTCGTCGGCATGGCGTGGCGCATCAGGCGGCAAGCTTCGAAATGTCCGCGACGCAATTCATCTGCTGATGCAGTGCGCCGAGAAGAGCCAGACGGTTGTTTCGCAACGCGGGATCTTCCGCGTTCACCATCACGTCATTGAAGAAAGTACCCACGGCATCGCGCAAGGCGGACAGCGCCGACAGCGCTTCCGTGTAATTGCGCTCGGCCAGTTGCTGTTGCACGCGCGGCGCGACTTGCTCGAGTTGAGTATACAACGCTTTCTCGGCCGCCTCTTGAAGCAGCGCAGGCTGCACGCTGGCCAGCACGCCTTCAGCCGACTTCTTCAGGATATTCGAGATGCGTTTGTTCGCCGCGGCAAGCGACGCGGCTTCGGGCAGCGCAGCGAATTCGCGCACGGCGTCCAGACGCGCGACGATATCGTCCAGGCGCGTGGGGTTCAGGCTCAGCACCGCGTCGATTTCAATTGCGTTGAAGCCGCGCTCACGCAGCACGCCGCGCAGCCGGTCCATGAAAAACGCGTAGATAGCGTCGGTTGAATCTACGACCTGCGGCATGTTGGCGAATTGCTTGTACGCGTTACGCAGCAAGTCGAACAAGGCGATGGCAAAGCGCTTTTCCAGCAGGATGCGCAACACGCCTAGCGCGTGACGGCGCAGCGCGAACGGATCTTTTTCGCCGGTTGGCTGCAGGCCAATGCCCCAGATACCGACGAGCGTTTCCAGCTTGTCGGCCAAAGCGACAGCGCTGCTCACGCCGGTTGACGGAGTTTCATCGCCGGAGAAACGCGGCTGATAATGTTCCGAACACGCGAGCGCAACTTCTTCTGGCTCACCGTCGTGGCGCGCGTAGTAGGTGCCCATGGTTCCCTGCAGTTCGGGGAATTCACCCACCATGTCCGTGATCAGGTCGGCCTTCGCGAGCAGGGCGGCGCGCTTCGTGACGGCCACGTCCACGCTGGTCATGGGCGCGATTTCGCCGGCCAGTTCTTCAAGCCGCTGCACGCGTTGCAACTGCGAACCGAGCTTGTTGTGATACACCACGTTCGCGAGCAGCGGCACGCGGTCAGCGAGGCGTTTCTTCTTGTCCTGCTCGAAGAAGAACTTGGCGTCGGCCAGACGCGACCGGACCACGCGTTCGTTGCCTTCCACAATATCGCCCGGGGTTTCGGTATCGATGTTCGACACAATCAGGAAGCGCGAACGCAGCTTGCCGTGCTCGTCAGTCAGCGCGAAATACTTCTGGTTCGTCTGCATGGTGAGGATCAGGCATTCTTGCGGCACTTGCAGGAACGACTCGTCAAAACGGCATTGGTACACGACTGGCCACTCGACCAGCGCGTTGACTTCATCCAACAACGACTCGGGCATCACCACGCGATCTTCGCGGGCGAATGCCTGCAACTGCGTGCGGATAGATTCGCGACGATCGTCGAAATTCGCCACAACCTTACCCTTCGAGCGCAGCGTGCTGGCGTAATCGTCAGCATTGCTAATAGCCACGGTCACTTCCGACATGAAGCGATGACCCAGCGTGGTGTCACCGGAGTCGACGCCGAGTGCGTTCACCGGCACGATATGACGGCCATGCAACGCAATCAGCCCATGCACCGGCCGCACGAACTGCACGCTGGTGCCGTCGGGCCGCTGATACGTCATTACCTTCGGAATAGGCAGCTTGCCGAGCGTCTCTTGCAGTGCGGCCTGCAGGCCGTCTGCAAGCGTTGCGCCGGGCGCGGCGTAGCGCAGGAAAAACGCTTCGACCTTGCTGTCCTGCGCGCGTTCGAGGTCGCCAATGGGGAAGTCGGAGAAACCCAGCGCCGCAAGTTTCTTTGCGAGCGGCGCAGTGGGTTGGCCGTCTTTGTCCAGTGCGACGGAAACCGGCAGCACCTTCTCGCGCACTTGCCGTTCCGGCGCGACCGCGCGCACGTTCTTGATGAGCACGGCGAGACGTCGCGGCGTGGCGTATTTTTCAAAGGTCGCTTCGCCTTCAATCAGGTCGCGCGCGGCAAGCCGCTGCACGATGCCTTCGGCAAACGAGGTGCCCAGACGCGCGAGCGCTTTCGGCGGAAGTTCTTCGGTCCGCAGCTCGACAAGCAGCGATGCAAGATTGGTTTCGGTCATTGTTAGGTCGTGCTCTGGTCAGGCCTGATCGATATTGGGATCGACCTTCAGCGCCGGCGTCCACGCGGGCTTCGCGGCATCTTGTGCGTCCAAAACAAGTCCGGCCGCGGCATGTACGGGATTGCCCAGCATCGGGAAACCGAGCGCTTTACGCGATTCGTAATAACCCTTTGCCACCGCACGCGACAAATCGCGAATCCGGCCGATATACGCCGCGCGCTCCGTCACGGAGATCGCGCCGCGTGCGTCCAGCAAATTGAACGTGTGGCCGGCTTTCAGCACGAGCTCGTACGCGGGCAGCGAAAGCTTGGCTTCGATCATTTTCTGTGCTTCGGCTTCGTAGCTCTTGAAGAAAGTGAACAGCAGGTCGACGTTCGTGCGCTCGAAGTTGTACGTGGACTGCTCGACTTCGTTCTGGTGATAGACGTCGCCATACGTCAGGCGCCGAAGTTCGGGGCCGTTCGGCGTGTCCTCCTCCCATTCGGTCCACACGAGGTCGTAGACGTTCTCAACTTTCTGCAGATACATGGCGAGCCGTTCGAGCCCGTAGGTGATCTCACCGAGCACCGGCTTGCAGTCAATACCGCCGACCTGCTGGAAGTACGTGAACTGCGTCACTTCCATGCCGTTCAGCCAGATTTCCCAGCCGAGTCCCCAGGCGCCGAGCGTTGGGTTTTCCCAGTCGTCTTCCACGAAACGCACGTCATTCTGCTTCAGGTCGAAGCCAAGCGCCTCGAGCGAGCCGAGGTACAAGTCCAGGATGTTTTCAGGCGCGGGTTTCAGCACCACCTGGTACTGGTAGTAGTGCTGCAGGCGGTTCGGGTTGTCGCCATAACGGCCGTCCTTGGGACGCCGCGACGGCTGGACATACGCCGCCCGCCACGGTTCCGGGCCGATGGCGCGCAGGAACGTGTGCACGTGCGAGGTGCCCGCGCCGACTTCCATGTCGATCGGTTGGAGAAGCGCGCAACCCTTGTTATCCCAATAGGATTGCAGCGTCAGGATGATTTGCTGAAAAGTGAGCATGAATGCCTTTGAAGCGTGCTTTCGAAGCTTGGGCCGGTGGGCCAGCGTGTTCTCGAAGCGGAACGGAGGGCTAAAATGTTAAATTTTATCGGGAATGAGGGTCTTGTGCGACTTTCCGGGGATGAACGGCGGACTTATCGGCCATTCGGCTGGTAAAAACGGGGATTATCAATCGAGCCGTTTCGTCATTGGCACGCAATCCATGGTCAGGCCACGTGGCGAGTGGTATTGGGCGATTTGATTGCCTTCGAAACCGAGGGAGCGATAGAACGGCGCGGCGTTCAGCGTGGAGTCGAGCTTGAGTTCCCGGAGTCCCTGCAAGCGCGCGAGTGTTTCCAGGTGACGCATCATTGCCACACCAATGCCGCGTTTCATATACGCCGGATGGACAAAAATTGCATCGATTTTGCCGGTCGTGAGGTCGATCATGCCGGTGCCTGCCACGTGCTCGCCGACGGTTGCCACCAGGAAACGCTCTTCAACCGCATCGGGGAATGCTCTCGAGGCCGTACCGCCGGTCCACTGCTCTAACTGGTCGAGCGGATACGCGCTCGTGCATTCGCTCATCACGGCCGCCCGGCGGATGTCCCACGCGGCATCCGCATCTGCTCGCACGGCTTTGCGGATCGTGAACCGGGCCAGTTCAGGACTTTTTGGAACCATTGTCGTCAGGTTTGTTGCGGCCATTCCTGCCCGGCGCGAACGCAAATCCGAACGCCAGCAGCAACAGCGACACCAGGATCACCGTGATGTTGCCGCTCCTGACGTAGGGCGTGCGGCCGGACGTGCCCTGGACGGTAGCATCGAGAGAACCGACTGTGTACACGGGCAACCGTGCTACTACAGCGCCATTTGTCGCGATCACCGCCGTTGTGCCCGTGTTGGTCGAGCGCAGCATCGGACGACCGGTTTCGATCGAACGCATGCGGGCCATTTGCAAATGCTGATCCAGCGCGATGGTGTTGCCGAACCACGCAAGATTCGTCGAGTTCACGAGGATGCCCGCGGGTGCTTCCTGTTCGTGAATCGTCTGCGCAATCTCTTCACCGAAAATATCTTCGTAGCAGATATCGACGGCAATCGGCTGGTTGTGCACGAAGAACGATTTCTGCACCGGCGAGCCGCGTCCGAGGTCGCTGATCGGAATGCCCATCAGCGCCACGAACCAGTGGAAACCCGTTGGAACGAATTCGCCGAATGGCACGAGATGATGTTTGTCGTAGCGGTACACGTCTCGCTGGTTCGGCGTGATGCCGAACAGGCTGTTCGTGTAGCCGGTCACGCGGCCTTCCGAAGCAGTCACGCCGATAGCGCCGAACAGGATGGATGAGTTGGTTGTATCGGAGAAGTTGCGCAGCGCGAGCGCCAGGTCAGGCGGTACCTGGGCGGCAAGAATGGGCAATGCTGTTTCCGGCGTGACAATGAGATCCGCAGGTTTTTCGGTGATCAGCTTTCTATACAGCGCCAGCGATTGATCCACGCCTTCCTGCTCGAACTTCATCTCCTGCTTCACGTTACCCTGCAGCAGCCTGACGGTGAGCGGCGCGTTCGCCGGAGTCGTCCATTCGACCAGCGAAAGCAACATGCCGGACGTAACCAGGAGCACCGCCACGATGGCCGGTGCAAGACGCGCACCCATTGAGGTCCCGCTCACTGCGCCGTGCCTGAAGCTGTAGAACCCATGCACGAGCAACGCCGCCACGAGTCCCAGCACCCAGCCCACGCCATACACGCCCGCGACGGATCCGAAGCCCGCCAGTGGGCCATCGACTTGCGCATACCCGTTGGCAAGCCACGGGAAGCCGGTGAACACGAGGCCGCGCAACCACTCGCCCAGCGCCCATGCGCTCGCGAACGCAAACGCGCCGTGCCACGTCGGCACGAAGCGGGGTTCATCGGCGGGCACGGCAGCGGAGAAGCCGTTGTCGTCCTCATTGTCGTCATACCGCGCACGGCCCGCGCATAGCGACCAGACCACGCCCGCCAGCGCTGGATAGATTGCGAGGTACATGGAGAACAACGCGACAGCCGCAGCCGCCAGCGGGGCTGCCATGCCGCCGTAGTCATGCATGCTGACGTACAGCCACCACACGCCCGTCACGAAATTGCCGAATCCAAATGCCCAGCCCGTCAAGGCCGCACCTTTCCAGCCGCTGGTGCGCGTGAGCCACGCGAAAAACAACACGAAGATCACCAATTCCAGCCAGCCGTCGTGCGGCGTGGGCGCGAACGAAAGCGTGTTGGCAGCGCCGAGGACTGCCGCGACCAGGTAATGCCAGAACGGCAGGGACTGAGCCGTTCCGGCGCGTTTTTCAGAGGGCACGGGCTGGGAGCTGCGCCGTGAGGTGACAGGAGTCGAAGAGTCGGCCATGGATTACGGGGTCGGCAGAAAGTAAGCGAAAGACAAAGCGTGACCGGCGCGCGTCATTTCACGAAAAAGGCGCAAAACACCTGCATAACCGCCTGGCACGCCGCTGCTGCAACTGACGCGTAGTGTGAACACGCTGTGTTACAGGCTTAAGCAGGTCAGGGCCGGATCAGGGGCGTATCTGCGCATTCTCTATTATTGAGATCATCTATTATTGAGATCAAATCGGATCAGACGAGTTCAATCGCGTTCGTCGTCGTGATCGTTGTCGCGGTGGTTGCGCTAATTGCCGTCGAGCACGTTCATATTCGGTGCACGCCGTACGCGCAACACGTGGATCTGACGGGCGTCGCCGCGCAGAATCTCGAACACGAAGTCGTCAATCCGCCCCTTCTCTCCACGATGCGGCACACGCCCGAACCAATGCGTGACCAGCCCGCCGATGGTGTCGACTTCGTCGTCGGAGTAGTGAGTGCCGAACTGTTCGTTGAACTGCTCGATACCGGTCAGCGCATGCACACGATGCGCTCCATCCGGCGTCGCAATGATGTTGCCGGCTTCTTCGTCGAAGTCATACTCGTCTTCAATGTCGCCAACGATTTGTTCCAGCACGTCTTCAATTGTGATCAGTCCGGCCACGCCGCCGTATTCGTCAACGACGATGGCAATGTGATTCCGGTTCACGCGGAAATCGTGCAGCAATACGTTCAGGCGTTTCGATTCGGGGATGAACACAGCGGGGCGAAGCATGCCGCGGACATCGAATTCTTCTTCGTGGTAGTAACGCAGCAAGTCTTTTGCAAGCAGCACGCCGATCACGTTGTCACGGTTGCTTTCGAATACCGGATAGCGCGAGTGCGCTTTTTCGAGCATGAATGGAATGAACTGCTCGGGCGTTTCGGCAATGTTGATGGCGTCCATCTGGGCACGCGGAATCATGATGTCGCGCGCGCAGAGTTCCGAGACCTGGAATACACCTTCAATCATGGAGAGCGAATCTGCGTCAAGCAGATTGCGTTCGTGGGCGTCCCGAAGGACTTCCAGCAATTCGTCGCGCGATTCAGGTTCGTGCGAGATGAAATCAGTCAGGCGCTCAAGCAGCGTACGCTTTTCCTGTGGTTTGTCGGTTTGTCGTCGACTGGGATAGGCGTCGTTCATAGTAGGGCGCCCGGATGGTTCCGAACGCGAAATTACGGAAAGTTAAGAATACACCAAGGAAAATTCGCGCCAATTCGGGCCGGCACGAAGACGTTCAAATCTCGTAGAAACATCCTAACTGGTAAATATCGGCCGAGTATGTCGAGCCGGTGATGTTGGCCGATTGGTCGCGGTTGGGTATTTCATTTGAGTAAGCTACCAAGCATTCGGCGCAGTGTTACGTGTGCCTTCAATGCGAGCCGTCACGCTCATTCCTGTGACGAATCAGCATCTCAGCAGCACCGATGCAAAAGCGCTTCGAGCTGCCGGTCCGGTATGCCGCATTCGCGTAGCGCCGCCACCGTGCGGCTGACGTAGTCAAGCGTGGTGCCGTATCGGCCGGTGGCGCAACCGAGCACGTGGCACACCATCGGGTCGGCAAGTTTGCCGGTGTAGGTGGACGCCTCGCGTCGCATCACGAAGGCCAACGCCTCCACGCGGTGGCCGTCCACCAGCGTGCAGGGCAACCACAGGCCACGCGGTAAGAATTCATCGCCATTTCGCGCCGCCACAGCACTTCAAGGTGCGGCTCCGTGCCCTTGGCGGCAAGCCGGAACGTCATGCCGGGAGTACGAACCACCGCGATCCAGCGCCAGTACCAGGCCGGGCTGCTCGGGCGTGCCGCGATGCACGCGCGACCACAAATACAGTCCGCGATGATAAACGTGCACCTTGCTGCGCAACGTTTCCACGGCGGGCAGGCCCGGGTTCCAGATCAGCGAGCCATAACCGAACAGCCAGAGATCGCTCTTGCGATCCCAGTGCGCCAGAGCTTTTTTACGCGATGCCGCGAGTTCTTCGTCGGTGAGAAGACGCGATTCCCCGAACACCGGCGGGTAGTCGTCGGGAATCTGGACGGGCAGTTCGGGGAGCAGGGAAGGGGCGGGGAGTCACGGCTTAGTTGGGCGGCAACGGCAAGTAAGGATCGGTGAAACCCAGCTTTTGCATGATGCCGGTTTCGATCGATTCCATTTCCTCCGCTTCCGCCGAATCTTCATGATCGTAGCCCTGAGCATGCAGCGTACCGTGCACGATCAGATGCGCGTAATGCACGGCGAGCGGCTTGTTTTGCTCGCGCGCCTCGCGTTCCACTACCGGACAGCACAGCACCAGGTCGCCCGTGACCGGATCGTCCTCGGACTCGGCGTACGCGAACGTGAGCACATTGGTCGCGTAATCCTTCTGCCGATAAGACCGGTTCAGCGTCCGGCCTTCCTCGGTATCGACGAAACGCACGGTCAGTTCCGCGTCCGCGAACAACGACGCCTTGATCCAGACGGCGACGATTGCACGCGGCAACAGCGCCTTGTGTTCAGGGAACGTTTTGGCAGCGGGAAACTGCAGCGTCAAGGCAAGTTTGGGCATGCGGGTTCGGGCGAATATGTGGGCGAGCCGTGGCAGCGACGGCATTACGCGCCGACTGCGCGTCGTACGCATTCCACAATGCGCGCGACCAGCGGATGCCGTACCACGTCCACGCTCGCGAACTTCGTTATTGCGATACCGCGCACGTCGGCCAGTACGTGTTGTGCTTCAATCAACCCGCTGCGGTGCCCACGCGGCAAATCGACCTGCGTGGTGTCGCCGGTGACAACGGCCTTCGACCCGAAACCGATCCGCGTCAGGAACATCTTCATCTGCTCGGGCCGTGGTGTTCTGCGCTTCGTCCAGGATGATGAACGCGTGATTCAGCGTCCGGCCGCGCATATACGCGAGCGGCGCAATTTCGATCATTTGGCGCTCGAACATTTTCGCGGTTTTATCGAAGCCGAGCAGGTCGTAGAGCGCGCCGTACAACGGGCGCAAATACGGATCTACTTTCTGCGCGAGATCGCCCGGCAGGAAACCCAGGCGCCGCCGGCTTCCACTGCAGGACGCGTCAGCACAATACGCTTCACCTGATCGCGTTCGAGCGAATCCACCGCACACGCCACAGCCAGATACGTCTTGCCCGTACCCGCCGGGCCAATGCCAAACGTCACGTCGTGCGCAATGATCTGCTTCAGATATTCACGCTGCATGGGCGTGCGGCCGCGTAGATCGGCGCGTCGCGTGTACAGTTTCGGACCCGGATCTTCTTCGCCCAGGTCGATGGTTGCGCTGGGTTCATCGAACGGATGATCAGGGTCTCCACGGAAACGCGGATCGACAGAATCGGAGGTCAGATTGTTCGACGGTTTGTCGCGCCGTGCCGCATTATGCGCTTCGACCAGTGCCAACTGGATGTCGTCCACCGACAACGTGTCCTTCGCGCGATTGTAGAAATTCTCGAGCGCTGCCAGCGCAACCTTCGCGCCGCGCCCGCGGATGGTGATCTTGTGTCCGCGACGCGTCAGCGTCACGTCGAGCGCTTGCTCGATCTGCCGCAGGTTTTCGTCGAGCGGGCCACACAGGTTGGCGAGCCGCGCGTTGTCGCCGCGCGGTGCGGTGAATTCCATATGCTGCTGAACGGTCTTCAAGGCGAGAGTCGGGTTCCTGTCGAAGCTGCGGGTTTAGTGAGTCGTCACGGGCGTCAAAACCAGCTCGCCGCGCAACGAATGCGGATACGCCACGTTAATTTCCACATCGACCATTTGGCCGATCAACTGTTTGTGCGATGAGATTGGCGCGGGGAAATTCACCACGCGATTATTCTCGGTGCGTCCGGCGAGTTCGCTCGGGTCCTTGCGCGACGGACCTTCCACCAGGATGCACTGCACCGAACCCAGCATGGAGTTGCTGATCTTCGCCACGTTCGTCTCAACGGTCGCCTGCAAATGTTGCAAACGTTTGAGCTTTACTTCGCGCGGGGTGTTGTCGTGCAAGTTTGCAGCGGGCGTGCCGCGACGCGGGCTGTAGATGAACGAGAAACTGGTGTCGTAGCTCATTTCGTCGATGAGCTTCATCATCTTCTGGAAGTCGTCTTCCGTCTCGCCCGGGAACCCGACGATCATGTCCGTGGACAGCGACAAATCCGGACGAATCGCCCGCAGCTTGCGGATCACCGACTTGTATTCGAGCACGGTATAGCCGCGTTTCATCGCTATCAGGATGCGGTCCGAACCGTGCTGCACGGGCAAGTGCAAGTGGCTCACAAGCTTGGGCACTTTCGCGTACGTGTATCAATCAGGCGCTGTGTGAATTCCTTCGGATGCGACGTGGTGTAGCGGATCCGTTCAATGCCCGGAATCTCGGCCACGTATTCGATCAGCGTGGCGAAATCCGCAATGTCGGTGCAATGCTGTGTCACCGGCCCACAGTATGCATTCACGTTCTGGCCGAGCATGGTGACTTCGCGCACGCCCTGGTCGGCGAGGCTCGCGATTTCGGTCAGCACGTCGTCCAGCGGCCGCGATACTTCTTCGCCGCGCGTAAGGCACTACGCAATAGCTGCAGTACTTGCTGCAGCCTTCCATAATCGATACGAACACGCTCGGGCCGTCGACACGCGCCGGCGGCAGATGATCGAATTTTTCGATTTCCGGAAACGAGATATCGACTTGCGAACGGCCGCTGGAACGCCGTTTCGCAATCATTTCCGGCAGACGATGCAGCGTTTGCGGGCCGAACACCAGGTCCACATACGGAGCGCGGGACACAATCGCTGCGCCTTCCTGGCTCGCCACGCAACCACCCACGCCAATGATCAGGTTCGGGTTTGCTTCCTTCAGCTCGCGCACGCGGCCGAGGTCGGAGAAAATCTTTTCCTGCGCTTTTTCGCGCACCGAACACGTGTTGAAGAGAATGACGTCGGCATCTTCTGGCGTATCCGTCTGGGTGAGGCCATGGGCTGCTCCGAGCACGTCGACCATTTTGTCAGAGTCGTACTCGTTCATCTGGCAGCTAAAGGTCTTTACATACACTTTCTTGGTCATGAATTTCGCCGGTCGCAGTGATTAGTCTGGGGGCGCAGTTTTTAATGCGTTAAAGAGATTTGCGTGTTTCGTTTTGTCGGCTTTTGCACTCGTTTTTGGATCCATCTCGCCTGAAATGGCCGGAAATCGCACGACGCGCAGTTCGACAGTTCAACTCAATATATAGCGTCCGCTCGATTTCGTGCCCCTGGTGGCCGGGCGGGTAGGCCAGGTCGCCGAATAATTCCGTGGTCGCGCGGCCGAAGCGTTCGATCAGGAAATCCAGCAACACGCGCACCCGCGGCGCCATATACCGGTTGCAGTGGTGCACTGCGTGCACCGCCGCCTCGTTTGAACATCAGTCTGCCAGCAAAATTTTCAGCGCGCCGGAGCGGACATCGGCGGCTATATCCCAGATCGATTTATGCGCAATGCCCTGGCCGGACAGTGCGCCATCGTTGGTTTCCCAGGCGTCGTCGAGAGGCACGGTGTGGGTGAAACGCTCGTCGCCACGGACGAACTGGAACTCGTTGAACGTGGCCATTGAGGTTGCCAGCACCACGAACGTGTGCGTGGCGAGATCGGCGGGCGTTTTCGGCTTGCCGTGCCGGGCCAGCTAGTCCGGCGATGCGCACAGCACACGCCGGTTCGGCGCCAGCCGCCGCGCAATGAGATTGCCTTCCGACGGCTGGTTGAAGCGAATCGCCAGATCAATATCTTCCAGCAGCAGATTCGATACCGAATCCGACAGCGGCGAAAAACTCACGTCCCGGTACAGGCGGCTGAATTCATCGATCCAATGGCATAGTAGGTTGCGGCCGAAATCCGATGTGGCCGAAATCCGCACCTTACCGCGCACGAGATTCTGGCCGGCGTGCAGCGCAGCTTCGCCGTCGTCGATAGCCTGCAGCGCGATCCGGCAATGCTGCAAATAGAGCCGGCCTTCGTTGGTGAGCCTAAGTTGCCGGGTGGTGCGCTCGAACAGCCGCGCGGCCAGCGATTTCTCCAGCTTGAACAGCCGAGCGCTGCCACTTCCGTGAACAGGCGCATGTCGCCGAGTCGATCCATTGTGATTATCAATTTTATTTTGATAATGCTTCAAATGCTACGCAAATTATCAAAACAAAACGCTTCCTGGCGCGCAAAATTTGGTGCATTGCAGCGTATGAGGTCGATCATGCAGCCCGAATTTTCCGGACGCACCGTGACGCACGTTCCCCGATGAAACTCGATCACGTCATGATCGTCGCGCCGGATTGCGAGCTGATCCGCCATTTTCTCGTCGATATAGCCGGCATGAAAGTCGGCCCGCGTCCGCCGTTCGGCGTAGGCGGGTACTGGCTTTATCTCGATAGCGTACCCGCCGTGCATCTGATCGAGAACGGTCCCGGTGCTGGCTTCGCCGCGCGGTGCCCGGGCGGCCCGCGTATTGATCATCTCGCGCTGTGCGTGCAAGGCGAGGCCGAATGGCAAGCGTTGCTCGCGCGCCTGCACGAACACGCAATCCCGTTTTCCGCAGCCGACGTTCCGCTCGCCCGTGAGCAGCAAGTGTTTGGGCAGCTTGCGCCGGGCGTGGTCGTCGAATTCCACATTCTCCGCAATCTCAAACTAAGGGGATTTTCATGCCTATTTCACTTCTGGCGCTCGCGATCAGCGTGTTCGCCATCGGGACGACCGAGTTCGTCATCATGGGGCTGCTGCCCGACGTGGCTCGCGACCTGGCTGTGTCCATTCCATCGGCGGATTTTCTCGTCACCGGGTACGCGCTGGGTGTAGCCGTGGGCGCGCCGCTGCTCGCCGTGCTGACCGCAAAAATGCCGCGCAAACTCGCGCTGCAATTGCTGATGGGTGTGTTTATCGTCGGCAATGTGCTGTGCGCGGTTGCACCCGGTTATTCGATGCTCATGGTTGCCCGCGTGGTGACGTCGTTCGCGCACGGCTCGTTTTTCGGCATTGGCGCGGTGGTCGCGGCGTCGCTGGTTCCGGCGGAGAAGCGCGCGAGCGCGATTGGGCTGATGTTCACCGGGCTCACGCTCGCAAACTTGCTCGGTGTGCCGTTCGGGACGTTTATCGGCCAGGAATTCGGCTGGCGCGCGACTTTCTGGATCGTGGCCGGGCTCGGCGTGGTGTCGCTGATCGGCGTGGCAGCGCTCGTGCCGAACAAGCATGATTCGGGATCGTCGAATCTCGGCCACGAAATGCGCGTGCTGAAAGCCGCAAGTCTGGCTCGCCCTGGCCATGACTGTGCTCGGCTTCGGCGGCGTGTTCGTCGTCTTCACCTACATTGCGCCGATCCTCGAACAGGTCAGCGGATTTTCACCGCACGGCGTCACGCTGGTGCTCGTGCTGTTCGGTGTCGGCCTGACGATCAGCAACACGGTCGGCGGTAAGCTGGCCGACCGGGCGTTGATGCCTTCGCTAATGGGTATTCTTGTCGCGCTCGCCATCATCATGGCGGTGTTCGCGAAGACCAGCCATAACCAGATGCTAGCAGCCATCACCATCTTCGTCTGGGGTATCGCCGCGTTCGCAACCGTGCCACCCCTGCAGACACGCGTGCTCAAGAAGGCCAAACACGCGCCGAATCTGGCGTCGACGCTGAATATCGGTCGTTCAATCTGGGCAATGCCGGCGGCGCGTGGCTCGGCGGCGTGGTGCTGCAGCAAGGGCATCCGCTGGATTCGTTGCCTTGGGTCGTCGCCGTAGTGGCCGTGGTGGCACTCGGCGTGACGTGATACGCGGCCCGGCTCGACCGCAGCGGGCAGGGCGCAGGCCGGGGGCGGTGGATGCGGTTTGAGTCCGTGGGGCGTGCAGCATGGGGGAATAAGCACGCCGACGACCTCGCCGGATGTTGACCCGGCGTCCTCAACCTACGAATAGCGTGTCGTGCAAGCCGCGTCCGCGACTTGTCGCTTCACCACGCTTTTCGACCGAGGTTTTATGGAAGACATCACGCTGTGCCAATGCCTGAAGGGCGCATGGCGCGACGCCGCCTCCGCCGTGCAGCACATGCCGATCATATTTCTGGTGGCGTTCGCGGCCGTGCTCGCGATGGGAACCGCCGGATACAAGGCCCAATTCTCCGAGATGGCCGCCGCCGGCGGATCGCTGACTGCGATGACCAGCAGCACCGGTCACGCCGCCGGGTTCGCTCAGGGGCTGATTTCTCTTGGCGTCACCTTTGTACAGCCTCTGGTTCTCGCTGTGCTGGCCGTATTCGTGGTCCGCTTTGCGATCAAGTTGCACGCTGAACCCGGCGCGGTTTCCGCACGGCCGGTTCTCGCACTCCCGCCAATGCGTCTTTGGGACGCTGGTGTTCGCCGCTATTTCCTGCTCTGTATCGCGCTGATTGCCGGGTACGTGGGCGCGACGCTCGCGGTTATGATCGCCTGGATCGGGTTGCGGCTGGCGGGAGCGGCACATCAACGGTCGCTGCCGCCACGCTTGCGGTGCTGGCCGTGTGCGGCGTGAGTTATGTGTCGGCGCGGCTCTCCTTGCTGTTCCCGCACACGGCGCGGCCGGCGGCCAGATTCAATGGCGGGCAGCCTGGGAGGACACGCGCGGGCACTTCTGGTTTATCACGACAGCCACGGTGCTCGCGATCCTGCCAGTCGTGGGCAATGCGACAGTGTTGACGCTGGTCGCGGAAATGCTGGCGACGGGGGCGACCTGCTCGGTCTGGCTTTACAGGAAGTTCGCGGCGATTTTGAGGACTGAATCCACGTGATTTTGTGCGGGTGGTGTTTGAATCGCTCGCAAGCTTTCCCTGCTTCTCCACGATACACAAATGAAAAACGCGGCCCTTCAGTTCAGGGCCGCATTTTTCATTGCTTTGAGATGCTCCGGTGAACGAACGGAGCCTCCCGCCGTTAAACCGTTTCTTCCGCTAGCTCTCGCGCGACGGCGAGCGCCATGCAGAAATCGGCAAGTTCGGCGATGGTGAGCACCGGAATGTTTCGCTCCTTCACGAAGGCATCGATCTGCGCACCGCGCGCCATCGTCCCGTCCGGGTTCATCAACTCACACAGCACGCCGGCCAGCTTTAGCCTGGCGAGGATCGTCAGGTCGACGGTTCCTTCCGTGTGGCCGCGCCGGGTCAGCACGCCGCCCGGCTGCGCGCGTAGCGGGAACACATGGCCGGGACTCACGATGTCGCCGCCGGCTTTGGCGTTATCGGCAATGGCGGCGCGGATCGTGGTCAACCGGTCAACGGCTGATACACCGGTCGTCACGCCCTCGCGCGCTTTGATCGACACCGTGAATGCCGTGCCGTATTTGCTGTCGTTGTCGGCGACCATGGGCGGCAAGTGGAGGGCGCGGACGGTCTCGTCCGGAAGGCACAGGCACACAATGCCGCTGCACTCGCGGATCCATCAACGCAATACCTTCGACGTCGAGCTTTTCAGCGGCGTAAATCAGATCGGCTTCGTTCTAGCGATCATCGTCGAGCAACGCGACCGCGCGGCCTTCACGCAACGCTTGCAGGGCAGCGGCAATTCGGTGAGGGATAGCAACGGGCGCGTCGCCTGCGCGAAGTTGCGCAAGATCGGCAAAGGTGGTGGTCGGGGAGGTGAAACTGGACACTGAGTCGGACATGAGTGAAACGCTCTCGCAAAAGAAATTGGGGGAAAACCGTTTCAGGGCATTGCAAACAGACAGAACGACACGCGTTTTCAGCGCCGTCAACTCGACAGTGCCCGTTCAACGCGGACGCAAATACGCAGCGGCAAACATGCGAAACGGACATGACTGTCTGCACATCTTCTTCCATCCCGGACTATAACCGTCGGCTCTGGCATTTCACCAGATCTGCTGACCCCGTTGCGTGGCTCGCACTTGCAAAGCGAACTGCGTTCACGGGCGCTTGCGGGCTCACGGGAAGCTTTCGCCGCTCGCATACCGCCGGTGGGCAATTGCCCACCGGCCTGAAGACGTACTGACTTGTCACTAAACACTTAAAAGCGCGACTTATTTCAGGATACAATAGACCAGCCGATGTTGTAGTACTGCCTGTCTGTAGCTTGAGCTTGTACGCAAGCGCGCCTAGCCAGCTTCGTCGATACGACGTGAATCTGCCGGAACATGCCAGCGCGGCGGCGTTTCCGCGTTCACCGTCACCTGGTACGCGCGTGCTTCCGTGTTGCCGGGATTACGCAGCGTGTGGGGCTGATCGGCGTCGAACACAATGGCGTCGCCGGTAGCTAGCAACTGCGCTCGGTCATGCACGCGGATTTCCAGCGTACCGTCGCTTACGACCAGATTAATCGTGGTGCCAGGCGGGCGCGGGTTGCCGGATTCTGCGTGCAGTGGTGCGATGCGAAGTTCGTGGAATTCCGCCGATACGGGCGCGTTCAGCGGAAATAGCGGCCGGACCGAAAAGCGTTCGTTCGATGTCACGAGGCGCGTTGCCCACTCAGCCGGCAAGTATTCGATGCCATTGGTCGCGTGGCGCCGAAGGAACGCCGCCACCGATACCTTCAGGGCGCTTGCGATCTTGTGCAGCACCTTGATGGACGGCACGCTGCGCCCGGATTCGATCTGCACCAACATGGCCCACGATACGCCGGACGCGCGAGCGAGGGCGTCAAGCGAAAGTTGCCGTTCGGCACGCAGTCGCGCCAGGTTCACGCCGACGAGATATTCGAGCGCGTCGTTCGCTTCCTGAATGTCGACCTGATGAGCGTTGGCCGACGCCGCCTGTGTTGCCTCGGCGAGTTCGGCCGACGCGTGCGCATCGAACGGCTCGCGCACGAGTTCCAGCGATAAATAAGCCGGTGCAACCATGATGAGCCTCGAGTCGTTCTGTCGATTAGAGAATCCGCTCAGCGAAACGGCGCGGGAACGAGTGAAGGCAAGACTAGCATCGGCTTAACGTGCGTCAAACGAAGATATCGTCACACCGTTATCAGGTGCCGCAGGGTAGCTATTCGCGGCAACGCCTCGTAAACGACCGTGCGAGTGGGTGTCGATGTTGTGGCTGACGTCACCCGCGGCTCCGCTTCCGGCTTGCTCGACGCGAACCCGTCAATGCGGCGAATCACGTCATCAAGCGAACCCGGCTCCAGATGCAGGCCGAGTTTCGAGCGGCGCCAGAGCACGTCGTCCGCACAGGTTGCCCATTCGTTGTCGCGCATGTAGCGGAGTTCCGCTTCTTCATACAGGTCGGGTGCCAGGGCTTCGCCGAGATCGGCGAGGGAACTTGCATTGCCGAGGAGCTTCTGCGCGCGCGTACCGTAAGCCCGAGCGTAACGATGTGCCAGCTTGCCGGGCAGCCAGCGATTGCGCTGCTTGAACGAGAGGCGAGGAACAGCGCGAAGTTGGCATTGGCAATGTCCCTACCCGGCAGCGGCGCGCCTTCCGTCCAGGTTTTACTCTGGGCCGGTGACTGCAGCGCTTCGCCGAGTTTGTCTACAGCTTCTTCGGCCAGCTTGCGAAACGGTGATCTTGCCGCCGAACACCGACAACAACGGGGCTTCGTTTGCGGGTGTGTCGAGTTCGAGCAGGTAATCGCGCGTGACGGCCGACGCGTTCTCCGCGTTTTCGTCCTCGAGCAGGCCACGCACGCCGGCATAGGTCCAGCCCGGCATAGGTCCAGCAGACGTCTGTTGGACTGATGTGCTTCTTGAAATAGCGGTTGATGGAGTCGCAGAGGTACGCGGTTTCTTCCGGGCTGATGGCGACTTTGGACGCGTCGCCATGATACTCGAGGCCCGTGGTGCCAATCAGCGTGTAGTCGTGCTCATACGGAATCGCGAAGATGGTGCGCTTGTCCGGATTCTGGAAAATGTACGCGTGGTCATGCTCGAAGAAACGCCGCGTGACTATGTGGTTTCCCTTGACCAGCCGGACCGTGTGGCGCGTATGTGTGTTGCTGTTGAGCGAATCCTTGAGCAGGTCGCTGACCCACGGACCGGCAGCGTTGGCTATGGAGCGTGCGCACCTCGAAGGTCACACCGTGGTTGTCGGCAAGCGTGGCGAACCACAAGCCTTCGCTGCGGTGTGCACTCACCAGGCGCGTGCGCGTCTTGATTACCGTGCCGTGTTCCTGCGCGTTGACCGCGTTGAGTGCGCCCAGCCGTGCGTCGTCCACCCAGCCGTCCGAATAAACAAAACCGCGCTTGATTGAGTCTTGAGTCGATCAGCGGTGCACCGGCCGGGTGCCGACGCATGTCGATTCCCCGGGAACCGGGCAGCAATTCGCGGCGCGCGAGGTGATCGTAGAGAAACAGGCCGGCGCGGATCATCCAGGCGGGGCGCAGGTTGGGCATGTGCGGCATCACTAAACGCAGCGGCCACATGATGTGCGGCGCCGCGCGCAGCAAAACTTCACGCTCCTGAAGCGCCTTGCGCACGAGCCGGTACTCGCCGTATTCGAGATAACGAAGCCCGCCATGAATGAGTTTCGTGCTCGACGACGTGTGCGAAGCCAGGTCGTCCTTCTCGCACAGGATGACGCTGAGACCGCGTTCCGCGCTATACCCGTGCCGTTGACCCCGCTGCCCACCCCAGTACATCATAAAGATTGCCTTGCATCGCTTGTCCGCCCCATGGCCACTAGTTAGGCCAAGTGGCGCGGAGCGGGTCGTCGACCGATATTGTAGCTACTGGAGATCAAGGAGTGGACGCAATGCGAAAGATGTTGGTGGCTGGTGCGCTTGGCGCGCTGATGCTGGGCGGATGCATAACCGTGCCGGATGTGTCGGGGGTCCGGCGGAGCGCCTTTGCTGGCTGCGCTCCAGTCTATGTGCGGGGGAATGCCGTTGACTACGGCACGGACGCGCAGGGCGTGTATTCGGCGTTTCTCGATGCTTACGTGGCGCAAAAGCGCGGCAAGCTGCCAAAGGAACAGTTCTGCGCGTTTCAGGCGGCCAGCCACACGGCGGAGGCGCAAAGCGCGTGGGCTTCGTTTTTCGCGGATCAGCGGGCTCAGGCGCTTAGCTGGCGCGGCAACCGTCGACCCGACGTTGCGCGCTGGCTAATTGGCGTTTGAATTGGCTCGCTCGTCGGCTAGTTCATGCTGCCTGATTCACTCGCTTGGCGAGTGACGGCTCAAGTTGGTCCAAGCGCTAGCTTTGACCGAAGAGCCGCGCGTTGGCGAAATTTACGAATACCGTTCGATGGCTTTGATCGTGGAGTCACCGGAAACCGTGAGGCTCCATAACTGGCGTCCGGACGCGAGATTTTCCAACTGCACAAGCTGGCGCTCAAGCAGGGCGTCGAGTTCGTCGCGCACCATTTCCATCTGGTTGGGCGCTTCTTGCAACAGGAGCAGCGTGGCAAATTCACGCGGACTGAGCATCGTGTTCTCCATGACGATCAAATGGCACTTTGACTGGTCGACGACCGGCCTTTGTACTCAGGAACGTTGGAACGTTGTGCGAGTCTGGAACTTCGTGTCTGGCAGACGCATGATGCAAAGCGCGGTTGGCGGCGCCGAAACGCGGCGTTGCATTGCCGGGATTTGATTGTAGGCAAGCACCGGGCGTGTGCCAAACGCTTGCGGAAAATATTGGGTTTGACTTTTCGGGGGCGTGAAAGCGGTTCGGCGGACAAGCCGAAACGTAGAAATTACCTGAGGTTTGTGCCGCAGCGCACGAATAAGCCGTGCCGGGTTTTTCGGCGGACTAATGCGGACCGCTACTCCGCCACGAATACCTGTGTGTTTGCCTCAGCAAGCGTTTGGACCATTTCGGGGGGCGTGGGGGCATCGGTGAACAGCGCGTCGATTTGGTTCAGGTGACCAAGCCGGACGAGCGCCGGGCGGCCAAATTCCGAGTGGTCGGCGGCGAGGAACACGGTGCGGGCGTGTTTGATAATCGCCTTGGCCACGCGGACTTCGCGGGTGTCGAAATCGCGCAGTGTCCCATCGGTCTCAATGCTCGACGCGCCAATAATCGCGAAGTCGACCTTGAACTGCGGAATGAAGTTGAAGTCGATAGCCAGCTCGCCCACAATGCCCTTGTCCCAGGGCCGGACAATACCACCGGTGATCAGCACCTCGCATTCGGGATAACCGCTCATCATGCTCGTCACGTTCAGGTTGTTCGTGATCACGTGCAAGCCGCGATGCCGGTTCAGCGCCCGGGCGACTTGCTCGGTCGTGGTGCCCAGGTTGATGAAGAGCGACGCCCTGGTCGGGAATGTGCTGAGCGACCAGGGCGCCTATGCGGCGTTTTTCGTCGTGGAACATGCGCTGGCGCGCGGTGTACGGGACGTTCTCTGAGCTGGTCGGAAGGCTCGCGCCGCCGTGATAGCGGCGCAGCAGGTTTATGTCGGAGAAGAGCCAGTTGACGTCGCGGCGAATGGTTTGCGGCGTGACGTCGAAATGCGTGGCCAGATCATCTACCGTCACGAAGCCGTCGCGTTGCACCCAGTCGAGCAGCTCTTGCTGTCGTGCGTTCAAGGTGATGCGGGGGTCTCGTGTCATGGCGTCGAAGAGTGCGCTTTATTGTCGTGAGGTGGCCCGTATTGTAAGGGAAAGGCCTGGCGGACCGACAATGCTCGATCACCCGCAATTGCCGCTCACTCGCGGACGCAAGCGCTTCGCGACGCGCCTTGCGGAGCAGTTTACGGCCCGGACGGTACATAGAGAGCGGCGAGTTCCTTACGACGCATTACGCCGCCCGGATCTCCGCGACCGGGTCGGGCCAAAGCCGTTGCTGCATGATCCTGCATGATCAACACGTGTACATATCCGCATGTCCCGATGTCCGCACCAACTGTCCAGATTGCATGCTGCGCATTCTGCGCAGCAACTCGTCAGGATGGCAAAATTGAATTGCATCGAGTCTGAACGCGGGCGAGCGGCTGGCAAGCCATTGACCGGTATGCGGGCTCTGGACGGAAACGGGTCGGCGAAAGTCGCATGGTTGAATCGTCTTCCAGTGGTTTGCCGAAATATGTTTGTAAGCGGGCGAGAATCAAGCCTGGCGTGCGTTATCGCAACCCGTTCGGGCGCGGTACGATTTATGCTAATTTGTGCGGTATCCGGAACTGACATGTGGTTCCAACGGTCTCTCTTCGGGCCTGCAGCTTCGTTGCAACCCGGCTAAGATGCAGGCTCTAAGTCTTTAACCACATTAGGACTCCGCGGCTTTACGTCCACGGCGTTGCCTAATTTTCGGCCGGTTTGGCTGATGGCGCGTTCAGTACAGCTTTGGGAGCGCGATTTTTATGCATACTGATAGTACCCATGTGATGCCCTGGCGGATCGAAGATATCGATCTGTCCCGGATCGACCGGCGTAAAGCAGCATCGAATGAACACCTTCTCCTGTTGCTTTGCGCGGCTTCGTTCATTGAAAGCGGGACTGATCTTTATACGAGCAACCTGAGCACCTATTTCAACGACGACCCCGAAGTTTCCGATTGGCTCAACAACGAGTGGGAACCGGAAGAGATGCAGCACGGCCGCGCGTTGAAAACGTATATCCATCATGTATCGCCCGAGTTCGATTGGGATACGGCATTCAAGAACTTCTTCGCCGAGTATTCGCTGACGTGTTCAGTCGAGGACTTCGAAAAAACGCGTGCGCTGGAAATGGTCGCGCGTTGTGTCGTTGAAACCGGTACGGCCACGCTGTATCGGGCCATTAACGAGTGCTCGGACGAGCCGGTGCTCAAGCAACTCACGGACAACATCCGCACGGACGAGGTCCGCCATTACAAGTACTTCTTCCGCTTTTTCAAGAAGTACAACAAGATCGAAGGCAATGGCCGCTTTGCCGTACTCGGTGCGTTGCTGCGTCGTGTAATGGAAATCAAGAATGAGGATTCGGAGATAGCGCTGCGCCATGTATTCGCCATCCGTTATCCGGAACGCGCAAATGACACTGCGCACAATCGGGAGCTGGCGGCGCGGGTGAATGCGCTGGTTCGGCGCAATTTATCGGCTGATATGTGCGTGAAAATGCTGCTCAAGCCGCTTGATCTGCCGGTTCGAATTCAGCCCAGCGTGCACTATCCGCTCGCGAAGATTACGCAGCACGTGTTCTTCCGGTAGACCTGATCGCCGTTTGCATTGAACGGTTCGCCAAGCTTTAATCGATGGTCCGCTTTCGCGGGCCATCGTCTTTTCACGGAGATCCGCATGACTGATTCTACTGCGTCCGGTGCTCATGGCTTCGAGCACGGCACGTTCGACGAATGGCCTCTGGAATTGCGGAAGTTGTTCGACGGCACGTCGATCAAGACGAAAACTGGGTTCACAGCGTCGTTGCTTGCAGCCGATGAAGGCCGCGTGCAGACGTCGCTGCTGAGCGTTGGCGAGTTGTTCGCGCCGGACCGGGGTACGTTGTGTTTTTCGTTGTGGCCGCAGTCGCGGGCGGCACGATTGGTATCGAAGACGGGGCGCGCCACATTGACCTTCGTCTTCAATGAAGCCTTCTTCCAGGTACAGCTTCAGGCGCGAATCGCCCCGCTAGAGGGGACGTCAGTCACATGTTTTATTGCGACGATAGAAAGCGGGGAGTGGCAGAAAGTGCCTTATGCGCGCCTCGCGCAGGGGATTGGATTCGAGTTTGCGCAAGGGCATGGGGACGCGGTGCTGGCGCGTTGGCGAAAACAGATCGATGTGCTGAAGCGTGCGGCGAGCGCCGCAGCCTGAACGCAGACAGCGGAGCCGAGGCTCCGCTTTTTTATCGAGTGCAGTGTCGGGCGGTAGCGCCGCAAAGGGTCTCCCCCGACTCTCCGCATAGCGAGGCCAAAAAACAACCTCGCTCGCAGCGCGCAGAAGAAGGCATAGGCGAGACCGCCGCACGGACACGCAATTTAATGCGCTGGCGTTGGAGGACCTGTTCAGGACTGTTGACGGCTGCGTAAAAGACCGCGGCATAAACGGCGACAGGAGCCCGAGCGAATCGGTCAACAACAAAGGGGCT
>CALNPU010000033.1 GCA_940588625.1 uncultured Caballeronia sp.
CGGCCTGCAGAACAAGATCGTTTCGCATTTCCGATCGGCGCCGCCATCTGGCGTCGCTCTCTGACCGCCCGTTCACACCAGGCACCTACGCACGAGGAGCAACCGTTTCCGGGCCCGGTGGAAGCGCGTCCGCGGGGCAGGCATACAGGACGGGCGCGTATGGCGCCACGCAACAAGGCTCGAACGGCACAGTCGGCAGTTTTCAGAATTCTGCAGGCGGCAAGGCTGTCGCGGGCCAGGGCGCTAACGGCAGCGCCACTGCAGGCAAGACAGCCAACGGCAATATGTACGCAAGCAAGGATGGCAACGTGTACAAGAACACCAATGGCAGTTGGCAAAAATACGATAACGGTTCCTACGGTCAACAAACCAACTGCGCCCGTGTCGTCTGCCGAGCAACCAAAGTCACAATCGGCTCAGCCACAACGCAGTGCGACGGCAGTTGGCGACAGTCCCTCGCAATCGAGGACAAATGCACCGGCGAATCAGCAACAACACCCCGCTAACACGGCTGGCAGCAAGACTGCTCAGACTGCTTATCAGCCACAGCGCAACGCCCGACGCAACCGCCCATGGCGCGGCGAGGAACCGCGGGCGGAGGAGCATACGGACAGTTAAATCAGGACATGCAGAACCGGCAACGCGGGGCGCTCCAGAGTCAACGCTTCGCTTCGCGCAAGCTGGGAACGGCGGCGGATTCGGTGGCGGGCGAGGCGCCAGCTTTCGTCGATAGCAGACGTGCCACTCGCTTCCGTGGCACGTCCAGAACGCTAAATCAAGTAACACGGCAAAGGATGGAGGACGCAGGGTGAACCACCTCGTTATCGACTCGATCATGTTTGCCTGTGTATCTGGCAGCGTGCTACTTGGTCTGTATCTGCGCGAGCTGCTGCCGGCACACCACCTGAGTGACGATTCGATCAGGGTCGTCAAGCTGGCAAGCGGCCTGATCGGGACCATGGCCCCGTTGGTGCTGGGCCTGTTGATTTCATCGGCAAAAAGCTCATTCGACACCGCGAGCGGCGAGCTGGTGAAAAATGCCGCCACCGTCATCCAGCTCGACCGCGTGTTGGCGAGATATGGACCGGGAACCCAGGAGATTGGCGCATCGCTCAAGAGGAACTACGCCGGTGCCATCCAGGATACTCGCGTCGAACGATATTGCGCAGCTAGCAAAACTCGACAGCCCCGAGACGATCAACAAGTCGAAAGACTTTGCGGCGCAGAGTGGACGACCTCACACCATCCAGCGACAGACAGCGTGGACTTAAAACGCGAGCTCTCCAACTCGTCGACCAGGTATCGCTGGCGCTGCTGCAAGCGAAAGGCTCGATCCCAACGCCGCTGCTGGTCATTCTCGTGGCCTGTGTCCATCATCTTCGGCACCTTCGGCCTGTTCACGGTTCGCAACGGAGCGGTCGTGGTGGCGATGGTCTTGTGTGCGCTATCGACCTCCGGAGCAATCTTCCTGATTCAGGAAATGAACACGCCACTCAGTGGTATCGTGAAAGTGTCGGTCGCTCCAATAAGTGACACACTGGCCCGTCTCGACGAATAACAGCGATGCGCTTCGGGGCGAAGTGCTACCTGACAAGGATAATATAATAAAGATGACGTATATAATAATAAGCAACGAGAAAAATTGTTGAGCGGCGGCGGGCGCTTCGTTTCGTCAACGCTCAACATCCTCTCCTTCCAAAGGATACCATCCATCCGTGAAGGACAGGCTTTCAGGTGCAGCCCGCACACGCAAGACTTGAGAGAGGCCAAGCAATGCCCACGCCCAACCCAGCGCTTCATCGTAGCCAGCCCCCCATGACACCGGGGCGCAGTCGGCTTCTCATCATGGACGCCGTACTGCTTGATCGCCGCACTAGGCTGGGCGCTAGCGATTATGCTGAAGCCCGCCATCCAGCGCACCATTGTTAATTACAACCGGGGCTGACAACGGTATTTATCGCGGCTTTGCGGATCGGTATGCCTCCCTCCTGAAGCGCGACGGCATTACGCTTGATATCCGCAGCTCCACCGGCTCGATCAAAAACTATCAGCGGCTGAAGGATTCAGACAGCGAATACGAAGTGGGCTTCATCCAGTCAGGCACCACCAGTCCGAAAGAGACGGACCACCTGCAGACCAGCTGTGTTTCATATGAACCATATGGTTTCATATGAGGAGGACATAAAAAAAGCTCATATACCCCCCCTTCCCAAACATCAACAACATTCATTCATATAATTCATTCATATAAACCCATACCTGGACATTTTATTGTGGCGATACCCGATTGTCAATCGGGCTGGCGCAACTACGTGGCAAGAGGATTGCCACCGGTGTTCCCGGCAGTGGCCTGCTCAACGTCACCAGGTATTGTTCTCTTATAGCGGCCAACACCACGCTCCTGGAAATGGACGCGACCAAGGCCTATCAAGACCTCGAAAATGGCACCCTGGATGCAGCTTTCTTTATCGGCAGGCCAAACACTTCCATGCAGCAAACATTGCTTAACAGCGACCTGAAGCTGATAAGTTTTGCCCAGGCCGACGCACTGGTGCAAAAATTCCCGTCGCTCTCCAAGATCACTTTTCCGCGTGCGTCGACCAGCATCATCAACGATCTTCTGCGGGCCGATGTCACCCTGCTGGCAGCCACGGCTCTGCTTGTGTCCAAGGACACCTTGCACCCGGCTCTCGCTTACCTGTTGCTGAAAGCGGCCAGGACCGTGCACGGCGGCAAAGATTACTTCACGCCGCTCCGTGCGTTTCCCAACCTGAACACCGATGAATTTCACATCTCCGACGAAAGCACGCGCTACTTCAAATCCGGCCGTCCTTTCCTGCAGCGATACCTTCCGTTCTGGCTGGCCAGCTTTATCGAAAGGCGCCTGTTGATCCTGCTGCCCTTCATGGCCCTGCTGATCGGCTTGCTGCAAGCATTACCGCGCATGACAGCTGCGCGGATCAAAAACCGGCTCGTGGTCTGGTATTGGGAAATCAAAGCGCTGGAAGATGAAATATGGAGAACCCCGCAACCAACCCCTGACTAGATTGCACAATGGCACGAAGAAATCGAGAACATTGATGCGAACGCCAGTCAGATAAGGATACCTCAGCGTTATTTTCAGGACGTTTATGCCCTCAAACAGGCGAGAGGCGTCGTGCGCGAGCGGATTTTCCGGCGGCGGCAAGATTCAATGAGCGGTGTGATTTACGGATGCTTGTTCGGTGGTCAATACCGCTTGCGCCTTCACTACAGTCACGGCAATGACGTAATAGATGTCCTCGGCGGTGCAGCCGCGTGAAAGATCGTTGGCGGGCTTTCGAAGGCCCTGCAATAACGGACCGATCGCCTTGGCGCCGCCTACTCTTTCCGCAAGTTTGTAGCTACCGGCCTCCAGACTCGGAAAGACCAGCACGTTGGCCCGGTCGTGGACGTTCGAATGATCGATCTTGCGTTCGGCGATTTCGGCAACGAGCGCCGCGTCGAGCTGCACGTCGCCATCTATCGCCAGGTTCGGACGCCGCTGCCTGACGAGGCGTGTTGCCTCCACCACTTTGTCGACCGCCGCATGCCGGGCGTTGCCACTCGTCGAGAATGACAGCATGGCCACGCGCGGTTCATCCATCAGAAGGTTTTGCGCATTGTCCGCTGCAGCCATCCCGATCTCGGCCAGTTCACCCGAGTTGGGGTTCACCACCAGCCCGCAATCGGAGAAAATAAGGCTGCCCTTCAGCGTGTGGAAAGGCTCGCACAGCATCATCAAAAAGAAGCTTGAAACCAGCTTGAACGCCGGGTCTGTACATATGACCTGAATCGCGGTTTGGACCACGTCGGCCGTAGTGTTAACTGCTCCGGATACCGAACCATCGGCATAACCGAGCCGCACCATCAGATTGGCAAAGCAGAGCGGGTTGAGCACTTCCCGCTTCGTCCAGCGTCATGCCCTTGGCCGATCGCAATTCGAAGAGAGACCGGTACAAAGATGGCCCGAGCGGCGAATTGGACGGATCCACCAGTTCGATGCCGGCCAGGTCGATATCCTCACTGGCCGCAGCTTGAATAATGCGGGGGGTATCCCCAACCAGAATGACGCGGGCAATGCGCTCGAAAGTCACGCGTTGCGCCGCCTGGAGAATCCGCGGGTCCTCCGCCTCGCTCAGTACGATGCGCATGGGATGAACGCGGGCGCGCTCGATGATGCGGTTAATCGGTTTCATGGGTCACTCGGTCACGGTTTCCAAAGACGGGAAAGACCGGTGCTGGAAACGGCGGCAGTCCGTTTCCAGCACGTCGGGCTCCACGAGAGCCTCAGCCCCCGAAAGATGGAACGTTCACACGTAGTCTTCTTTGTACTTATCGAGCAGGCACACGAGTTTAGCCAGTGCGTCCCGGCGGAACGGGTCGCCGAGCTCGCGCGTACACATGATCTCGATGATGGTGGTCTTGCCGTGATTCATCTGCAAGTTGATCGCACGCTTGAGCGCAGGGCCAACATCTTCAAGCTGATTCACCACGATCCCTTCAGCACCCGTTGCCTTGGCAATCTCCGCGAAGCTCTGGTTATCCAGCTCCGCCACGAAGCGCCTGTTATAGAAGTCGACCTGGTTCTCTTCTACGCGCCCCACTGCCGGTTATGAAACACGACCACTGTCACCTGTCACCGGGATGTTGTGGCGCACGCAGGTCATGGTCTCCATCAGGCTCATGCTCCAGGCGCCGTCGCCCGCATAGGACACCGCCAGCCGATGCTGCGCTGCCACCTCCCCGATGATGGTCGGAAACGCATACCCGCAATTGCCCCAACTCATCGCGGCAAAGAAGCTGCACGGCTTGTTAAAGCGCAGGTAGTTGTTGGCCACCGAGTTGATATTGCCAATGTCGGTGGACACCATTACGTCCTCAGGCATCGCCTTCTCCAACTCGCGCAGCACCTGACGCGGGTGCAGATACTGCCCACCGCCCAGCGGCCGCTCGTGCTTCTGTTCCTCGATCATGTCCAGGCTGTAGGCATCGCGCTCGTGGGTCCACTCGTCGAGTTCTTTCTCCCATGCCGTCTTCTCTGCGGCAATCTGGCGGGCGCGCTCTTCACGCGTGGCGTCGCTCACACTAGCGTGCGCCCATCGAGCCGCTGGCTCAGTGCAATGGCTGCTGCCTTCGCATCACCGCAGATACCCACCGAAATCGTCTTCACCCGTCCGAGCATCTTGTGATCGGCATCGATCTGGATGATCTTCGCGTCCTTGGGCCAGTAGTCCATGCCGTGCTGCGGCAGCGTACCGAAAGGTCCGAGGCGCGAACCAAGCGCGATCACCGCATCGGCTTGCGCCAGCAGCTTCATGGCCGCCTTGGAGCCCTGGTAGCCCGCGGGCCGCACCACAGCGGATGCTTCGCCGGAAACGAACGTTGTGCAGGTAGCTGTTGACCAGCGGTGCGCCGAGACACTCGACCAGCGCCTGACACTGCTCGACGGCATCGCCCATCACCACGCCACCACCCGAGATGATCACGGGGATCTCGGCCTTGATCTGGCCATAAGTAATCGCGCGGGATATTGAGCTGGGTCGGCCCTATCTCGGCTTTGGCGAGATCGAAACAGCGTCCGGTGAATTCAGCCATGCGCGCGGGATGCGTGACGTGTCCCTGGTACTTGGTGAACTCCTGGAACATCGGCAACTGGCGCGCTTCCTGGAAACCTCCCAGTCCGATGCCCATGGTGCCGGCCTCAGGCGTCACGATCACCACCGGGCTGTGCGCCCAGTAAGCCGAGCGGTGACGCAGTTGCTGATCCCCGGCCCGTTCTGACCGATAACCACGCCGTGGCGCCCGGAAACACGCGAATAGCCATCGGCCATGTGGCCCGCGCCCTGCTCGTGGACCACGGGAATCAGACGAATACCTGCTGGCGCGAAGATGTCCAGCGTCCATGAAGGCCGAGCCCATGATGCCGAACATCTCAGTGACGCCGTTGGCAGCAAGCGTTTCAACGAACGCTTCAGACGGGGTCATGGCCTGGGGGCCGGTGCGCGCAGCGGTGGAAGAAGCACTCTTGGCTGCGGAGTCTTGCTCGCTCATGGTGACGTCTCCGGATTTACTTATCTTATAAAATGGAACTTAAAGTTCCGAAAAGTGAAAATCATGAGGAAAAGTTAAATAAGATTACTAAAATAAGAGCAATCTGCCGTCAATTCACATTTACAATAAACGGTGCGATTTGTATCTAAAAAAAAGCTATCATGGACGCCAGGTAAACTGGCCGCGCCCTGGCCGCGTGGAAGAAGGCGCCGCCGCGATGACACGAAAGCGAGGAGACGGAAGTGACTGATGGTGCAGCCAGCGGTGTGACAGGTGGTATGACAAGCGGTGCGACGAATGGGATGAGCGCAATGAACAAGCCGGACAAGATGGTCGCGGTACGCACCTTGTTCGGTATCGATTCCGACCTGATGGTGCCCTCCTTCAGCGAACCTGACGACCACGTTTCGGAAATCGACGAGGTTTATCGTTTCAACCTGGAAGTGACGACCGCGATCCTCGCGGGCTTCGCCCGCAACCCCTGAGTCAGTCCAGGGGCTGCACGGCACGGTAAATCAACGCATATCGAACAGGTCGCGGCCCGGCTCAACTGGCCGCGCGTACGCATCAATCTGGACGGTCATATCAGTCGCCTCGACCTGGTGGGAAAAGACGCGATCATGGTGCGCGACGACTTGCGGTGACGGAGTTCCAGGAAGGCATCGTTGGGCGCTGCAGCGCCCGGTCGCACTGATCTTCGACGAATACGACGCCGGCCGCCCCGATGTGATGTTCGTGATTCAGCGCATTCTGGAACGCGATGGCAGGTTCACCCTGCTTGACCAGAACCGCGTGATCCGGCCGCACCCGTACTTTCGCCTGTTCGCCACCACCAACACCGTGGGCCTGGGCAACATCAACGGCCTGTATCAAGGCACACAGATGTTGAACCACGCGCAGATGGATCGCTGGAACGTGGTCGCCACGCTGAATTACCTGTCGCGTACCGAAGAAGCGGGAATCGTGCTCGCTCGAGTGCCGGAGCTCGCTGACGACGCCAGCCGCGCATTGATTGAATCGATGGTGAGAGTGTGGCCGAACTACGCGCAAGGGTTTAACGAAACCGGGGGTGTATCAACGCTCATGTCCCCGCGTACCGTGATCGACTGGGCAGAGAACTGCCAGATCTTCCGATCCGGCGCGTGCCTTTCGTCTGACGTTCCTGAACAAGTGCGACTAGGCGGAGCGGCCGATCATTGGCGAGTATTTCCAGCGCTGCTTTGGCAAGGAGCTGGACCACACGTCCGAGCGCAAGAGCCTCGCAACGGAGTCTCGCTGATAGAGCCGGGAGTTCGATGCCGCGAGCAACACGAGAACCTGTGTGCATCGACGGTACGTGCCCTCACAGGCGATGCCGCGCTCGACTGCCGTAACGGCTGCTTGTGCCGCGACCTGCGCCCACTGCCGCTCAACGCGCCGCATCTGCGCCGCGATAGGGTGGCGAACAGGCTGGACTGCCGCGGCGCGGTCGATGGCGCCGCCCTGCGTCTCATGCATTCGGATGCGACCCTGCCATAGCCGGTTATGCCCCGCCGATCCGGTCGAGCGCCTCGTATTCGAACTGCTCGAGCAACTACACTGCGAAAGCCTGATGCCGCCCGGCATGCCGGGGCTAGTGTCAAATCTGCGTCGCCAGTTCGAAGCCTGGTCGCGAGGTTTTTCATCGCTCCGGACAGGCGGAAAGCCATATCGGCAACCTGCTTTATACCGCCGCACAAATTTCCTGGTCGCGCCTCTCGGGCTGGCCTGTGCTTGAAGAAACCGAGGCCTTGATAGAACACGCGCGCGCAGCAATCGCGCCGGTGCTCGGCATGTCGCTGGCGGGGCTGCGGCGGCATCGCGCAGTGCAGAGTGCGTTTGCGGTCCACGCGCTTGAGCTGGCGCGTCTTGTTAGCGAAATGATCCGGGACGCGCGCGAGCGGCACGCGTTGGACGATTCAGCGGATAAAACCGATGACGAGGCCACGCGCACGGCGTTATCGCTATGGTTCGATCTTGACGACAACGAGAACGCGGATGAAGACGAGTCGATGGCAGCCGCCTTTGCCGGCGTGGGATGCCCGGGGGCGTCCAGCGACGATTATCGTATTTTCACCAAGCGCTATGATCACAGGAGATTCGCCCGGGTGCGCTCGTGCGCAACGCGCTGCTTGCGAAGTATCGGGAACGCCTTGACGGGCTCATTGCAACGCAAGACATCAACGTGCCACGGCTGGCCCACGCGCTGCAGATCGCACTCGCTACCGCAGCGCGACGGCTGGTCGTTCGGAGAGGAGCATGGCCGCATTGACGGCAGGCGCCTCGCACAACTCGTTAGCTCTCCTGCTGAGCGACGCCTCTTCCTGCTGGAACGGAACACGCTGCTGGCCGATTGCGCCGTCAGTTTCCTGATCGACTGTTCAGGCTCGATGAGGACGCACATTGAAGCGGTGGCTGTCATGGTGGACGCGCTCGTGCGCGCCCTGGACCAGGCGGGCGTGACTACCAAGGTGCTGGGTTTCACCACGGGCGCCTGGAACGGCGGCCGGGCCCGGCTCGACTGGCTGGCGCGAGGGCGGCTGCCTCATCCCGGCCGGCTCTGTGAACTCTCGCACATGGTGTTCAAGGATGCGTCCACCAACTGGCGACGGGCGCCCGCCGATATCGCCGCGCTCTTCAAGGCGGACCTGTTTCGTGAAGGCGTGGATGGCGAAGTGATCGACTGGGCCTGCACGCAGCTGCTTGCTCGCGCCGAGCATGCCGCCCGGCGAAGCGCACCAATTTATCGTCGCGTTACCTATGTCCCTATGCGGTAGCCGTGGCGCTCAGGCTGGTTATTTCCATTTCATCCAGCACGTCGCGCACGGTGGCGATCAAACCGTGCATCTCCTTTTCGTAGAGCCGGCCGATGCAGCCGATACGAAACGATTCCGCGATCGTCAGTTTGCCGGGATAGATCACATAACCGCGCGTTTTGAGGCCATCGTAGAAATGCTCGAAGACAAAGCCCAGATGGGTAGGCATCCGGAAGGTCACGATAATCGGCGCCTGCAAATCCGTCTTCAGCAAGAGCTCAAAACCGAGCGCCTTCATGCCGTCGACCAGCACGCGGCAGTTGTTCCGATACCGTCCCCCCTCGCCCCTCGACACCGCCCTCCGCATTAAACTCCTTGAGCGCCTGGTGAAACGCGACGATCACATGCGTAGGTGGCGTGAACCGGTACTGCCCGGTTTTTTCGAAATTCGCCCACTGGTCGTGCAGATCGAGAACCAACGTGGTGGCGTTGCCCTTCGTCGCTGCAAGCGCGTCGCGCCGGCATACGACAAAACCGAGTCCCGGTACTCCCTCTATGCACTTGTTCGACGAAGCCACCACCGCGTCGGCGTGAATCGCGAGTGCATCAATAGGCAGTGCGCCGAACGCGCTCATCGAGTCGATGAGATAGCTCTTTTTGTACTTGGCTGCAAGCGCACCGATCTCGGTAATCGGGTTGAGAATGCCCGAGGTCGTCTCGCAATGGGCCACGAAGATATGCGTGATCGAAGGCGTGCGCTTCAATATTGCCTCTACCTTTTTCAGGTCCGGCGGCACGTCCTCGGCCGTTTCATGCGTGACGGTCTTGCGCCAGGCAATGTCGAGAATGCGTTTAGCGCGCTGACCATAAGCGCCGTTGATGAGGGCGAGGACCTTGCCCGCAGGCGGCACGAAACTGGTCAGCATGGCTTCGACGGCAAACGTGCCGGAACCTTGCATGGGCACGGTTACATAGTCGCCCTCGCCGTGAACGATCTCGGCGAGTCGCGCGAGCACGGCCTTGTTGATTGCGACAAAGCTCGCATCACGCGAGCCCCAGTCGTGTGCCATCGATGCCTTGACGGTACGCGAGGTAGTCAACGGTCCAGACGTCAGGAGGAAGAGATCGCCCGTTTCAGAAGCGGCTGGTTTGAGGACCGCGGATTGATTCATGGGAAAGGTATCCGTATCGATGTGTGGCGTTCAAAGGCTGCACGAAGAGTAGATGGGCCTGTGATTCGCAGGCTGCGAGGCGTTCACGTCTGCCAAGGCCCTCGGCGCGTGACGACATTTTAACCGTGTGCCGTCTGTTTCGATGCCTTAGCTCCGATCACGACCCGGAAATGCATCATTAACAGATACAAATTATACTGTTTATTGTAAATGTGGATTGGTTACTTCTCCATAAATATCATTTTTCGGAATTAAAAGTTCCGATTTATTTGATAATCGAGATCATGCGTACGGAGATCCGGAAACGTCTGCGATGAGCGGGTCGCCTCCGTTCCCCTGCCTCCGGCAAGTTTCAGTTTGAGAGAGCTTTTTCGCTGTCTGTTAGAACCTCTTTGATCCGGATTCGCCGTGCCGACCGACTACACCGAAACGACCATTGCCGAGGGCCTGACCAACGCCGGTGAAACTTGAGATTGGTGCCGTTAACCCAGGCAGCTACGGCACCGCACAAACTGACGATGGCGGAAAGCTTGTCTACAACTTGACCGACCCGTTTTCCAGAATGACGCAAATGAAGGAAGCGCACACGCCGACTCTGCGCACGTTCGCGCTGCTCGAACATCTGGTCGCCGCAGAGGGACCGGTGTCGCTTGCGGACATTGCGCACGATGTGGGTCTGCCCAAGGCGTCGCTCCACCGGATGCTGGCTTCTCTCGAAGCGGGCGGCCTCGTGATCCGCGCACCCGATCACAAGAATGCCTATGTCATCGGGCCGCAGCTCACTCAACTGGGCCTTGGCGTGATGATGTACTCCGGTGCACGCCTCGTCGCCGATCTCGGCGAGACCTGCAACCTGACCATGCTTCACGGGCGCAAGTGCTCTATCTCGACAGGATGGAAGCGCCGTGGCCGCTGCGGCTCGATCTGAAACCCGGTCATGTCCTCGTCTATTGCAGCGCAAGCGGCAAGCTGCTGCTGGCTATGCAGACGCGCGAACAGCGCAGCGTGATCGTTCGTGCGCTGAAACTTGAGCGCCTCACGCCAAACACCATCACCGACCCCGAACTGCTCGACGCCGAACTTGACCGGACCGCGCGCAAGCGCGTCGCCATCGACAATGAGGAGTTCGTGGTCGGCCGTTTGCGTGGCCACGCCCGTGATGGATGGACGCAAGCGACCAATGCATCGCGGCTATAGCCGTGCATGCGCCCGTCTCACGGGCTCCCCTGTCACACGCGCTCGAATTCGTCCCACGGGTGCAAGAAGCGGCGCAGGAGCTCGCGAAAACTTTCTAGCGTATCCCGTACCCGAAAACGGAGACGCCGCTTCATCATGGGGAGCGACATGCGCGTGCTGGTATTCAAGGACCGATGCAACCGGTTGATCCGGATCGGACTTGACGATGAAGGCATGCACGCGACGGCGTTTCATTGCGATCAGCAGGTCGGTGAATTACGTTTCGACAGCGATATCCACGCAAACACAACGTCAGCAACGCTGCTGGATATCAAGGTTGAATCAGCATATCGACGAAGCGGGATCGCCCATACCCTGCTCGCTTTCGCGTGCCGCGAGATGGGTCAGCCTGTCGGCGTCGCCCCGGACCCACGTCCATTGTCGCCCGCCTTCGAAACGCTTTGCCACCATCTCATGCTCGAAGGCCTGCTCGTCTAGATTTGATGCGCTAAATTCCCCTTAGGATAAGAGACACCTGGAACAATCGATTCGCCGCATTCGGCGCCGCGGTCGTAAAGCAAACGTCCTGCATCGCCGGGATAATCGGTTTTTCTCTCTCCCACTCTGAAAGGATCCACACGTGACCGAACCTGCAAACTCCTCTTCCGGCAGCCCTGTGTGCCGCGTCGCGTTTCTTGGGCTAGGCGTCATGGGTTATCCGATGGCCGGCCACCTTGCCAAAGCCAGCCTAGACGTCACGGTGTACAACCGGACGCACGCCAAGGCGGAACAATGGGTAGCCGAGCACGGCGGAAAGTCGGCGCGGACACCGCGCGAAGCCGCATCGAAAGCGGACCTCTGGCTGGCCTGTTTGGGCAACGACGACGACCTGTGCAGCATCACGCTGGGCGACGACAGCGCTTTCGCCGGCATGACACAGGGAACCGCATTCGTCGATCACACGACAGCATCCGCCAACGTCGCGCGTGAACTGGCGGAGATCGCGGACGCACGCGGGCTGGCCTTCGTGGACGCCCCCGTGTCCGGCGGCCAGGCGGGCGCGCAGAACGGCAAGCTCACCATCATGTGCGGCGGCGCTACGGATGTCTTCGAACACGTCCGCGCCACCCTCGATTATTACGCGACGGCCGCATTGATCGGCCCGGCCAGCGCCGGAAAACTGGCGAAGATGGTCAACCAGATCTGCATCGCCGGACTGGTTCAGGGCCTGTCAGAGGCTATTAATTTCGGCCAATTGTCGGGCCTCAACATGCCGCTCGTACTCGATGTGATCGGCAAGGGTACCGCAGCAAGCTGACAGATGGACAATCGCGGCAAGACCATGATCGACGGCAAGTTCGACTACGGCTTTGCCGTCGACTGGATGCGCAAGGACCTGGGCTTCTGTCTCGACGAAGCGAAGCGAAGCGCAACGGCGCTTCGCTGCCCGTGACCGCGCTCGTCGACCAGTTCTACGGCGACGTACAGGCCCTTGGCGGTAATCGCTTCGACACGTCCAGCCTGATCTGGCGCCTGCGCAAACTCAAGAGCTGAATTTAAGAGCTGACCTTCACTTGCGCCAGCGCAACGGCCGGCACAAGTGATGCCGCTCAAGCGCCAAGCTAGGTGCTGCGTGCACGAACGCCGGCATGCCGTCGAGCGAGGTGGCCGCGGTGCGGTCGCGTTCCTCGTCGACATCGACGGTCTTCGGCGGGTTGATAAACAGCGCCGCCACCATGCCCGCGCCAAGCAAGCACGCCGAGATGGCGAACGGCACGTTATAGCTACCGGTTGTTTCGATCAGGTAACCGAACACGACCGGTGACACCATGCCCGCCACGCCGAAGCCGGTGTTCATCATGCCGCCGGCGGTGCCCGCGTATTTGCCCGCGATATCGAGCGGCAGTGTCCAGAGCACGGGATTCGTGATCTCAAGGAAGAAGAACGACGCCGACAGGAACAGTACGGCCGTCAACGGATTCGCTACACTAACCATAGGCACCAGGAATGCGAGCGAGCCCCCCCAGCCCAACCACAAGGATTGAACAACGAGCGAAACGCAACCGGCCGGTCATCTTGAAGATCTGGTCGGACAACGTCCCGCCGAGCGTATCGCCTATCACGCCCGCCAGCAGCGGCAACGCGGTGAAGAGCGCGAGTTGCTCGAGGTCGAATCCCCGCGACTCCTTGAGATAAGATGGCAGCCACGTCAAATACACCCACAGCAACCAGCTGTAGCAGAAATCGACGGTCACCAGCCACATCCGGTGCATGAGCTTTCGCCACCGTGTAGCGCAATGTTTGGAGCGGTCGCAGTCGCCCACGCGATAACCGATCTCCGCTGTTTCTTGCGGCGTGATGCGACGGTGCTGTTCGGGAGAGTTTGTGAACACGCACAAAACAAAAAAGCACGGTCCACGCAAGACTGGCGACACCGAGCAGGATGAACGCATCGCGCTATCCACCTGTTGCGACCACCGCGAGTACGAGGGGCGGCGTCACGGCCCCGCCGAGCCGCGCGAAGCTATGAGTACTTGTCCGCAAGCCAGCCACCCACGATCTGCATGACGGCATACGGATACGCGAACGCGGAGAACACGAGGCCGAGCTGCCCCGACGTTAGTCCCATCTCATGCCAGATGATGGGACCTGCCACGGCAATGTTCACGCGATCAATGTACGAGATAAAATACATCAGACACATGACTGCAAGAATGATGTGACGCGTCTTCACACGCCGCGGATGCGTCGGTTGCTGTTCCATGCTGTTTCCTGTCTCTTCCATGTGACGTCTTTGACGTTCGTGATCGGTGCTTCGGTGCTGCTTGTTGCCTATTCCGTAATGCGTTCTTGTGCTTCCCCTGTGCGAGTGGATGTCGCCGGGCTTTGTGGATCAGCTTTGCAGCAGTTTCAGCCGCTGCACCTTGCCCGACAGCCCGCGCGGCAGCTCATCGATCAGGCGGAATTCCTTCGGCGTCTTGAAGCGGCAGAGTTCGCGCAGGCAGTGATTCCTGAGATCGGCGAGATCGAGGGCGAGCGGACCATCGGCCTCGTGTGGCACGACGAAAGCCACGATCTCCTGGCCATAAACGGTATCCGGCATACCGACCGCGGCTGCGTTCAGCACGCCCGGGTGTTTCAGCAACGCCTCATCAATCTCGCGTGGCGCGATGTTCTCGCCGCCCTTGATGATCAGTTCCTTTGAGCGGCCATTGATGTAGAAGTAACCTTCCGCATCGCGGTAGCCGAGGTCACCCGTGCGCAGCCAGCCGTCCTCAGTGAACGCCGCTCTCGTCTCTTCCGGACGCTTGTAGTAACCCCTCATCACCTGTTCGCCGCACAACACGATCTCACCACATTCGTCGTTGGCACAATCACAGCCTTGCGCGTCGATCACCCGGGCGGTCGCACCGGATGGCAAGCCTATACTGCCAATCCGCCGCCGCTTCATCTAATATGGATTACTAAATACATGAACAGCCGTCTCCGTCATGCCATTGTTTCGATCATGCTGACGCCAAAGCATGCTTCGAACGCCCGGTGATGCTCGGCCGGCAGCGCCGCGGATGCGCTGCGGCAAAACTTGAGCGCGGACAGTTCAAAGGGGTGGTCATCCTTTTGATTAAGCAGATAAGCGACGATCGTAGGCACGACATTGATCCATGTGCAGCCGTGGCGCATAACATCACGCCGAACGTGCGAGCGGAAAAACGCAGCAGCACCACGACTGACCCGCCGTGATGCAGCGGCGCCAGGAGCGTCACCACGAGGCCGTTGATATAGCGAGGCGAGCACGCGATCGGCGGCGGTGAGACGATGCTCGGCTGTAATCGTGCGCGCGTTCACCAGCAGGTTCCAATGCGTCAGGAGCACACCTTTCGGCTGACCTGTCGTGCCCGAGGTGTACATGAGAAGTGCAACGTCTTCGGCACACGGCGGGTTTTTGCTGACGGTAACCGGCTTCGATGCAACAGGCCGCGCTAAAGCTGTGCTGCGGCATCGGCGAGCGCGAGTTCCAGTGGTGCGAACACCGGCGCTTCAAGCTCGTCAGGTTCGGTGGTGACGACCAAGATCTCGCGATTGAACCCTTCGCAATTGACCGAACGTCAGCACGCCCGCGCGACTGGCATTCGACGTCGCGTTCGTCTCGTCGTCGGCTGGCGCGAGCAGAAAAGGTTTGTCGGGGAACTGCGTGGCGCGTTCGTCGATCAACGCGCGCAGGGTGGCAGTCGTGTTCATCGAACACACCTCCTAAAGAAATCGCCGAGCAAGTCGTCCATCTCCGGACCGGAACCCGTTCTTCGATGGGATACGCGACCCGCGTGATATTCAGGTAATGGCGAAAACCGAGGTTGTCGGAGAAGTTGTTGCGGCCCCAGGTGCCGCAGCCCATCGATAGCGAAAACGGCAGACCGTTGTCGAAGTTGCCCCCCGTTGTGAGGCAATGCGCCTGGTTGGAGATAACGCGTGCAACCGGCAAGTTCATGCCGAGTTGCATGGCCTCAGCGGGATCGGCGGAATGCAGCCCGACCGAGTGCCCCGCGCCCATGTATGCATAAATGCGCTGCATGATCAACGTGGCGTCGGCGAAATCCCTTGCGCGGTAAACCATCAGCACAGGTGAAAGCTTTTCACCCGAGAACGGGATGCTCCGCGCCAAAACCGTCTTCCTCGACCATCAGGAAAGCAGGTGCCTTGGCCGCGATGTCATCAAGACCCGCCAACCGCGCAATCTCAACTGCCGACTTCGCCGTGCAACAAGCGGAGAGCTTGCCCCCAGTCCACATCACGGCTTGCAGGCGTTCTTTCTGAGCCGCGTCGAGTAATACCCTGCCGTTTTCAGTGAGTGCCTCGAATGCGGGCCGATACACCGCCTCCACAATCACGACACTGTTTCCGGACGAGCAACTGGTGGCGTTGTCGAAGGTCTTGGAGATGCGGATTTTCCGCGCCGCGTCATTGAGATCCGCCGATGCAGCAACAATCGACCCCACGTTCCCCGCACCTACGCCGAACACGGGCGTTCCGCTCGTATGAATGTTCGCCACGCGTGCCCTCGTTCGCGGTCAACGTGCTGATGCATGCCGGCCCCGCGGCGGCACGCCATGCGCTGCTCGAACAACTGGTGGAAAAGATCGGGGAGACGTGCAACCCGACAATGTTGTCGGGTAACGACGTGGTCTATGTCGACCGCGTTGAGACAGAGTGGCCGTTGCGCATGCATTTGCAACCGGGTTCGCACGTGCCCCTGCACTGTTCGGCAAGCGGCAAGCTGCTGCTGAGCTTCATGCCCCGCGAACGACGCGAGCGGATGATCGAGACCCTACCGCTGCGCACCTACTCGGAGCGGACCATCATCGACCGTGACGCGTTACGCAAGGAGCTGAGCACGACGCGCCGGCACCTGCTCGCCATCAACAACCAGGAACACTTGCAGGGACTGATCGTGATCGCGGTGTCAGTTATGCTCGATCACAATCGCGCCTGTGCGGTCATCGCCGTGCAAGTGCCGATCAGTCGCGTTGCGCTCGACGACCTGCTCGCCTTCGTGCCCGACCTGCGTCTTGCTGCCGAAGAAACGGCAAGGACATTCCACGATTGAAGAGCGGCCCGAGGGGCACAAGCAGCCCCTCATTCAACCGCTCAGTGCGCCCGGGTGACCGCATCGAATTTATCTCCGCGGTTCCATCTTGTGCGCGCACCATGCAGCAGCGCGGACAGCGCCACGTAGACGCACACGGCCCACGGTTTGCCGCCGTTCAGCCGCATGAGCGAGTTGCAATGATCGGCGGCCGTTCGCGAAGATTCCCGAGAACTGGTACACGAACGAGATGCCGGTATAGCGGACCTCGGCATCGAATAATTCGGCAAAAAGCGCGGCCTCCGCGGCCCGTAGACCATTGCATAGAAGATACGAACGGGATCACGATAGCGAGCCACACGATCATGGTGTTGCCGACCTGATTCTCCATCAGCCAGAACGCTGGCAGCACCGAGAGCCAGCAAATCAACGAACCCCACCGGTATACGCGCGTACGGCCCAACAGGTCCGACATCTTGCCAAACAGCGGAATGAAGAAACACATCACAATGGCGGCGATCATGACGCCCGTGAGCGCTTCGGTCCGGCTCATCGCAAGATGCTGCGGAGATAGCCGATTACCACGGCGAAGATATTGAAGAAGACGCCGTCAATCCCACCGCGCACCCCCATGCCGAGCAGCACGGAGCGGCGATACCGCGTGATCATGTCGATGGAGGGGACTTTCACGTCGCGCCGGGTGCGTTTGAGCGCCAGGAACTCGGGCGTCTGCATGACTTTGACGCGAATATAGAGACCGATCACCACCAGCGCGAGCGACATGGCGAACGCGAGGCGCCAGCCCCACGAGAGAAAACGCGGTCTCCGACAGCAGCTTCGAAATGGCAACCACCACGCCTGACGCGAGCCACAAACCGATCTGCGGCAGGCTCGCGTAAAGTCCGCGCCGATTAGGCGGCGCATATTCATAAGCCATCAGCACAGTCCCGCCCCACTCCCCACCGAGCCCGATGCCCTGCAGAACACGCAGCGCGAGTAGCAGGATCGGCGCCCAAATGCCTATCTGGGCGTAAGTCGGTACGAAAGCCACACCCGCTGTCGAGACACCCATGATGATGAACGTGCAGATGAGCGCAGATTTGCGTCCGACCTTGTCCCCGAAGTCGCCAAAAATTAATGCCCCCAAGCATAATGCCCCCAAGCGGCCGTGTTACGAAGCCGACCGCAAACGTGGCGTAGGCAAGCAGGTGAAAACGAGCGGATCGTGCGCTGGAAAAGACAGCTTGTTGAATACGATACCCGCCACCATGCCGTACAGGAAAAAGTCGTACCACTCGACCGTGACCCCGATGACGCTCGCGAATGCAACGCGGCGGATAACCTTGTTATAGATTGCCATTCTGTCTTCTCCGATGGATGACCGGGCGGCGGCCTCAGGGTGCCGCCCGGCGCAATGTCCCCAAACCTGTCTCCTCCGGGGCACGAATTACCCAGTATGCATGTTAGTTATCAAATTGTGTTCAGCGATGCAGCCCGGACTTGTTTTTTGCTTCTTTAAACAACTTCGGATTACCACGTTCAATGCAAATTCAATGTGGTATGTGGTGCTAGGGCCTATTCAAGAGGTGCTGTCCTGGAACGGTCGTCGGCTCGGGCGTCGGAAAGAATCATGTCCGATGCCTTCTCGGCGACCATTATGATCGGCACGTTGGTGTTGCCGGAGACGAGCGTCGGCATGATCGAGCAGTCGATCACGCGCAACCCGCGCGTGCCGTAGACGCGCAGGCGCTCGTCGACCACGGCAAGCGTATCGCTTACCACGCCCATCTTGGCGGTGCCCGACGGATGAAAGATCGTCTGTCCGTATTCGCGGCAAAACTGCAGCAGTTCGTCGTCAGTCTGCGCATCGGCGCTGGGACGGACTTCGCGTTTCATCAGCGACGCCATGGGCTCCGCAGCAGCAATCCGGCGCGCGAAACGCACACCCGCAACAGTCGTGCGCAGGTCGAGATCGCTCGAGAGATAGTTCGGCTGCATCGACGGTGCGTCGCGCATGTCGTTCGTGCGAATGCGCAACACACCGCGAGACTCCGGCCGTAGCTGGCAGATTGAATAGGTGCAGCCGGGAAACGAGTGGACGTCGCCGCCGGCGGAATCGGCTGAGAGCGTTAAAAAATGGAGCTGGATGTCGGGCGTCTTTGCTTCGTCGGGCAGCGCGCGGCAAAACAACCCGCCCTGGTTGATGCCGACGGCGAGCGGCCCTTCGCGAAACAGGGCCCATTGTAGGCCCATTTTCGCGCGGCCTTGCCAGGAATGCAGCAGGTTGTTGGTCGAGATCGGCCGCGACACCTCATAGATCAGGCGCACTTGTAAGTAATCCTGAAGATTCTCGCCGACACCCGGCCGGTTCGCGACCACCGGAATGCCGAAGTCGCCGAGCAGCCTGGCTGGACCCACGCCCGAGACCTGCAGCAATTGAGGCGATTGAAGCGCACTGGCCGCAAGCAGCACCTCGCGATTCGCGCGCACCTCTTGCGTCTATCCGTGCTGCAAGTACCGGATACCGGCGGCGTGCGTGCCTTCGAAAATAATCTTCGACGCGAGCGAGCGCATCGGTTTCCACATGCAGATTCGGACGGCGGCGCGCGGGCTTGATGTACGCCACAGCGGTCAAGCAACGCCAGCCCTTTCGCGTAGTCAATTGGTAGTAGCCGACACCTTCCTGGTCGCCGCTGTTGAAATCCTGAACCGTCGGCACGCCGATCCTGTTCGATGTAGCAATGAAGGTGTCCACAAGCTCATGCCGTTGCTTGATGGTCGAGGCCTAGAGCGGTCCGTCCACCCCCCCCGTGTTGGCGACGCCCCCAGCTCGTTGTGTTCGAGCCGTCAGAAGTACGGCAGGCAGGCACTCCTGCCAGCTCCAGCCCTTGTTTCCCAGCGCACTCCAGTGGTCGTAGCCATGCTTCTGGCCGCGCACATAAATCAGCCCGTTGATCGAACTGCTGCCGCCGAGCGTGCGTCCGCGCGGCCAGTACAACTGACGATCATTCATGTTCGGATCCGGGTCGGTCTTGAAGCCCCAGTTGTAGACCGGATGAAACATGGTCTTGCCATAGCCGATGGGAATATGAATCCAGAGATACCGGTCCGGCGGACCGGCTTCGAGCAGGCACACCGACGGGCCTTTTCCGAGAGGCGATTAGCGATGACACAGCCGACCGATCCCGCGCCGACAATGACGTAGTCAAAACTGCGTGCCATTACTGACGCCTCCTTGTTTTTCGTCTCTCAAATTTTCGATACGTTTCGTTGAAGTTTATTGATTGTTCGTTACACCTTCAAGAAAATCCGGCTACGATCAATGAAACCGGTTCAAAAAGAGCCTTTTTGTTCCACTTTATGGCTGCATTCGAGCGCTTATCCGGGTTCTCCCGGACCCGACTGCCTGCATTGAACACCCGTCATCCCTAATCAGAGGTGCGAATGAAAGACGCCGCGAGCCCCGTGTCAAATGCGGCTTTACCCATCGCGTCACATGCTGCTCTGCACCAGGACCCGACTCCCGAGGACACCCGCGTTCTGCGTGCACTCATCGTCGTCGAGCACTTTGCTGCGGCCGGACAACCGTTTTTACTGTCGCAACTGTCTGCACGCCTGCATATTCCGAAAGCGACCCGGCGCACATGATCGAATCGCTGGAAGCGCTGGGTTACGTGACACACATACCGGATTGCGCTGACCGTGGCATAACATTCGGTTCACACGCGGCCCAAACTCGCGCTGACCATGCTCGCGAACAGCACGTTTACCTGCTCCCCGCGCGTTGCTGCGCGGACTTGTCGATGTGCTTGGAAAGAGCTGCAACCTTACCGTGCTCGACGTCGAGCGCGTAGAGACAAGCGAACCCCTGCGCCTGCATATGCCCGGGGATGCGCGTGCCGCTGCATTGCACGGCGAGCCGCAAGCTGTTCCTCTCGCAGATGGCGCCTGCCGAGCGCGCGCTGTTCCTTGCCCGGATACCGCTCAAGTCGCATACCTATCGCACCCGACACCACCCTGCTCGGTGCGGAACTTGACCGGTTAGCCTCGCTGGGTCTCAGTATAGACAATGAGGAATTTGTACGAGGGATGGTGGCGGTCGCCGTGCTGGTTCGCAAACCCGGCGGTAGCGGCGTACTGGCTTCGCTGGCCGTGCATGCGCCGATTGCGCGGACAAGCCTCGACGACCTGCTCAAGAACGTGCCGAAAATCAAGGAAACCGCGGCGCGGCTGGCCCCCCTGCTTCACGCGGATGCAACGCCGCAACGGTAACCCCTGGAAGATGGAATGCACTCCATCCCGGCCGTTGCCGGGCTGAGCCCCGAACGCCGCAAATATCGAAAACTGGAATGGAGCCGGGCGGAAACTTTACCCTGAAATCAAGGCAGGCCACGCCATAGGGCGTTTCTGTACAATGGTTATCATCTATTTTTCGGAACGGTTGCAATGACCATTGTTGATACGCCGACACTGCGTGCCTTCGCGCTGCTCGAGCATCTCGTCAAAGCGGAAGGTCCGGTGTCGCTTGCCGACATTGCCCAGGACGTCGACCTGCCGAAGCCGTCGCTGCACCGTATGCTGGCGTCGCTGGAAGCGGGCGGCCGCGTGATCCGCGATCCGGGCCACAAGAACGCCTACGTGATCGGCCCGCGCCTCGCGCAGCTCGGTCTCGGTGCGGTCTCGGTGTTGTCATGCACTCAGGCGCGCGGCGTCTGCGGCACGCTATTCTAGGACGGCTGGTGGTGGACCTTGGGGAAACCTGCACCCTCACGATGCTGCACGAAACCGAAGTGCTTTATCTGGACCGCATGGAAGCCTCCTGGCCCCTGCGGCTCGACCTCAAGCCCGGTTCGAAAGTGCCGGCGTATTGCACCGCCAGCGGTAAATTGCTGCTGGCCATGATGCTGTCGCGCGAGCAGCGTTCGGCGCTTGTACGCGCCCTGAAAATCGAACACTTCACGCCGAATACCATCACCGCCCCCGAAATGCTCGAAGCCGAACTTGATCGCACCGCACACAAGCGTATTGGCATCGACAACGAGGAATTTCTCGCGGGCATAGCCTGCGTCGCGGTGCCTGTGATGAACAAGGACGGCATGAGCATTGCGGCCATTGCCGTGCACGCGCCCGTTTCCCGCGCGCCGCTCTCCCGCTTGCTCGAATTCGTGCCGCGCCTGCAGGAAGCGGCGCGAGAACTGGCAAACACCTTCTAGGCGCCCCGCCGACAGGAAAGATCGGCGGCCGGGGGCCTGCCAGCGCCGCCTACGGTACCACACTACCGTTCAGCGGAGCGCTCAGGCAGCCTGCCTCGGACGTTCCTTGCGAAACGCGCGTTTTACCGCAATCAGGCCGTCACGAAACTTGAAGAGATCGCAACCTTCGGCCTCGATACGCCAGCCTTCAGCGTGCTTACCGGTAAAGACCCATTCCGACACACCGCGCTCACCGGCTATGTAGTGTCGGCCGTGTCCCCAGTGGGCGGGAAAGGTCTTGAAGGCTTCAAAGGCCGCTTGCACGGCTGCGCGTCCGATAAACCGTGTGCCACCATGGATCTCGTTTCCGCCGGCGGTATCAAAGACGCAGTCTTCGGTCATGACGGCCATCAGCGCGTTGGCATCGTGACGCGGTTGAAGGCGTCGGAAAAGGCCGCAAGCGTGTCGGCCGTCACTTCGGATGTCGCGGTGCGCAAGTCTGTCATACGTGTCTCCTGTCAGATAACCGGCGTAGCCACATGCCGATCGGCGATGGTTGCGGCCAAATTTCACCGACACGTTAAGCAACTCTCAGCCCCCGCGGTAGTTCCAGTCGAGCCGATTCGCTTGGGCCAGCGCTCGCCTCATGCTGCCACGCGAAGGCTCACGCCTGCGGACATTGCGCCCGCACGAGCTCCGCCAGCGCACGCACACCGGGTTCGATCTTTTCGCTTGATCGCCGAAAAGCCCATGCGGAAGCATTGGCGCTGCTCCAGCCCTTCACGCTACCCAGTTCAATCAGGATGCCGTGCGCCTCGGCTTAAGCAGCAGACGTGTTGCGTCAAGCCAGGGCGGACCTTCCACCCAGCACGAGGAGCCGCCGGTAATCCGTGCCCGTGCGTGCGTGACCTCCGGCAGACGGGTGTCGAGCGCGGCCTTGAGCGCCTCCGCACGCTCCTTGTAGGCGAAGGCGAGCCGCCGCAACAACGCGTCGTGATGGCCGAGCGCGAGAAAGGTCGCGAACGCGCGCTGAATGTACGTCGCCGGATGACGCACCATCAACCGTCGCAACGCCCGCAGCTCGCGAATCAGGTCACGTGGGCTGACCACATAACCGAGCCGCAAGCCCGGAGCGAAACTCTTCGACAAGCTGCCCACATAAAGCACGCGGTCGGCGGTATCCAGGCTCTTCAACGCCGGATGCGGCGCGCCGGAGAAATTATTCTCGCTCTCGTAATCGTCTTCGCTCACGATAAAATCATGTTTCTGTGCCAGTTCGAGCAGCACGTGCCTGCATTCGAGCGGTAAAGTCGCGGTAGTCGGACACTGATGGCTCGGCGTCACATACACGTAGTCGCATTGCGCCAGCAGATGGGCGTCGGCGACCGGCGGCGCACGCCGCCTTCATCGACCGGCAGCGGCAGCAACGGTGCGTGGCGGTTCAGGAAAATATTGCGTGCATCGGTGGGATAACCGGGGTTCTCAAAACCAATCGTCGTGCGCTCGTGCGCCAGCAGGTCTACAATGAGATAAAGCGCCTGTTATGCTCCCATCGTGACGACGATTTCGTCCGGCATCGCGAAGACGCCACGACGCGGCAGCACGCGGGTACGAATCTGCTGGATCACGTGTCGTCGTGTTCGATCAGGTCCGGCGCCCAGTTGCGGATCTCCATGACAGAGAGCGCCTTCATGCAGCACTCGCGCCAGTCGTTCGTTGGAAAGAGCGTCTGGTCGAACTGACCGTAGATGGGGTCGCTTCAAAAGCACGCTTAGCCGGTAAGCCTCGGCAGCCGAGAGTAGTCAGTTATGGTGCGACAAACGCCTCGTCCATCTGCTCGTTTGATTTCGTCACTCTGAAGGTAGATCGAGGTCGTCGCGCTCCGTCGTCAGTTCAGCGCCGCGGGCGAATGCATGCGTGGCGTGGGTATGAGGCGTCCAATGCGGACTGGCGCGCCGCAGCTTTTCGGCCGCATGGGATGATCGATGGCATCAGCGGCCAGACGGAAAAAACGACGCACCACAGACGGGAACGGGTGATGCCCGTTGCGCTTTCCTCGTCAACGCTCGCAAGCGTAGCGTGGTCTTTGGATCCCAGCGCTGCGGCGTTACCGGCAGGCGGAACGAGATACTGCTCGAGTGCGGTGCGAGCGAGTGGCGGCAACGCGACCTTGCGCCTTGCCGCCTTTGCCGACGAGATTGAGCCAGTGGGCGCCGTGTTCACCTGTACGGATGTCGCCAAGTTTGGCGCCAACGAGTTCGCTTGCACGCAGACCGGTCGCGTAGAAGAAATCGAGCAAAAAGCGCAGGCGCTGTGCGGCAGGCGTTCCCCAACCGTAGGACCACTCCAGTCCGTTGGCAATCGTGCGAACCAGCCAGCCCCCATTCGCCCTCGGTGAAGCCCCGCGACGTGTCCAGTGGTGTGGCACGCGCGTTCTGCCGCGGACCTTGATGCCGGCGCAAACGGATTGGTGAGCACGTAGCGCTGCTCGATGAGCCAGCGAAACAATGCGCCGAGAACGGAGAGCGCATAGGAAAGTAGAGTGCACCGCAGGTTGCCGGCAAACTGGCGCCACTCGGGAGCGCTGCGCGGCCCTGGCGGGCCAACCCAGCGCACGCGCGGCTGCGGACGCCGCAGGAAGCTCCGGTATGCGATGGCATCCTCGGTCGTGAGCGAGGACAGCGCCCGTCCCCGCTCGACGATCGCCCACAGGATCAGGCACTCGGCCTCCTTGCGGTAGGCACTTTGCGTGACGGTTTCATGCAGGGCAAGCCATGCCTGTACCGCTTCGTAATCGTTGTTTGAGTCGAGTGCGCAGGCCTGCCGGGACGCGCGGAAGCTGCCGTGCGAACCATCGACCTCATGGGGTATCCGCAACCGCTCCCAGGGAACGACAACGCTGGGTGCGCTTACCGCAACCAGCGCGCGTGCGCGTTCTGTCAGCTGCGGGTGGGGTTCAAAAAACGCCTCGATCTAGCGGGTGCCGGTCCGGCCGAGCCAGGGCCACTACACTCCACCAGCGGCGCCGGCGGGGCACGCGTACCGTCAGGTCTGCGAGGGTCGCGATGCCATGCGCGCGCAGCACACGTACGGCGCGGGGCATGAGAGCCACAGGTCGATGTCGTCGGCGATCTGCGGTTGTGGTGCCGGCAGCGTACGCAGGATGTCGATCGCGTGCGCAACCGCGCCTGCACGCCCGGTCCGCTCACTGATGGAGTGGCGGCTGCAGCAGATCAGCCAGATCTGTGCGTTGACGTTCGAGAGCGAAGCTGATGAGCTGCCGGCGAATGGCACCGATGATGCCGCGCGGCAAGCTGGTCTGCATCCGGAAACGCCGGCGAGTCGGACGCGGTGGCCCGTGTGTGACGCGTTTTCATGTTCTGCAGTTTATCTCCGAAAACTCACTATTGGCATAAAAGGATTATGACGATGGAACGTATTACACTGCGATTTTCTGAGCCGCCAGTCTGGTGGAATCGGTGCTGCGATCCGTGTCGGCACCATCCCCATCCTCTGTCGGGCCCACCATGCCACGACGTTCTATTCTCTCGCCCGCCGAGCGGGACAGCCGCTTCTTTTCGTTTCCGGACAGCCACGATGAGCTCATCCGCCATTACAGGTTCGCGAAGCAGAGCCTGTCGCTGATCGACCAGCACCGCGGCGCAGCCAACCGTCTGGGCTTTGCCGTGCAGCTCTGTTATATGATATGCCGCTCCTGGCATTGTCCTGACCGCAGGCGAAGAGCCTCCGCCTGCACTGCTGCAATTCGTTGCCGGACAGGTCGGCGTCGCACCTGCGCTCTGGAAGGATTACGCAAGCGGGACCAGAGACGTCGCGAACATTTACTCGAGCTGCAGGCGGCACTGCAATTGCGTCAGCTCGTCGTGGCCGACTACCGTCCGGCAGTGCTGGCGCTCGTTGACCGGGCGGCGCAGACTGACAAGGGCCTCGTGCTTGCGCAGGCGCTGGTCGAATACCTGCGGCGGGCGATTCTGCTACCCGGTGCGAACGTGATTGAGCGGATCTGTGCGGAAGCGGTTACCCGTGCGACCCGCCGCATCCATGATGTACTCCACAGCATCTCTGTCGGACGATCACCGGGAAAAACTCGACCAGTTACTGAAACGTCGTGACGACGGCCGCATGACGTGGCTCGCGTGGCTGCGGCTGCCGCCGGGAAAGGCGAGTTCACGCCAAATGCTCAAGCATATTTGATCGCCTGAAAATCCTTCATGCCATTGATCTGCCCGCAGGCCTCGACCGGACGGTGCACCTGAACCGCCTGCTCAAGATTGCCCGCGAAGGCGCACAGATGACACCACACGATCTGGCCAGGTTCGAAACGCAACGCCGTCATGCGACCCTGGTGGCCATGTTATGGAAGCCACAGCGACGGTCACCGACGAGATCGTCGACTTGCACGACCGCACTATCGGTCGGATCTTCAATGCCGCGAAAAAGAAGCATCAGCAGTAGTTCCACCACTCAGGCAAGGCCATCAACGACAAGGTAAGGGAGTACGGGAAGCTGGGCCGGGTCCTGCTGCATGCCAAGGAAAGCGGCGGCGATGCGTTCGAGGCAATCGAATCGGTCATGTTGTCGTGGGAAACTGCGTCAGCGAAGCCGAGCAACTGGCCCAGCCCGAAGCATTCGATTTCCTGCATCAGATCGGCGATCATTATGCGACGCTGCGCCGGTACGTCCCGGCCCTCCTGGAAGTCCTGAAGCTGCGCGCCGCGCCTGCGGCGACCGACGTGCTTGATGTGGTCGATACGATCCGGGCCATGGACAACGACGGCGTGCGGAAGATGCCCGCGGCAGCGCCAACCGCTTTCGTGAAGCCGCGCTGGAAGCCTCTGGTGATGACAGACAGTGGTATCGATCGCCATTACTATGAACTGTGTGCGCTCTGGCCGAGCTGAAAAATGCGCTACGCTCAGGCGACATCTGGGTGCAGGGATCGCGTCAGTTCAAGGACTTTGACGACTACCTACTCTGCTGCCGGCGGAAAACTTCCAGACGATCCTGCAGGACAATGCCTTGCCGCTGCCCATTATCGCTGATTGCGACCGTTACCTGAATGAGCAGCGGCAGTTGCTTCAGCAGCGGCTGGCAACCGTCAACGGACTCGTGGCCGACAACGGATTGCCCGATACGATCATCACGGAATCGGGCCTGAAGATGACGCCGCTCGACGCTGCGGTGCCCGAGGCGGCACAGGCGCTGATCGACCAGACGTCGATCGTGTTGCCCCGCGTGAAAATCACCGAGCTACTGATGGAGGTCGACGCCTGAACCGGCTTCACCTGCCACTTTGCGCACCTGAAGACCGGGTGATGAGGCAGCGAAAGACAAGACCTTGCTGCTCACGACGGTCCTGGCCGACGCGATCAATCTCGGGCTGACGAAAATTGGTGGAGGCATGCCCGGGCACCACCTACGCGAAGCTGTCGTGGTTGCAAGCGTGGCACATCCGCGACGAGACCTACTCACAGGCGCTGGCCGAACTCGTCAACGCGCAGTTCGCCCATCCCTTCGCAGCCCATTGGGGGATGGCACCACTTCGTCGTCCGATGGACAACGCTTTCGCGCGGGCAGCCGCGCCGAGAGCACCGGGCACGTGAATCCGAAATACGGCGCCGAACCCGGGCGCATGTTCTACACGCACATCTCCGACCAGTACGCGCCGTTCTATCCGAATCTCGTCAACGTCGGCGTGCGCGATTCGACCTACGTGCTCGACGGGTTGCTGTACCATGAATCGGATCTGCGCATTCAGGAACAACATTACACCGACACCAATGGTTTTACCGATCACGTCTTTGCGCTGATGCACCTGCTCGGCTTCCGTTTCGCGCCGTGCATCCGGGATCTCGGCGACATGAAGCTGTATGTGCCTGGCAATCCAAAGGACTATCCAGCACTTGCCACAATGATCGGCGACACATGTACAACGAAAAGCACATTCGGCGCAACTGGGACGATGTGCTGCGCCTGGCAACATCAATCCGGCAGGGTACGGTCACCGCTTCGCTGATGCTGAGAAAGCTCGGCAGCTACCCGCGTCAGAACGGTCTTGCTGTGGCACTGCGCGAAATCGGTCGCATCGAACGCACGCTGTTCATTCTCGACTGGCTATGCAGAACGTCGAACTGCGCCGCCGCGTTCATGCCGGTCTGAACAAAGGCGAAGCCCGCAATGCGCTTGCCCGCTCGGTGTTCTTCTACCGCCTCGGTGAAATTCGCGATCGCAGCTTCGAGGTCCAGCGTTATCGCGCCAATGGTCTGAATCTGGTCACTGCCGCCATCGTGTTGTGGAACACCGTCTACCTCGAGCGGGCCATTCAGGCAATGGGGGCGCGGAGCGACACCCGATTCGATGCTGCTGCCATATCTCTCGCCACTCGGCTGGGAACATATCAATCTGACGGGCGACTATGTGTGGAAGCACGGCCAGAAGCTTCAGCCCGGAAAGTTCCGGCCGTTGCGTCCGCTGCCCGAAGTTTGTTCGTGAGGCGTGACCACCCCGCCATCTGACCTCAAGTAACGCTTGTGACCGTTCAGCACCGACCTTCCTGCCTTTTAGGATCGGTCACTCCACGGATGAGAGGTGATTATTTCCGACCGTGACCGTATCGATAAGGAAGGATTCGATGGCGGCGACAAGACAAGTGCAAGCGGAGTCTCGTTCATCGGATAGCGACCGGCGTTCTTTAGCACTTCAACATTGGCAAGAGGATACCGGCGGAGTAGGTTTCGGCCATCAACTCTGCGCTGAACGTTGGGTCGTGTTCGCCCACCAGCACCTTTACCGGATGCTGTGTCCGGTAATCTCGTCGCTGAAGTCCGTATCGGTCCACGCATGGAGGTACGCAGCGAAGGCTTCCGGGGAGGAATGTGATACCGAATACGCAGCCTTCCATTCGACCCATGATGAGGACAAGCGGCCGCTGGTGCTTCGGCCAATGATCGTCCTGCGATTATCGACTTGCTTGGCGGCATCTTCGAGAAAACGCCGCGTCACGGTGTCGTACGATATGCCCCCGCAGGGAACCGGGGCAACAGCCACTAGCGCACGCACCCGCTCGGAGGCAAATGTGGCAATCCGCTCAATCGCCATGCCAGCCCATCGAATGGCCGATCAGGCTGAAGGTGCGAAATCCGAGTTAGTCGGCAAGTGTCAGCGTATCAAAAGCGATCTCCTCGATCGTGTACGCACCATGCGTCTCGCGCATGCTGCCGTAGCCGCCTCGATAATCCATGAACACGTAGCTGAAGGCGTCGCGAGACAACCAGGGTTCGATCAACTCGAACGAGTGAGCGTCGCCAAACCAGCCGTGTAGAACGAGGATGGGGTGAGGACCGTTCCCCACGCGATCGATGAAACGTATTGGGTATCAACTCCGATGCGGATTGAAGGCAGTCGCTGTCCGGCGCGCAGCAAACTTCCCGCTGACGCCATTGCGCCGTCAGCCGACAGGTGCAATAGATCGTAAGCGCGTCAATCTAGGCCCGCCTTCTGCATCGGGCCATTCATTGTAGAATTTGGCCATGCGAAATACTTTGGTCGATCCCTTCGAGGACGTCCCGCGCAGCGTGCGTGCTCGTAACCGCAAACGATTACCCAGCCGGCTCAAC
>CALNPU010000034.1 GCA_940588625.1 uncultured Caballeronia sp.
TCATCGCCTTGAACGAACCGCTTCATATCGCTCCTCCTCCGCTATCGGAGGAGAAATTCTAGCCGCTTTAAAAAAACGTTTCTTGACACAACCTGGAACGGTAGCCAGGCAATGCCTGATGCATTCGCACTTCGTGCGAGCCGTTGGAGGTCATTCGCGGCGGCGTCCGCGATCTTTTCAGGACTGTTCATGAAGAGCGAGTACGCAATGCCGGTTCCACGCCTCGCTGCGGTGATGAACATGCCCGAAGGACAGCCCTGAAAATTCCTGATCGGCGATATGGACCTCTATACGCATGTTCGAATTATTGTGGGGGTGGTAATTAGTCTGGGACTGACCCATCTCCTGCGTGGTTTTGCTTATCTCATCCAACACCCGAAGAAGCAGCAGATCTATTGGGTTCATCTCGGATGGGTAGCGTTCATGTTCCTGTACGTGCTGCATTTCTGGTGGTGGGAGTTCTGGCTGCGCGAACTCAAGGACTGGAACTTCGCAGTCTACCTCTTTACAATTTTATATGCAGTGCTAATTTATCTGATGTGCTCGATTTTGTATCCTGAAGCAATTGGCGACTACATCGGGTACGAGGATTATTTCTATTCACGGCGCCGCTGGTTTTTCGGGCTTCTCATCATGATTTTCGCACTGGACCTGGAAGACACGTTCCTCAAGGGGTGCCAATACTACTTACACCTCGGTCCCGAATATCCGGTGCGGGCCGCTGTCTTCATCGTGGGATGCGCGGTAGCGATCAGGACCAGAAACAGGCATTACCACGAGGTTTTCGTGGTAACGAGCGTGGCCTATCAATTGACTTACATTTTCAGGCTTTACGAGCACGAGTTTTTATAACGTATTCGCTGCCGTGTTGTTTGCGTAAGGGCAGTGAGCGTTTGGCTGAGTCAGGTGTTTTGCAATGGCGATCTTAGCCATGCTTGATGAACTAGCCGATGGACCAAATTGGTCCATCGGCGGGCGGATTTCGGTGGATCTTGCTGGATGAGTGTCGAGGGGAAAACCCTTGATCGACAATATTCGACAATATCTTACGGAACTCGGCGGAGTTCCATGGAAGCTAAAAACTGGAGCGGGCGATGGGAATCGAACTCACGGCCCTAGCTTGGGAAGCTAGGGTATTATCATTATAGGACGTCCGCAGAGGCCGCGATTTTACGCGGAATACCCTTGTCTACCGCAACTTTACTCGGATCAACGGGTATGGGAACCCGAAATCACACCCCGAACATGGTCATGGTCACGGCTAGCCGCGTCACGACCATCAGCAGTACCTGAACGATCACGAACAGCAGGATGGGCGACAAGTCGATACCGCCCATGCGCGGCAACACGCCGCGCAGCGGTTCCAGGAATGGCGCCGTGAGCTGGTACAGCAGTGGCATGGCCGGGGATTGCGGGTTCAGCCACGACAGCAACGCCATCAGGATCGTCATCCAGATGATAAGATTCAGCGCCCACTTGATGACGGTGATCACCGCGACCGCCAGAAGCGTAGGCAGCATGACCGCGAGTCCGGCGGGATCGACGCCCGCGAGCAGAACCAGCAGGATCACGAACACCAGCGCCGCAAGGAACGCTGCGACAATGCTCGCCCAGTCGACGGTCTTCGCCGCCGGAAGGATCTTGCGCAGCGGCAGGACGAGCCAGTTCGTGGCTTGCATCACCGCGTTGGACACGGGGTTGTACGGGGGCATGCGGACGACCTGCATCCAGGCGCGCAGCAGCAGCGCGGCGCCGAACAGCGTGAAGATTGTGTTGAGTAGAAAACGGGCGATCTCGCCGAACATCTCAAATCCTTTTAAAGGCAAAAGCGCAGCGCTCATGGCCGCGCAAAGTGACGCGAGGGCAAGTGAAGCCGCAACGGAAAACCGCCCGGCTTCATCAATTCGTTACTGCCGGTCAACTACTGGCGCGAACGTCACTGATCTGTACGACCGGCAGAATACCGTCAGGGTAGTAGTTAACTATGTCCGCGGAGAAGGCTTTTGCGTGTGGCGAGACCGCGGCCGTGAAGGCATTGACGGAATCGAACAGCAGGTGGCCCGCCGCAATGTACGTGGGCCGAAGAACCCGGCGCGCCGCCCGCGAGGCCTGCGTCCGCCGACCAGCCCCGCTGCCGAGCAAGCCGGCCACCCAGGGCATATGGCTCGTGCAGTAGTAGTCGATGTCGAAGGGCGCATTCTCGCGATACGGATAAAAAAAGCTCACCTTGATCATTGTTCGTTCTCGTAGCTGGAATGGGTTGGCGTCGAGGGTGGCGGCCGAAGTCGCAACTTCGCTGGGTTCAACGCACGGGTCTAGGTCCTGAACCAGGCTCCAAACCGTGGTTCGGAGCGCTTGTTGCCCGCTTGTTGTCTAGTTTCCTGCCAGCGTCCGGCGCGCTGGCCGAACCCCTCGTCGGATTTGCCACACTGGCGCGCTGGGCATCACGATAGCATGGCTTGATGGCGCCTTGTGCCGCTTGGCGTACGCGGGCACACGGGTGCCCTCCACGGCCGGCCGCGCGAGTCGGATCGGGGCAATCAATCGTCGCCCGGCGCGGTCCCGTGCACGAGTTCGATGGCATGCGACATCGCGTCGAGCGTCGTCTTGCCAGCGCGACCGCAGGCCGCGACAGCAGCGCATAAAGCGTGGCGTGATCGCCGCCGAGGTTTTGCAGCAGCGCCAGTTGCTTCACGACAATGCTCGCATCGCCGCGTGACACCGGGCCGGCAAGCGCGCCTGGCAAACCCTTTTCACGCGCTGTTCGATGGTGCCGGCGAGCATCGGCAGGACCGCGCGCAATGCGTCGTCTTCGTCGAAACCCAGTTCCTTCCACAGCCTCACGGTCTCCGACAGCGAGCACAGCGCAAACGAAGCTGGCCGCGTAGTGCGCGGCGGCGTGGTACAGCAGGCGGCCGCCTGGCGGGATGGATAGCGGGTAGCGCCGTCAGTATGTCGTGCAAGGGGCCCGCTGGCTTCGATCATGACGGAGCAGCCCGCAATACGCGTGTCTGGTCACTTGCCAGGCCGCCAAACAGGAACAACGGATGGAATCCACCGATCTCCGCACCCTGCGCCTGAGCCGGGGCGAGGACATCGACGGGCGTGGCATCGCTGCAATGCACGACCGCCTGTGCGCTAGCGCGAGCCTGATCCATCTGCAAAGCGTTCGCCGTCGCACCAATGGCGTCGTCGGGAACGGTTAAATACGATATCGGCATGTTGCGCAACGGCGCTGGCGTCGGCGGCGATCAGGCAGCCCGGCAATTCGCCCGCAAATTCGTGCGCTGATGCCGCTGATCGGCTCGCTATTACGGTGACCGGATAGCCCGCGCGGGACCAGATGGCCGCCAGACAACGCGCGAGACGCCCCGCGCCGACGAAGCCCAAACGAGGCGTCGTTGAAAAAGGCATGGTTGTTGCTCCACAGATTATATGTGCGCTGCGCAGATTCGCGTTTGCGGCGCAAGATGAAGTATCGCGCAACGGCGTGGGCGCCGCCGCCAACGGTTTTGCGAGGCTCGAGCAAACTTGCGTTTCGGGCCTGAACAGTCAGGGTTGGTCTTTTGGCCGATGTACGCCAATGCTTGTTTTGCAACGTTTGGGGGTTGCCATGAGTATTTTTGCGCATCGGAAACACCTGCGTTTTCTCAGCCAGACGCATCGGCGCCAGTGGTGGGATCAGCGCAAACGGCTCACGCCGCGGGTCAGGATCAGCGGGGCGTGCCACCCAGCGTCACCCGCGAGTTCGCCTATGTGAAGGTCGGCTGAATGCTGTTTGACTGAAAAAAGCAACACCGTTTGACGATGTCCCGCTCGACGCTTCCCGGTCGGCGGGGTTTTCTATTTTCGCCGCGCCTAAAGCAAAGTGTAATGAATCGTTACTTTGGTGACATTCGGAATAACGTCGCGGACCATGGAAGCAGGCGGTAACTTTCTCAGCAAGCCCTTAATCCGTCTCATTACTCACTTGTACCAAACCCGGCGCGGCTGTCCGGCAGCTTGAAATTCGGCAGACAAAACCCACTTTTAGGACTGTAGATATTGCAATTTGCAACAAATGCTTAAGGTGGGATTCAGGGTTTTTAGCTACATTGAATTCATGTCGTTGCGGTAACCCGTCGTGTGTACAGGACCGCGGCGCGGAGAACAAAAGTGAAAAAGATCATCCAGATTCTGGCTGCTACGGCACTTGGCGTAGGCCTTGTGAGCGCCGCCCAAGCGCACGTTTAGGTGGGTATCGGCATTGGGGTGCTGATCGCGCCTGCTTATCCCGTCTACGCGGCATCGCCGCCGCCCGTTTATTACGCGCCTGGTCCGGTTGTGTATGCGCCACCGGTGGTCTACGCTCCGCCGCCCGTCATTGTAGGTGGGTCATCCTTACTGGCGTGGCGGGTACGGATACCTCGGCGGCTATGGTGGCTGGCGTCATTGAAGTCAGGGAGTTCACCGGGTACATCCTGGTGGCTACCGAGTCCTAAGAATGCAAACAGCGCAACGCTGGCGTCGAGCTGGATTGCGCTGCTTTATTTTGCGCGCGGGTGTTTAAGCGGGCGCTCGATCTAGCTGCGCGTTTCGGCCATCTGGCCGGCTTTTCAAACGCTCCACGATGCGGGGACAATAGCGGTTCCTCAACCGCCGCCCTTGAGTTCCGATGTCAATTCTTCCCGCACCTACTCACGCCGACGTTGCCGACGCCGCAGAACGTATCGCCGGCGCTGCGCATCGCACGCCTGTGATGACCTCCCGTACTGCCGACGCGCTTACCGGCGCGAGTCTGTTTCCGGCGCGAGTCTGTTTCTCAAGTGCGAGAATTTCCAGCGCATTGGTACATTCAAGTTTCGGGGTGCGTTCAACGCGATCTCGCATTTCACTGAGTCCCAGCGCCAGGCCGGCGTCCTGACGTTTTCATCGGGCACAATCACGCGCAGGCAATTGCGCTGTCGGCGCGCATCGCCGGCATCAAGGCGACGATTATCATGCCGGAGGACGCCCCGGCCGCGAAGATGGAAGCCACGCGGGGTTATGGCGGCGAAGCGATCACCTACGATACACCGAGAATCGCTAGGAGATTGCCGCCAGGCTCGCGCAAGAGCGCGGCATGACGCTGATTCCGCCCTACGAGCATCTGCATGTGATCGCGGAGCAGGGGACGTCGGGAAGGAACTCATCGAAGAAACCGGGCCGCTAGATTATCTGTTCGTGTGCGTGGGCGGCAGAGGTTTGCTCGCCGGGTGTGCACTGGAGGCGGCTGAGCTGAGCCCTTCATGTACCGTGATCGGCGTGGAGCCGGAGGTGGGCAACGACGCTCAATCCCTCGAACGCGGCGAGATCGTTCATAGGTGCCGCGCACAATCGACGACGGAGCCGCGTCCACGCATGTGGGCGAATACAACTTCCCGATCCTGAAGCGCTATGTGGACCGGGTCGTCACCGTCAGCGACGACCAGCTCGTGCAGACCATGAAGTTCTTCGCGCAGCGCATGAAGATGGTGGTCGAGCCCACGGGTTGTCTGGCTGCGGCCGCTGTGCTGCAGAACATCGTGCCGGTGAAGGGCAAGCGCGTGGGCGTACTGGTGGTCAGCGGCGGCAACGTCGACCTGGCGCGTTTGCGGCCGTGGCTGGCGAACGAGCAGATGAAGAGCGTCCAGCCGAGCCCTCCGCAAAAGAAGCCGATCAGAAACACTGAAGCGCTCGCCGGGCCCGTTGCGCCGGCTTTCGCGATCAGTGCGCCGCCTACGGCGGCAAACCAGAGGATCGCGCTTGGTGAAGACACAGCGAGGAGGGTGCCGCGCATGAAGCTGCGCAGGTGAGAGCGCCGCGGTGTGGCTAGGGAGGTGGGGGCTCTCCCTCCACCGGCGGCGCGGACGCCGGAAATAGGGTTTCACGCGCCATTTTGAAGGTCAGGTTGAAGGTCAGGAACAGCAGCACGATCACGCCGCCTATCCATGCGACCCAGCGCACCGCATCGAACTGGAGCAGTGCGGCCATGCCCGCGAGCGCGAGCGCCGCGTAGACGAGATCGCCGAAATAGGTGCCGAGGCCGAACATCATGCCCGGCTTGAAGCCGTGGGAAAACGTTAGTGAAATGATCGCGACGTTTGCGATACCGATATCCAGACACAGCGACAACGACAGAAAAAATCCATCAGACAGCAATGGCAACACGTGCATCCCGACTTTCCTTTTTAATCTTTTTGTATTGAGCGAAGCGGGTAGCCCGGCTTCTCGTTTTGGACCTGCTGCGGCGCGCACGGCAGCAGGTCGAACGCTAGCGTGCTAAATGCGTTCGAGCGGCACGGTCACCGCCAGCCGCCCCGTCTCGATACCCATCGTGTTGCGCATTGGTGGGTTTCCATAAGCGGCGAGTTTTGCGCGCTGCGTTTCGTGGCCGATGCCGAGTTGCCCAAGCACATTGGCCACGATGGCGTAAAGCACGGTTGTATTGCTGTGTTCCACCTTGATGCCGATGCCAAGCGGCCTGCGCGTGCCGGTAGCGCTAACGCCGATCACGTAACTCGCGTCGGCGCCTACCCTACTTTACCGACCAGATCGCCGTCGAAGGCTTGCATCAATGTCGTACAGAACCGGCCGTCGCCGGCGACGAGTTCGGGATACGTTGTCATCGCGCGATAGATTCGGGCAAGGGCCTGCGAACGCGGTGCAGTGTCAGTCTGGGCATTCGCACTCGCCATCTTCATGAATAGCCGGGCGAGGCGATCCAGCGGGAACGCCTGGGTTGGCAGATTGCACCCATCAACCATCAATATAGCCCATTGCACGCCGTCTTCCGGCAGGTCGCAGAGTTCGGCCACAGTCCGTTTCACCCGAACCTGCAGCGGATGCTCAGGCAGGTAATAGTCGGCAACGGCCGCGCCCAGCGCCTGCACACCCGCCAGCATGCCCGCGTGTTTGCCGGAGCAATTGCTGCACACGCCGGTTGGCGTGAAACCACGCCTGAGCCACTCTTTCCAGACCGTGTCCGACAAAGGCGCATGGCCGCTGCATCGAAGATCGGCTTTGGTGACGTGCGCCTTTGTCAGCATGGCACGCGTGCGCTCAACGTGGCGTGGCTCGCTGTTATGCGATGCGCACATCAACGCGAGATCAGCGTCGTCGAAACCGAAACGCTCCAGCGCGCCGGTTTCGCCGCTGAACGCGCAAGCGTCATGCGTGACGGATCGCCGAACGCCTAGATCAACGGGCCTTCGGCGTCGACAACCGCCATGTGCGCGGCATGCGTGTTTCCAACCAGGTTCCCACGATAACCCGTCGCGGCAACGTTCACGAGTGCTTCCCTCCCGAAAAACCGATTTCGTCCCACAACGCGTCGACGCGCCGTTTCACTGCATCGTCCATCGTAATTGGCCGGCCCCATTCGCGGTCCGTTTCGCCGGGCCATTTGTTGGTGGCGTCGAGTCCCATCTTCGATCCCAATCCCGCCTTCGGCGACGCGAAATCGAGATAGTCGATCGGGGTGTTATCGACCAGCACCGTATCGCGGGATGGATCGATGCGCGTGGTGATCGCCCAGATCACTTCCTTCCAGTCGCGGATGTTCACGTCGTCGTCCACCACCACGATGAACTTCGTATACATGAACTGCCGCAGGAAGCTCCAGACGCCGAACATCACGCGCTTAGCATGGCCCGGATAGCTCTTCTTGATCTGCACGATCGCCATTCGATAGCTGCAGCCTTCAGGCGGCAGATAGAAGTCGGCGATCTCCGTGAATTGCTTTTGCAGCAGCGGCACGAACACTTCGTTGAGCGCGACGCCGAGCACGGCCGGTTCGTCGGGCGGTTTGCCTGTATACGTGGAGTGATAGAGCGCGTCGCGGTGCATGGTTATCTTCTCTACGGTGAAGACCGGGAACCACTCTTGTTCGTTGTAGTAGCCGGTGTGGTCGCCGTACGGGCCTTCGAGCGCGTGTTCGTATTTCGACGACGCACTAGTCAATGGCCGCGGCGGCGCGCCGGCGGGCAGTGGAGCAACAGGACCGTCTTGCGGATAGATGAACCCTTCGAGCACGATCTCCGCACGCGCCGGAACCTGCAATGTATCGACGCCCGGCGTGAGACATTTCGCCAACTCAGTCTTTGCACCGCGCAACAACCCGGCAAACTGATATTCGGAGAGCGAGTCCGGCACCGGCGTGACAGCGCCGAGAATGGTGGCCGGATCGGCGCCAAGCACGACCGCCACCGGATAGGGTTTGCCCGGATTGGCGAGCGCGAACTCCCGGAAATCCAGCGCGCCGCCCCGGTGCGCGAGCCAGCGCATGATCAATTTGTTGCGCCCGATCAGTTGTTGCCGATAGATACCAAGGTTTTGCCGCGTCTTGTTCGGGCCGCGGGTGACCGTGAGTCCCCACGTGATGAGCGGACCGGCGTCGCCTGGCCAGCATGTCTGAATGGGCAGGCGCGCCAGATCGATATCCTGTCCTTCCCAAACGATTTCCTGGCAGGGCGGTGAGCTTACGGTCTTCGGCGCCATGTCCCAGACGGCTTTCGCCAGCGACAGCAATTTGCCCGCGTCCTTCAGGCCCTTGGGCGGCTCGGGCCCATTGAGCGCCGACAACAACCGGCCGACGTCGCGCAGCGACTCGAGCGCGGCTTTATCGCTCAGAAGACTGGGGTCGGCCGCCGCTTGAGCTTCCGTCTCGATACCCATGCCGAGCGCCACGCGCCTCGGTGTACTGAACAGGTTGGCCAGCACGGGCATGGAGTGCCCCGTCGGCGTCTGGAATAGCAAGGCCGGTCCGCCCGAGCGCAAAACGCGGTCCGAGAGCTCGGTCATTTCAAGAACAGGCGAAACGGGCTGGCTGATACGGCGCAACTCGCCGAGTGTTTCGAGGCGGGCGGTGAAGTCGCGCAGGTCTTTGTATTTCATCGGCTAAAGAGAAGAGAACGGGGCTTGCGGGAAAGGCGGTCTGCGCAAGGGGTCGGCAGAGGCTGACATAGTGACTCAAGCACCTGGCGAGGAACTTACGCGCGCGGGCGTTTACCTGTGTTGATGTCGGTACTTTTCAGAGCACACAATGGTGAAACTAGGACGATTCCGCTGGAAAGTGTGGCTTGGCAAGCCGATCTCGCCGCTCTGAACGGTATTCATACTTACTGAAAGTAATAGTTTTTACATTTACCAGCATTGACGGGTCATTTAAGCCTGCTAGAATCCTTTGGCATTGACAATACCAATTGAAACTTTTTACCAGTGCCTCAGGTCTTTTGAAACGACAGGACGCGTTACCTGCGCCGGAATGGTCCGGTGAGTTGAGGTTTTAGTTTTCTTGCCAGCGCTTTTCTTCGCCGGTTTTTCGCGTGGTGACCTGCGCGCGGGCCCCCTGGAAACGAAATGTTCCGGTCAGGTTTCCCCAACGGTCTGTGCCGTTTTCCCGATACCGCTCGTGGCTAACCCAGGGCTGGCGGTGTCGATTTCTGTGTGGTGGGCCAGTTTTTAGGTTTTTCATCTGTAGAAGTCATGCAATTTGGAAGATCCATCCAATAGAATGCTTGGTTGTCGTGGCGTCCCGACGCTCGCCTGGCGCTTCATCTACGCGCCATGCTGCGTCGTGCCAAACAATGAGTCTTACGGTTTTCAGCCTGGTCGGTTGTGCTGCTGTCGTGACCGCGCTGGCACTCTGGCTGCTTCCAGCCCGGCGCGGCTCCTTCGCCGCCAAACTCATGCCTCTCGTCTCGGCCGCGGTACAAGCCGGTCCGGCCCGGTTGCTTTCCGGACAACCTTTCCCGCCCTTCGTGATCGGTCATCAGCGTGAAGAGGACCTGCGTAACGGCGAGCCGACATCGCTTGGCTCAGCAGCTAGCGACAACGACAGCACTCGCAAGCTCACCGGCGGCCTGAGTCTCGCGGTATCGCCGAACGGACTCGATCCCCGCATGTTGCCGACTGTTTTGATGCTCGCCAGCGCGATTTCCTCGCAGCGGGTGGTGGCCGATGCCCGCGACGACGGTGTGCTCGTGTCGGATCGTGAGCAGAACCTGGTGGCGAACTTCATTGCGCGGCGTTACCACGTGGCGCAGAAGCCGGTCAGCGAGCTCGTGCAAGCAGCCTTCGATACCGGTCGTAAAGTTGGCCTCGATCCGCTGTTGCTGCTATCTGTCATGGTGATCGAATCGGGTTTCAATCCGTATGCTGAAAGTGGTGTTGGCGCGCAAGGGTTGATGCAGGTGATGTCGAAGGTCCACTCGGACAAATTCCAGTACTTCGGTGGTTTGCACGCGGCGCTCGAACCGCTCGCGAACATCAAGGTCGGGGCGCTGGTTCTGAAGGATTGCATCGCGCGTGGTGGTTCGGTGGTTCGGTGGCGCGTGGATTGCGCTTCTACGTGGGTTCGACGACGGTGGTTACGGCGCGAAGGTCCTGGCCGAACGTGCCGCGTGATGTAGTAGCGCGTGGCCGCAATGTGCCGATCAGCACGCTGCAAGCGCCGGCGCAGCCCGCACCGAAGCACGGTGGTGCGTCGGTTTCGCCGTCAACCTCGAACAGGCGAAAAGCGCGTGCACGTGACGCTTGACGGTGCTCCGGCAATCACGGCGCCGGCCAAGTCGTCCGCTCTGCAAGTCAGCGACCATAACGAGACCGATGACGCAGATACGCAAACGAAGCACGTGGCTTGCGGAGTTCGGCGCTTAAAGGCGTTGGGTTAGAAGTAAAAGCAGAGCGCCCGGGTTGTTGATCACAAGCCGGGTAAGACAAGAAAAGCCGCTCCAACTCGCGTTGGAACGGCTTTTTTGCTTCTGCTTTCCTGAGAGATGCCGGGGCTACCCGAACCTGTGGTTCAAACCCGAAACAGCGCTCCCAGCCGTTGCACGGTCTCTTCAAGTTGTGAGTATGCGGTCGCATAAGATAGCCGGATATAGTCCTGCGGCGCATGAAAGCCGAAATCGGTACCCGGCACCAGCACGACCCCTGCGTTGTGCAGCATGGCACGCGTCAATGCGTTGCTGTCGCCGGCAGCGGGATGCGCGACCGCGTATCGGCATAAACGTAGAACGCGCCGTCCGGTACGACGGGCACTTCAAAACCGAGCGAACACAATGCCCGGCACGATGAAATCCCGCGCCTGCGCCCGAATTCCAGGCAACGTGACTCGTAAATCGCCTGCGTGGCTGGCTCAAAACACGCCAGCGCCGCATGCTGCGTGATCGCCGATGCGCAGATGAACAGGTTCTGCGAGAGCTTCTCCAGCGTGGGGACCATCGTCGGCGGCGCGACAAGCCAGCCGAGCTGCCAACCGGTCATGTTGAAGTACTTCGAAAAGCTGTTCACCGTGACCACGTCGTCACCGAGTGAAAGTGCCGACACGGGTTTCGCGTTGTAGCTCAGGCGCTGATAAATCTCATCGACGATCTTAAAACCGCCGTGCGCGCGCACCACGTCGACAATTTTCGCCAGTTCGTCCGGTTCAATGGACGCGCCCGTTGGATTCGACGGCGAAGCGAGCAGCACGCCCTGCGTAGCGGGCGTCCAATGATGCACTTTACCGCGATCACGGGCTCCGGCGCCGTGAAATCCGGTTCGCCGATACCCATGTGAATGATGTTGCGGCCCGCGCGTTCGAGCGCCTGCGCTTCTTTCGCCAGTTCCATTACATAGAACGGCTCGATTGTGTCGACGCGGGCGGCGGCGTATCGGATAGCGCCGTTCAGCGGTTCTTTTGCGAAGTTCATGAATTGAAAAGAGCGTCCGCTCAGCTGCGTTGCCCGCGGCCTTGCGCTTCGGTTGACCGCAACTGAACGGCGAGCTTATCCAGCACGCCGTTTACGTATTTATAGCCGTCGGAGCCGCCGAACGTCTTCGTCAGTTCAACCGCTTCGTTGATTACCACGCGATACGGAATGTCCAGGTGATGCTTAAATTCGAATGCAGCCACCATCAGCACTGCGCGTTCGACCGGTGAAAGCTGTTCGAGCGGACGGTCGAGGCATGGCTGCAATTCGGCGGAAATGGTGTCCGCTTCCTTGATCACGCCGTGCAGGATTGCGTCCAGATGCTCCTGGTCGGCCTTATCGAAGCTTTGCGCGTCGCGCAACTGCGCGTCAATCTCGCCGCCGGGCGCACCCGATAGCAACCATTGGTAAAGCCCTTGTGTCGCGAGTTCACGCGAGCGTCGTCGAGCGCTTTTCATGCACGGTCCTCGTCGTCTTCGTCTTTATCGTCACCGCCGAGTTGTTCCAGCGCGACCAACAAATTCGCCATTTCCACCGCGACGCGGGCAGCGTCGCGGCCTTTTTCCGTCATGCGGGCCACGGCTTGCTCGTCGTTTTCGGTCGTTAGGATTGCGTTTGCGACCGGTGTGCCGAAGTCGAGCGCGATCCGGGAAATGCCCGCGCCGCTTTCATTCGATACCAGCTCGAAGTGGTACGTTTCGCCGCGGATCACCGCGCCGAGAGCGATCAATGCATCGAATTGACCCGATTCAGCCAGCTTTTGCAGCGCCAGCGGAATTTCGAGTGCGCCCGGGACGGTGACGAGCAGCACGTCTTCACCGATCACGCCGAGTCGTTCGAGTTCTTCCGTGCAGGCGTCCACGAGGCCGTTGCAGACTGGTTCGTTGAAGCGCGATTGCACGATGCCGATACGCAGTCCGTCGCTGTCGAGATTCGGTTGATATTGTCCGATTTCCATTATTTATCCGTTTTCAGTGTGATGCAGTGTGGTGGTTGGTGCTCGTCAGACCGAGCGCAAATGGGTGATGGAAGCGGGATCAGCCGATTCCGCAGAACTCGTGGCAGGGCAGCCCGGCATGGGGATGAAGCCGGTCACCTCCAAGCCGTAACCCGACATGCTGCCGAGCTTTCGGGGGTTCGACAGCACTTGCATCTTGCCCACGCCCAGTTCACCCAAAATCTGCGCGCCGATGCCGTAGGTCTTGAAATCGACCGGGCGACGTTTGAGTTCGGCTGCCTTGTCCTCGCGCTCGAACGCCTGGAATACATCGACAAGATGTTCTTTCGTGTCACCGCAATTGAGCAGCACGATAGCGCCCAGGTCGCGGGCGGCGATTTCCTTCATCGCGGCGTCGAGGGTCCAGGAGTGCGTGGACAAGTCCACTTCGAGCAGATCCAGCACCGACAGCGGTTCATGCACGCGCACCGGCGTTTCCCGTTCCGGCGACGGCCGGCCACGCACCAGCGCGATGTGCGGCGAGCCGCTGGGCTGGTCGCGATACAGCACCGCGCGAAACGCGCCATGCGCCGTCTGCATGGTACGTTCGGCCACGCGCTCGACAATCGATTCCGTGCGCGAGCGGTAGTGAATCAGGTCGGCGATCGTGCCAATACGAATGCCATGCAGTTCGGCGAATTCGATCAGGTCGGGCAGCCGGGCCATTTCGCCGTCGTCGCGGATCACTTCGCAGATCACCGATGCCGGCGTCAGGCCTGCCATTGCTGTCAGGTCGCAGCCCGCTTCCGTATGCCCCGCGCGGACCAGCACGCCGCCCGGTTGCGCCATGATTGGAAACACGTGGCCCGGCTGGACGATATGCTCGGCTTTCGCGTCGTGCGCCACCGCGGCCTGGATGGTGCGCGCACGATCCGCCGCGGAGATGCCGGTAGTCACGCCTTCGGCCGCCTCAATACTTACCGTGAACGCCGTCCCGTACTGGGTGCCGTTTCGCTGCGTCATCAGCAGCAGGTTCAACTGACGGCAGCGATCTTGCGTGAGTGTCAGGCAGATCAGTCCACGGCCGTAGCGCGCCATGAAATTGATCGCTTCCGGCGTCACGAAATCGGCGGCGATGACGAGATCGCCTTCGTTTTCGCGGTCTTCTTCGTCAACGAGGATCGCCATCCGGCCAGCCTTCAGCTCGGCGATGATCTCTGGAATGGAGGCGAGCGTCATTGCGGTAGTCGTCCGGTGCGAGAACGGGCGTATTTTACGCCACCGCTGATGTTAACGCCCGGGATTTGCCGGTTTTGGGCTGGCGTTGGCCATCAGGCCGGGTATTCGCCGGATCAATGGGCGCTCGAGTGCGCCTGGTCGGGTGGGAAAGCGAAACTGCGAGAAATGCGTTCCGGTCGTAGCTCGCATGTCTAATCACAGTATCGTCGTGGCACCAGTGGCTTCTATTTCCTGATGTCGCGCCTAACCGGGGCTCACGTAGGTATCGCGCTTACCATCAGGTGCACGATTTCATCGCCATTGGTTTGCGACCTGCCGCTTGCCGGCCACCTCGCCGCGCCGCAGCACGACAATGCGATCAGCGATTGCAAAGATGTCGTGCAGATTGTGCGAGATCAGGAGCACGGAGATGCTCTGGGCCTTCAATGCCCTAATCAACTCCATTACTTTGCGCTGCTCGGGCACGCCCAGCGCGGCGGTGGGCTCATCCATGATGAGCACCAGGGCGTTCCAGTAAATGGCCCGGCCAATCGCAATGCCCTGTCGCTGTCCGCCCGAGAGCATCTTCACTGGACCACCGAGCTTGCGCTCGGGAATCACGATGTCGAGGCGGTTCAGCACCTCGCGCGCGACCTGGGCCATGCGCGACCGGTCGATGACCTCGAAGCCCAGTTGTCGGCGTAGCGGTTCGCGTTCCAGGAAGATATTGCTGCTGACGTCCAGGTTGTCGGCCAGCGCAAGGTTCTGGTAGATCGTCTCGATCCCGCGGGCTCGAGCGTCCTGCGGATCGAGCAATTGCAACGGCGCGCTGTCATGTCAAACAGTAGTTCGTCGGCCCGGTAGACGCCTGAAATGATCTTGATCAACGTCGACTTGCCCGCACCGTTGTCGCCGGCGAGCGCCAGCACTTCGCCCGGCAACAACTGCAATGAAACGTAAACGTGCTTGAGCGCCTCCACGCCGCCAAAGCGGATCGAGACGTCGCGTACCTCAAGGATGGGCGTGCTCATTGCGCGCCTCCGAGACGGTCCTTGTATTGATCGATCAGTACCGACAGGATGATGACGATGCCCACCACGATGAATTGCCAGAACGCGTTGACGTCGACGAACACCAGTCCGAACTGGATCACAGCGATAATCAGCGCGCCGATAAGCGTCCCGATGACATTGCCGGTCCCGCCGAACAGGCTCGCGCCACCGATCACCACAGCGGTGATCGAATCGAGCAGCATCGGCTCACCGGCGTTGGCTGCGCCTGCAGCAAAACGCGCGGTATAGATGATCCCGCCGACCGCAGCGAACGCGGCGGCGATCAGGTACACCACCAGCAGATGGCGTTTGACGTTTATGCCGGCGCGCACCGCGGACTGCGGGTTGCCGCCGATCGCATAGGTGTACTGGCCGAAACGCGTCTTCGAGAGCAGCAGATGCATGATCACCAGCAGCACCCCGGTCAGCACCACCGGCGTCCAGCCGGCGCCGAGCCAGGCAAGACCGGCGTTGTCCACCAAGACAGTCATGCCGCTGCCGGTCGCGAGAAAGCCTGCACCCCGCGCAACACCGTACATGCCGAGCGTGCCGATAAAGGCTGGCACGCCGAGCCACGCGATCAGCACGCCGTTGACTAACCCGGAAATCAGGCAGACCACGATAGTGAGCGAGATGGACACGATCAGGATCCACGGCGAGCCGCTGCCGAACAGCGTGAACTGCGCGACGCAGATGGGCCGCTAGTCCCATCACGAAGCCCGCGGACAGATCGATGCCGGCCGTGACGATCACGAAGGTCTGGCCGATGGCCAGCAGCAGCGGTGCGGTGGCAGCAAGACCAATCGATTGCAGGTTGTAGGCGTTAAAAAGAAACGACCGATGAGCCGAGATCTGCGCATACACCCCGAAAAAGGCGAGCAGGGCGGCCGGCCAGGAACAGCCACGGCCATAGCTTGGTAATCAGCGCGATCTTGTCGAGACGCGAGTTATCCATGGAGTTATCCGCGTTGTCATGAGCAGAACCCGCGTGCGCAGTGGGGCCGGTCTATGACTTCAGCCGGCCTGCTTTAGCTAGTTCGAATAGATGTATTGCTGCATGTCGGGCTTGTCGATATTGGTTTTATCGAGAACCTCGAAACCCGTGCTCTTGGGGTGGGAATTTTCTTGCCGTAAATGACGTCAGCGGCGAACTTGACGCCGTAGTAGCCGATTTCGTCCGGGCGCTGTGCAATCGCGATATCGACCAGGCCGCTCTTGATTTGCTTGTCGATACCAGGCACCGCATCGAATACGACCACCTTGACGACACCCTGTTTACCCGCTGCCTTGACGCCTTAGACCGCGCCGCTGCCGGAGAAGGTGTTGGCGCCAAACACGCCGGCGAGATCCGGATTGCGCGCCAATACCGCTGCGACGTGAGCAGCGGCCTGGTTAGCGTCGTCCTCGTTGTACAGCGTTTGCAGCACGGTGATGTTCGGGTGTCCTCCGCGAAGCCTTCAGCACGCGCGTCCGTGCCTGATATACCCGGCTTGTTGTTTTCGCAATAGACCGCGCACTTGTCGCCGATAGCTTTGGCAAGCGCGCGTGCTGCGACTCGGCCGCCTTCGAGATTGTCCGAAGCGATATAAGAAAGCGGGAAATCCGCATCGCCCTTGCCCGTCTAATAATGTCCATCGCCGATGTAGGTGTCGACGGTAATGACCTTGATGCCGGCGGCGGCGGCTTCCTTCAGCGATCCAATCAACTGTCGCTTGTCGACTGGCGAAATCAGCAGTACGTCAGGATGTTTGGCGATAAACGCCTTGAGGATCGGCACTTGCTCACTGGTGTTCCACGCTTTGGGAACCTGGAACAGGCAACTCGACGTTCTCTTCCTTGGCGGCCCGTTCCGCGCCGCGATGCATTGTGAAGTAGAACGGATCAACTACACCGGGCAGGAGTGCAACCACCGGATGAGCAGCATCCGCCTGCGCAAGTCCCGACAGCGAAGATGATCGTTGAGGCCGCAACCATACAGCGGGAAACGAAACGCTTCGTTTTGTCTTCCTCCAGTTTTTGAGTCCGACTCGCGACGCCCGACTTGTTTTGCACGCTTCATGGCGACGGCAATCGGTTGTTCGGCAGTATAGGCGCGAGCGGTGGTGTCAGTGGCCATTGAAATGACAACGCTAGTTGCGGTGCAACTGATAGCCCGTCGAAGGTGTATGGTGTTTAGTGATTTCGCGAAAGAATCTGGCTATGCCTACGGCGATCATTGCCACCAGGTTCTTGCTCGGCGCGATGAACTACATAAGGTGACGGGACGGCGCATCACGACGGTCACGCAGATGAACCACGCCGTGCTCGCGTGACTATTGCTCTTGCCTGGATATCGGCAGCGCACGCGCACGATCGTCGCCTGGTTACGTGCTAGGGAGACGAGCAGAGCAGGTGCACCTTGGCTATCCCTTCACAAGGACACTGGAAGGCAGCCTTCCGTGTATCGCCCGGCAAACGAGGTCACGTGACGGACGCCATGCTGGAGCAGTCGTCCCCGGCAACACTACGTTCGGCGACCTTGCTCTGCAGACGCCGCGAAACCACGTCTTCAATCAGCGTGCGGCCTGATGGCTATCAGTCGACGTCGAGAGAATCCGCTCCACATACCGCGCAATCAAATCGATCTCCAGATTGACCTTTGCGCCGGCGTTCAAATGCCGCAATGTCGTCACTTCCACCGTATGCGGAATCAGGTTGATTGAAAACTCGCAGCCATCGGGTCGGTCGTTCACGGTATTCACCGTCAGGCTCACGCCGTTCAATGTCACCGAGCCCTTGTAGGCCAGGTACTTGCCGATATCGCACGACGCGAGAATCCGCAACTCATGTGACTCGCCAACCGGGGCGAAATGGGTCACTTCACCAAGACCATCAACGTGCCCCGACACCAGATGCCCGCCCAGCCGGTCATGCACACGCAGGGCCTTTTCTAGGTTCACATCGCCGGGTTCGGACAAGCCTGCCGCCTTGCTAAGGCTCTCACGCGATACATCGACGGCAAAAGACCCAGCCGATTTCTCGATTACCGTCATGCATGCGCCCTGGACGGAGATGCTGTCGCCAAGCTCCACGTCCGCGAGATCCAGCCCGCCGGACGCCACCGTGAGGCGAACACCGGTATCGGTGGCTGAACCCAACGGCGTAACGGCTTCAATGCGGCCGACCGCCGCGACAATTCCTGTGAACATCGTCGAGCTTCCTTAGGTTGTGCGTGTTGTGTTGTGCGTTAGATGATCGGTTTTGCGTCCGTGGGAGCATCGGTCTTTACCACCGCGAAGCGCGCCAGGATGCGCAGGTCATCACCCAGCCGGTCAATGCGGTGGAACCGCAAATGTGGCCGGGCATCGAGTGTATTGGGTGGCGTGAAATCGAACATGCCCGGCGCGCTGCCCAGCAAACTCGGCGCGAGGTAGACCAGCAATTCGTCGACGCATCCCTCGCGCAGCAGCGAACCATTGAGCTTGTGACCCGTTTCCACGTGCAATTCGTTGATGCCGCGATCAGCGAGGATTCCCAGCATGACGGGTAAGTCGACCTTGCCATGTTCGTTCGTCAACGACGTGAACTCGATACCGCGTTCTCGCAGCGCATCGGCTTTCGCCAGGTCGGGCTCAGCGCCGCAAAACACCCATGGTGGCGCGCCTTCCAGGATCCGGGCGGCGAGCGGCACGTCCAGGCGGCTGTCGATCAGTACGCGTTGCGGCTGACGGGGCGTTTCGACTGCGCGCACGGTGAGTTGCGGATCGTCCTCCCGCACCGTACCAATGCCCGTCAGAATCGCGCATGCGCGAGCACGCCATGCGTGACCATCGGCTCGCGCCGCTTCGCCGGTGATCCACTGGCTTTCGCCGCTCGGCAAACCGGTACGGCCGTCCAGCGTGGCCGCGACTTTCATGCGTATCCACGGACGGCGGCGCGTCATGCGTGACACGAAGCCGATGTTCATCTCGTACGCTTCATTGGTTAGCAGGCCGCAGCGCACATCAATACCCGCGTCGCGGAGAATCGCCAGTCCGCGTCCGGACACCGCCGGATTCGGATCTCCCATTGCTGCGATCACCTTGGCGACCCGCGCGTCGATCAGCGCGTGCACGCACGGCGGCGTACGGCCGAAATGGCTGCACGGTTCGAGCGTGACATAGGCGGTGGCGCCGCGCGGATTGTGGCCGCGCGCCCGTGCGTCTTTCAACGCGCGAATTTCGGCGTGGTTTTGACCAGCCGGCTGCGTAAAACCTTCGCCGATCACGTCGCTGTCTTTCACCAGCACGCAGCCGACGCGCGGATTCGGCGTCGTCGTGTACATGCCGCGGGCAGCCAGCGCCAGCGCGCGCTCCATGTGCGAGAAATCGGTCTGCGAGAACATGGCGGTGGCTCTAGGCGGCAACGCGAGCGAACGCGCCGCGGGCGGCGTCGAGCGTCGCGTCGATGACGGCGTCGTCGTGTGCAATCGATACAAACCCCGCCTCATACGCCGATGGCGCGAAATAAACGCCGGCATCGAGCATCTCGTGGAAGAACGCGTTGAAGCGCTTCGTATCGCCCTGCGTGACTTCAGCGAAGCTCCCTGGCACACTCGCGGCGAAATACAAGCCGAACATGCCGCCGATAGCGTCCGCCGAGAAGGGCACCTTGGCTTGCCTTGCGACGGCCGTGAGGCCGTCGGCGAGACGGCGCGTTTGCTTGGTGAGTGTCTCGTAGAACCCCGGCGCCTGGATCAGTTGCAGCGTTTTCAACCCGGCCGCGACCGTGATCGGATTCCCCGACAACGTGCCCGCCTGGTACACGCCGCCGAGCGGCGCTAAATGCGCCATGATGTCCCGGCGTCCGCCGAACACCGCCGCCGGCATGCCGCCGCCGATTACCTTGCCCAGGCACGTCAGGTCCGGCTTGATGCCGTAGACCTGCTGCGCACCGCCCAGCGCCACGCGAAAGCCGCACATTACTTCATCGAAAATCAGCACCGAGCCGTACTCGTCGCAACGTGCACGCAGCGCTTGCAGGAATTCAGGCGTGGCCTTCACGAGGTTCATGTTGCCGGCCACTGGCTCCACGATCACCGAGGCGATTTCCGCGCCGAACGCGGCAAACGCTTCGTCAAGCTGCTCGACGTTGTTGTATTCGAGCATGGTGGTGTGCTTGGCGATATCGGTGGGAATGCCTGCGGACGTTGGGTTACCGAACGTCAGCAGACCGGAACCCGCCTTCACGAGCAGGCTGTCGGCGTGACCGTGATAGCAGCCCTCGAACTTCACAATCCGGTCCCGCTTCGTGAATCCGCGCGCGAGGCGCAGCGCGCTCATGGTCGCTTCCGTGCCGCTGGACACCATGCGAACCTGTTCTATCGACGGCACCAGCTTGCAGATCTTTTCCGCGATCTCGATCTCGGATTCGGTCGGCGCGCCAAACGAAAACCCGTTCGCGAGCACGCGCTGCACAACTTTGAGCACTTCGGGATGAACGTGACCGAGGATCATCGGCCCCCAGGAACCGATGTAGTCGATGTACTGCTTGCCATCGGCGTCCCAGAAATACGGGCCTTGCGCCCGTTCGATGAACCGCGGCGTGCCGCCGACCGAGCGAAACGCGCGCACCGGCGAGTTCACACCGCCGGGAATGGTTTTCTGGGCGCGTTCGAAGAGAGCTTCATTTCTGGACATGACGGGACCTGCACTGAATGACGGGTTCGGCTGGAGAGGGCTGCGGCCGCTGGCAACGATCAAGCCTGGATCAGCGCTGGGATCGGATTCGGCGGGATCCGGCGCGTCGCTCGCGGCTGCAGGAAATCAAGATGAAATTGTACCGGAGTCGCTTGGCTTCAGCCCGCGACGCTCCGTCCCGGCACCGCAATCGAAAGGACGGCGCGAGGCTTGTGAAAGCGGGGCGCGTACAATGCACACTGTTTTAAGGCTTTGTTTAAGCTGTTCGCCTGCACGCTGGACGTGGCCGTTGCGAGGTTTTTCGCATTCGTATGTGTGTTCGTTTCGCTACTCGTCGCTTGCCGGTCATCATCGCCCGCCAGTCCTGGAAACCGCACCTTTTCCTCAAGCCCCCTTTCTCCTCTCATGCCCTAAATCATCAAGCGCCGGGCCGACCGCCGACTGATCCTGTTGCTCGACGCGCTGGCGGCGTGCGGCCCGCTTTCCATCGACATGTATCTGCCAAGCCTGCTGGCGCTAGCCGCGTCGTTCGGCACGACCGCCGCCGCGCAGATCACGCTGACGAGTTTCATGCTGGGCTTTTCGCTCGGTATGCTGGTGTATGGTCCGCTCTTCGACGCCTACGGCCGCCGGCCAGTGCTGCTCGGCGGCATTGTGTTGTATACGCTCGCGAGCGTGGGCTGCGCGCTGTCGTTTTCCATCGATTCGCTGGTTATCCTGCGCTTCCTGCAGGCGCTCGGCGCGGGCGATTGCACGCGACGCCCACGCACCTTCCGATGCGGCCCGCGTGCTCTCGATGCTCGCCATCGTCACGTCGATCAAACCCTTGCGCTGGCACCACTGATTGGCGAGCAGTTGCTGCTGCTTGGGGGCTGGCGCGTGGTGTTCGTCACGTTGGACGGTGTTCGGTTCGGTCTGCGCGGTGACCACGTATTTGCGGGTGCCGGAGACCTGGCCGCGCGAGAAACGCGCAACGTCAGCGCTTGGGCGATCGTTGGCCGCGTACGGGCGTCTTCTCACCGATCCCGTCACGTGGGGCCACACGCTCTGCGGCGGCATGGCGTTCGCGTCCATGTTCGCGTCCATCACCGCGACGCCGTTTGTGCATATCGACTACTTTCATGTGAGGCCGCAGCATTACGGGTTTTTCTTCGGGCTGGACATTATCGGCATCATTGGCTGGAACGTCGCGAACACGCGGCTGGTCGGGCCGCTGGGATCGCTGAAACTGATTTCGATTGCGTCGTTTGTCAGCGTGATCGCAGTGTTCGCTACGGCGTTCGTGTGTATCGCCGATTTGGGGGGCTTGTGGTCGATCATCGGCTGTTTGTTCTTCGTGGTCGGTGTAGTGGGTTTGTTATTGGCGAACTGCACGACCGACCTGATGCATCGATGCCCGCACAACGCAGGCGCCGCCGCTGTGTTCGGCTCGGTGCAATTGGCGCTCGGCGCGCTGGCGAGCGTCGCGGTCGGGATGTTCCACGACGGTACGCCACAAGGGATGGGTATCGTGATCGGGGTGACGGGCGTGCTGATTTTCGTTGGTCGCACGCTGGTGCTGCGCTGGCACGGCACGCCGGTTCGGGCGAGCCGGGCAGGGTGGATTGATCGGCGCACTTCCGTGAACAGGGCTCGTTCACGGGAACCGGGCGCGTTGCCGCCATCTCAGCCGCGCGCCCGGCGGCAGGTCACTTGTCTCCCACCATCTGCTGCAAGAACGTGAACGCGGTCGCTTCTACCCGGGCGATGCTTTCTGCCTCCACGCCCGCCCCGTGACCGCCGTCACGGTTCTCCAGATACCACACGCGTTCATGCCCCAGCGCCTGCATCCGCGCGGCCATCTTGCGAGCGTGGCCGGGATGCACGCGGTCATCGGTCGCCGACGACGTGAACAGTGCCGGCGGATAAACCGCATCGGCCTTGACGTTCTGATACGGCGAGTACGACATCAGGAAGTGCAGGTCCTGGGCATCGGCGGGGTCGCCGTATTCATCGATCCACGACGCGCCTTGCAGCAGCAAATGAAAGCGCGCCATGTCGAGCAATGGCACTTCGGACAGCACCGCGCCGAACAACTCCGGTCGCTGGACCAGCATCACGCCGGTGAGCAAGCCGCCGTTGCTGCCGCCACGAATGGCGAGTTGTTTCGATGTCGTTACATCCGACGCCACCAACGCTTCTGCGACCGCGATGAAGTCATCGAAGGCGACCTGGCGTTTCTCGCGCTGCGCCGCCCGATGCCACTCTGGCCCGAATTCGCCACCACCACGAATGTTCGCGATTGCGTACAACCCGCCGCTTTCGAGCCACGCGATTCCCGTGGTCGCGTCGTAATGCGGGTCGAGCGCGACTTCGAACCCGCCATAGCCGTAGAGCAGGCAGGGCGCGGTTTCATGACCCTTGACGTTCGCTTCACGGCCGATCAGCCAATAGGGAATAGCAATGCCATCTGTTGATATTGCGTGACGACGCTCGGCAACGAGACCGGTCTCATCGAATTGAGCCGGAAGGCGTGCGAGCAGTTGCCATTCGTTTTCCGGTCGCGCGAAATCAGCGTAGTATAGCGACGGCGGCATAAGGAAATGTTCGACGTGAACGAGCACGGTGTCGTCATGTTCGCTGTCGATGGAGTCCACGTACGACTGGCTGGCGGCAGGCAGCGCGAAATGTCGGCGGCTCCATTCGCCTTCGAAGTCGGCCGGCGGGGAGAGTAACTCTACGCGCGGCGAACCATCGTCCATCTGTGACACGACCAACCAGTGCTTCGTGAAGTCGATATCGGCAAGAACGGTCCGGCCTGACGGCGTGAATAGTACGGTGAAATTGCGCGCGCCTTTCAGGAAGGCGTCGCGACGGATGACGAGCAGCGAACCGCTCGCGAAGGTCGCATCGCCGGCTTCGTAGGATTCCCGCGGCGTGACAAACAGCCAGCCGTGCCAATGCTCCAGTTCCGCGTGCAACGGCACGTCGTATTGCTGCCATTCCCCGGTAGATTCATCCAGCCAGTATTGCAGCGTCTCGAAGAACGAGGTCACGCGTGAAGCAAGATGCAGCTTTTCGAGCTGATCGTAGTCCACGCCCGCCGATACATCGCGACGCTTGCCTGCGAAGACCAGGGGAGCATCGGCCAGCTTCGTACCGCGCTTCCATTTGCGTGCCTGGCACGGAAAACCGGACGTGGTCAGCGCGGGCTTCTTGCTGTGCGCGCTATCGTCCCAGCCGACATACACCGTGTCGCGATCAATCCACGAAATGCCGTGCTTGCCAACATCGGGAAGCGTGAAACCGTCTTCAACGAATCGCTGTGTTTCGATGTCGAACTCGCGGACCATGCATGCGTCCGAGCCGCCCGGCGACAAGCTCACCAACGCCCGGTCCCAGGTCGGGTAGAGCATGTCGAAGTCGTGCAGCGTCCAGCGGATACCGTCTTTGGCTCCGCTCGTGTTCAAGTCGATCTGGTCGACGTCCAGAATGGTTTGCCACTCGGGCTTGCCCGCGAGCCATCTTTGCCAGGGTGTGCGCCTGACGATTCCGAGCGGATGTGTCTCGTCCTGCCATGTGTTGTATCCCCAGTCGCCATAGTGCGAGCAGGACACGATGCGCTCCTGCGAGGTGTAAGCGGTTTTCAGGCGCGCGGTCAGCGCATTGGTTTCCTGCGTTTTACCGAACGTGACGGTTGTGCGCACGTTTTGCGCGTCGACCCATTGGTCGACGCGGACGTCGTCGAGAGCTTCGAGCTCAATAAACGGATCCTCGGGTCTGGACTGTTTTTGCGCAGAGGTCCACGCAAGGTCGGGATGGTTGGCGAGGAAGGCGTGGGTCATGTCGAGTGCAAGTCTGTTGGCGCAACGCAGCGTAGCGGGTCGCCTATGTGGTCTGTAAAGCGCGATTGTGCCCGTTCGACGCACAGGACGTGGACATGCGATGAATCAATGCAATCGCGATGATCGTTGCCGAAGTCGTGGACCGGGTTTTTCGGGATGAACTATTCCGCTAGGATGGATGACCCACCAGAATCGCACGGTCAGCTATCAAACGGCTCCCGATCCCACGGCAAGGAAAGTCCGCTGAGGCCCGTATGCGAGCGCCGCACGCATCGCATTTTACCGTTTCAGGAGCAAACTTGATGACTGATGTAAAAATCAACGCCAATGTATTGGTGGTGGCCACGCCCAGTTAGGGGGGCTCGTTTCGACCAGCTACGTCCACGGACTTCTTGACCTGTACGACACAGCTGACCGGCACGGGTTTGGCCTCGAGATAAATTTCAACAGTTTTGACAGTCTGATTACCCGTGCCCGCAACACGATGGTGGCCGAGTACCTCGCAGACGAGCGATTTACGCATCTGATGTGGATCGACGGTGATATCGGCTCAAGGGTTTGGACGTCGTTCGCCTGCTTCTGGCGGATCGTCCAGTGGTGGTGGGCGTCTATCCGCTGAAAACCGATGGCTGGCCAGCCGAGGGCTTGCCTGAAGCCTTGCCGACCGGTACGACGAAAGCCGATTTTCGCGCACGCTTCGCCTGTTATCCCGCCACCGCAATCTCGGGCGAACTGGAGCCGGATGAGAACGGCTTTCTTGATGTCATTGACGCGCCAACGGGATTCATGCTGATCAAGCGCGAGGTGTTCCTGAAACTCGCGGCAGCTTTCCCGAGCTTCACTATCGTTCTGACCTGATTGATCCGCCGGACCACGACGCCGGAAAAATGGCTGCGTCTCACTATGAGTTCTTCGATAACATGATCGACCCGCAGTCCGGGAGCTATCTCTCCGAAGACTGTGCATTCTGCCGGCGGGTGGCGGCGATCGGCATGACACCGGTGATCGATACGAGGTCGAACCTGACCCATCAGGGCTCTGCGATGTTCGAGGGTCTGGCCCGGAGTCTCGCACGCCAACGTGCCGCGTTTCATGCGCGTAGGGCAGAGGTGTGTAGGGCAAGGGCAGAGGCGTAGGGCAGGGAGCGCTGTACGACGCGACATTGGGACGATGTGCGGCGCCTGATCGGCTCGCTCAAGGCTCAGCCTGGTGCCCGCGATGGGGATCAGGCGCACCTTGCAGGTTCGATGAGCGTCCGACCAGCCTGGCGCAGGCCATCGCCGAAATCGGCCGCATCGATAAGACCATCCATACGCTGAACTTTATCGATGACGAGGCCCGCCGACGCGGCACGTTGCTCCAACTCAATCTCGGCGAAGGCCGCCACAGCCTGGCGCGCGATGTCTTCCACGGCAAGCCCGGCGAGCTGCGCCCGACAAAAGGGAACGATCTAAATCCTTCTGTCGCGTTCTTTGGGCTTAACTGACTTCCCTATTCCATGGCTCCCCGGCCCCCAAGTCTCTCAACAGCGCATCGTCTTCTTCCGGCGGCCACGCCCGGCCAGCGTTCTTTGGGCCGCTCACGCTCACCTGCGGGTTATTAAACGGGCTTGTTCCAGAGGAACTCTCCCGTAGCGGGATCGACTCCGCGCGCGAGCATCTCAAGGGTCGATTTCGCTTCAAGGTGATTTATGCTGCGTTCGCTCCGTCTTCTCGGTCCTGTTTTCTGTCCACGTTGCTCGGTGATTTGTGTGACGACGTGCCTACTTCTTAATCTGGCTATCGTAGATCCATTTGCGCAGCTTTGATGTGGGTGGTTGTGGGTGGTGATTTTGGCTGCGTCCGGATGTAACGGATTGACGAGGGCGTTGAGTTCTTCCAGTACGATCACGGACGGCACCAGTAAAAGCGTGGACTTCTTTTCACCGATCCAGTCATCACCCAGGTCCAGACTTACCTTACCCTCGAATATCGCGTCCCAGCCGACGGGCGCGGCGGCTGCCGTCACGCTCATCGCCGCACTCCATAAGTCATCCGGCACATCGGCACATCAATCCGGACCAGATACGTGTTGAAAGGCAAGCCTTCGGCATTCCAATGCACAACCGTTTCGAGAGTGGCCAACGCGATGCTAGACGCGCAGTAGAGCACTGGCACCGGCTCTGTTCCAACGCCCTCCGTCCGCTTCGCCCCCTCGCCAGACAGGTCATCGGCGGCGCAGTCGAGAGTGTCAGTGGCGATCCGCCGATCGCCACCGTCATGCGTACGCTCCGCTCTACATTCCTTGCAAGAAGGCCGGAGATCAGTTCCTGGCCCTGAACAGTGTCCATCAGTTCGGCCGGAGCGATGCCCCCGAGTGCGCCGTTCGGTTTCTCCAGCCACTGTCCGACCCATTGAGCGTCGTCAAAGCCTTCCGGTTCACCCGATTGCTCCTGCTACAGGTTCTGTTTGTTACGAGCTTCCGGTCGACCGTCGCACGCGGGAGCCCAAGGCGCTTGAAGAGTTGATCCTTTGTCGTGTGCATTGACGTCGCGAGATCGACGAGCCCAACGGCGCTGATTCCGCTTTTGATCGGCTCGATCCTCTCCATCGGACCTGCTTCATAAATCTGGACAGTCGCCGATCATCCGTGGCGTGCGGACCACGGCAGCAGCCATCTTCTGGGCAGAGGCCCGCTTATTGCGATGGATTGTGTCACGATTCTCCACCATGCGAGCATATTATAGCTCAAATGAGCAGAAAGAGATTGTTCTTTGCCGATGGATTTTTGTCTCCCGGGTACGGCCCAGCATCTATTCTGCTAATGTGACCGGAGTGAACGGAGAAATCGATGAGCGATCTGCCCCCTGAAGCTTTCGACAACCAGATCGGGATGTTTCTGCGAGACTTGCCGCGTGGAACGGTCGCCGAGTTAACGGATTTCGCGGTCGCTTATTGGGATGGGCGCCAAGTGGTCTATGCGTATTTGCGTGATGATCGTCCCGAACAGATCGAGGAAGAATTCGACCTGTCGGACTGCGTATGGATTGAGTTGCAAAAGCCGACCACAATGGTCAGCTGAAGGATTCTGCCAATTCCGGGGGGCCATAGTAAAACCTGAGTGTGACCTGAGTGTGTGTGAATTATGAAGGGTTATCCACTTAGGCCCAAACACATGCTGAGATTTCAGGTCTCGCGCGGAGATTTCGTCGCGATCTGGGCGGTAGGTGTAATCGGGTCTGCCTGAAC
>CALNPU010000035.1 GCA_940588625.1 uncultured Caballeronia sp.
CTGGCTCTGCTGCTGAACCCGGCCGCTCGCGTGTGAGCCTAGCGATTAGACCGCTCGCCGCCAAAACCAATTTTGTTGTTCAGGGTCAGCTAGGTAACACCAATGCGCGAGGTGGCCTGCATTGACTGTGGACAGAGAGCAATACCGGCACCCGCAGCCACGCAGCCAAGGAGCAAATTGAAGTCTTTGGGCTCCAGGCGCCGCGGTGCACTGTACCCACAAGACTTGAATGCACGCTCGCATTTGTCGCAGAACTCGTTGAGTGCCACTCGTTTGTTTCTAGCTGCGGGGTGACGTTCGGGCAACGTGACTATCATTTCCTCGCATCCGACTGACTCGACTGACAGATTGCTCGGCTGAGCAACGATGTCGAACGTCTAACTCGCCCCGTCGCACGCGCTCAATGAGATTTTTTGACAGATCTCTTTCCAGCCGACGCCCACTGGCAAAGTCGGGGCAGTTGAAGAGATCGTCAAGGCCAGGAATCAGTGAGCAGTTAATGACGCTCGTTACACCAATGCGCACAACCTCATCGATTTCCTGCGCGTCTTGAAACTGCCGGGTAACGCCAAGAACCGCGGCGTCGAGCACGATCAAGAATGTGTACGTCTCATTTTTAAATGCTTCGCCCGCAGGCGTCAGGCTAACTTGCCGCCTGTCGCGGTTAATCAGTTGCACTCGCAAAAAGTCTTCGAGACCTTTAACTTGTCGTGACAATGGCGGCTGTGACATGTTCAACAACTGCGCAGCGCTGCGAAAATTCAATTCCTGGGCAACCGCTAGGAAGCACTGCAAGGTCCTGGTACTTGGAAAGTGCTTCGACAGCAGCAACATGAGCGGTTCTCAGAAAGTAATGTATCAGATGGTTCTGAGACAATCGAGAGCGAACGATTTCGAATTATTCAGTTTGGAATACTGAATTAATTTAAGACTATTTATAATTAGTATTTTGTGCTTGCCAGGTTTTGCCGATATCAGAGGAAGATCAGGCCCAATTCTTAGGTAGCAGCGTCATTTTCGACTTTCGATCTCGCTGCAAAGTCACAAGCAACCATGCTACCTTCCTCATCTCCGGGTGCATTTTTGAGTAGGTCGCTTGAGTGCGGCTTGAGTGCGCGCCGCATGGCTATCATGCGACAACCACTGCTGTTGCGAGCTAGCCTTCAAGGACCCCCAGACCTGTTTGAAGTCGGTGTACGAGTGAGATCTTGCCGAATTGAATGGCTAATCGGTTTGCAGGACATTCGACTACATCACGGTACTTGCGCCGATTATGGCAATCCGTGGCCGCAGTTTTTTTCTTGCGGTGAAATAGCTACCTGAATTGCAGCCGGCGGATATTTGAACGAGGAGTTGGGCGCGTGAGCCGCGCTCATGCGCTAGTTGGCAGGCAAGTTGCCAAGGAGATTCTCAACAACCGTTCGTGCTGAAGACCCATTCTCGACCGATTATATGTCGACTCTCCAATTCCCGCCGATGATTGTCTATCGGACCTTCGGCCGGCATTTCGTCGCCGGATCGTCGGCGTAAGCGCGGTTAAACCTTTACCTTTCGGCAGCATCTGCGGCTTCGGCGTTCAGTGCTTCGCCTTCTCGCTCGAAACCATCGAAACCGTCACCGCCCACCGTCAGGTCATTCCCGTTGTCGCCCTCGGGACGCTCGACGTACGGATGCGCACCGCGGATGAACAGCACCACACATAGCGCGCATATCGCCCAAACGCTGCAAAAAATCATCCAGGTGCTCTCCAGGTGCTCATATCCTCTTCTCCCCGAAACCGTGCGGCTGAATGTTTAGACGGTCCGCAAAGTTTCATCGCTGGTATGGCCGTACCAGTTCTTATCGGCACCAGGTAGCAATTATATTAGGGGCGACCCAAGAAAAATTATCAACCGCAAAATCCTAGAGCACGCCCGGCCCAAACTACCATCCTCAATTACCCGTAATCCTTTGTCTCAAAAGGACTTTCGAAAGGTGCAACCCGTCTCGAAATGTGGTTGCACCTTTTTTATGAGCGGGTTACGATTCGGCCACTTTTCAAGCTATCGCCGGTTCCGATTCCGGCAAGGAAGGATATATGGCAAGCACCACCCTGGGCGTCAAAGTCGACGATCTGCTGCGCACCCGCCTGAGAGACGCCGCCACGCGGCTCGAACGGACCCCGCACTGGCTCATCAAGCAAGCCATCTTCGCGTATCTCGAACGCATCGAACATGGACAGTTGCCACCTGAACTGTCCGGTGCAATTGGTTCAGCCGATGCGCTGGAACTCTCTGGGCACGCCGACTCTGAAGAAGACGGTGCGCCGTATCCCTTCCTCGATTTCGCCCAGAACGTGCAGCCGCAATCCGTGTTGCGCGCCGCGATCACGGCTGCGTACCGACGTCCGGAACCGGAATGCGTGCCGTTCCTGATCGGCCAGGCAAGGCTGCCGGCCAACGTCGTCGCCGAAACGAATGCTATGGCGACGAAGCTTGTCGAAGCGCTGCGCAAGAAACAAACGGGTTGTGGTGTCGAAGGGCTGATTCATGAGTTTTCGCTGTCTAGCCAGGAAGGCGTCGCGTTGATGTGTCTCGCGGAAGCCCTGCTGCGCATTCCTGATCGCGCGACGCGAGACGCGCTGATCCGCGACAAGATCAGCAAGGGCGACTGGCGCTCGCATATGGGCCAGGCGCCGTCGCTGTTCATGAACGCGGCGACGTGGGGCCTGATGATCACCGGCAAGCTGGTGACGACGAATAGCGAAGCGGGGTTGTCGTCGGTGTTGACGCGCCTGATCGGACGCGGCGGTGAGCCGCTGATCCGCAAGGGCGTCGATATAGCCATGCGGTTGATGGGCGAACAATTCGTTACCGGCGAGACGATTTCGGAAGCGCTCGCAAACAGTCGCAAGTTCGAAGCGCGCGGTTTCCTTTATTCTTACGACATGCTCGGCGAAGCCGCGACGACGGAAGAGGATGCGGTTCGCTATTACGCGTCGTACGAGCAGGCCATTCACGCGATCGGCAAGGCGGCCGGATCGCGCGGCATTTACGAAGGTCCGGGGATTTCCATCAAGCTATCCGCGCTGCATCCGCGTTACTCGCGCTCGCGGCAGGAACGCACAATGACCGAGTTGCTGCCGCGCGTGAAAGCGCTGGCATTGCTCGCGCGGCGTTACGACATTGGCTTGAACATCGATGCGGAAGAGGCCGATCGGCTGGAAATTTCGCTCGATCTGCTCGAAGCGCTGTGCTTCGACCCGGAGCTGGCCGGCTGGAACGGCATCGGTTTCGTGGTGCAGGCTTATCAGAAGCGCTGCCCGTTTGTTATCGATTATTTGATCGATCTGGCGCGTCGCAGCCGTCATCGGATCATGGTTCGGCTGGTCAAAGGCGCTTACTGGGATTCGGAAATCAAGCGCGCGCAAGTCGATGGCCTCGAAGGCTATCCGGTCTATACGCGCAAGATCTACACGGACATTTCTTACGTGGCCTGCGCGAAGAAACTGCTCGGCGCGCCCGATGCTGTTTATCCGCAATTCGCCACGCACAACGCGTTCACGCTGTCGGCTATCTACCATCTCGCCGGCGGGAATTATTACCCCGGTCAGTACGAGTTCCAGTGCCTGCACGGCATGGGCGAACCGCTGTACGAAGAAGTCACCGACCGCGACAAGCTCAACCGGCCGTGTCGCGTATATGCGCCTGTTGGCACGCATGAAACGCTGCTCGCATATCTCGTGCGCCGTCTGCTCGAGAACGGCGCGAATACGTCGTTTGTGAACCGTATTGCCGATAGAACGATTCCCGTCAGCGACCTTGTGCAGGACCCTATCGACGAAGCGTCCAAGCTCATACCGCTCGGTCTGCCTCATGCAAAGATCGCGTTGCCGCGCCAGTTGTACGGCAGCGAGCGCCTCAATTCGATGGGCTTCGATCTGTCGAATGAGCATCGGCTGGCGTCGTTGTCGTCGGCGTTGCTGGCGAGCGCGAATCATCCGTGGCGCGCGGCGCCCATGCTCGAAGCCGCTGATTCCGTAGAGGGCGTTGCACGCGATGTCCGCAACCCGGCCGACTTGCGCGACCTCGTGGGCACGGTGGTCGAAGCGACGTCGGAGCAAGTCGCATTGGCGATTTCGAACGTCGTCGTCGCTGCTCCGATCTGGCAATCGACACCAGTCGATGAACGCGCCGATTGCCTCGCCCGCGCAGCCGACCTGCTCGAAGCGCAGATGCATACGCTGATGGGCCTGGTCGTGCGCGAAGCGGGTAAATCGCTGGCGAATGCGGTGTCGGAGATTCGTGAAGCGATCGACTTCCTGCGTTATTACTCGGCGCAGATCCGCAGCGAGTTTTCCAACGATACGCACCGTCCGCTGGGCCCCGTGGTGTGCATCAGCCCGTGGAACTTCCCGCTCGCGATTTTCATGGGACAAGTGGCCGCAGCACTTGCTGCCGGTAATCCGGTGCTCGCGAAGCCGGCTGAACAGACGCCGCTGATCGCGGCGCAAGCCGTGCGCATCCTGCGCGAAGCCGGCGTGCCGCCGGGCGCGGTGCAACTGCTGCCGGGCAATGGTGAAACCGTGGGCGCGGCGCTGGTCGCCGACCCGCGTACGTGTGCCGTGATGTTCACAGGATCGACGGAAGTCGCGCGCCTGATCAACAAGACCTTGTCCGAACGGCTCGACCCGGATGGCCGGCCGATTCCACTGATCGCGGAGACGGGCGGACAGAACTCGATGATCGTCGATTCGTCGGCACTGGCCGAGCAAGTGGTCGCGGACGTATTGCAGTCTTCCTTCGATTCCGCCGGTCAACGCTGTTCGGCGCTGCGCGTTTTGTGCCTGCAGGACAACGTGGCGGATCGCATGCTCGACATGCTCACCGGCGCCATGCAGCAGCTTTCGATGGGGAATCCCGACCGGCTTTCCACCGATGTCGGTCCGGTGATCGATGCCGAAGCGAAGCAGAGCATCGACGCGCACATTGCGGCGATGCGCGAGAAAGGCCGCAATGTCGTGCAGTTGCCCGTGCCTGAAGTCTGTGCACAAGGCACGTTCGTCCCGCCGACGTTGATCGAACTTGATTCTATCGACGAGTTGAAGCGCGAAGTGTTTGGTCCGGTACTTCACGTAGTGCGGTATCGCCGGGCACATCTCGATAAACTGCTCGACCAAATTAAAGCGACGGGTTACGGGCTGACGCTGGGCATCCATACGCGTATCGATGAAACCATTGCGCACTTGGTCAGCCACGCGCACGTGGGTAACATCTACGTGAACCGGAACGTGATTGGCGCAGTGGTCGGCGTGCAGCCGTTCGGCGGCGAAGGTTTGTCGGGCACGGGACCGAAAGCGGGCGGCGCGCTGTACTTGCAGCGGCTCCTTGCCAAACGTCCCACGGGCTTGCCGAAATCGCTGGAAAGCGCGCTGATCATGGACCAGACGACCGCGAACGCAACACCGGCCGCGCTGACCGCGTTGCGCGACTGGGCGATCACCGAGCGCGATCCGCAAACGGCGGCACGTTGCGAAGGCCATCTGCAGCATGTCATGGCTGGCGTCACCGCCGTGCTGGCCGGTCCGACCGGCGAGCGTAACACCTACACGCTCGGCGCACGCGGCACGGTGCTGTGCGTAGCAGCGACGGCAAGTGGCGCGCGCGCGCAACTCGCCGCGGTGCTCGCCACGGGCAATAAGGCGCTGTTTTCCGGCGCGGCGGGCGAACAGCTCGTGGCGGCGCTGCCGGCGTCGATCAAGCCGTATGCGTCGACGCGCAAGGGCCAGGATGGGGCCTTCGATGCAGTCTTGTTCGAAGGCGACAGCGACGAATTGATGGCGTTGGTGAAGGACGTCGCGAAACGCCCGGGACCGATCATCTCGGTGCAGGGTGTGCCGGCGGAAGCATTCGCCGACGACGCCCACGACGGCGAGCAGGATTACGCGCTCGAACGGTTGCTGACGGAACGCTCGGTGAGCGTGAATACGGCGGCTGCGGGCGGCAATGCGAATTTGATGATGATCGGCTGAGCTGTATTCAGCACGGCGGGTCGCCTCAAACAAACGGCAGCAGGCACGGCGATCCCGGCACACGCTGCCACTTACATGGGAATCAGGAGAGTTTATGGATTACGCGATGAAGAAGCTGGCAGCTGCGATGTTTATCACTGGACTGTCGCTCGCGGGAACGGCTCAGGCACAGACGACTGAAGACGTGAAGATAGGATTCGCCGGCCCGATGACCGGCGCGCAAGCGCACTACGGCAAGGATTTCCAGAACGGCGTGGTGCTCGCGGTTGAAGATTTCAACGCGACCAAGCCCCTGATCGGCGGCAAGCCGATTCGCATCGTGCTCGATTCCGCCGACGACCAGGCTGACCCGCGCACCGGCACGACCGTCGCACAAAAGCTGGTAGACGACAACGTCAAGGGCATGCTCGGTCACTTCAACTCGGGCACGACGATCCCCGCTTCGCGCATCTACGCGAACGCCGGCATTCCCGAAATCGCAATGGCAACCGCGCCGGAATACACGACGCAAGGTTACAAGACTGCGTTCCGCATGATGACTTCCGACACGCAGCAAGGATCGGTGGCCGGCGAGTTCGCGGTGAAGACATTGAAGATGAAGAAGATTGCGATTGTCGATGACCGCACGGCTTATGGCCAGGGTCTCGCCGACCAGTTCGAAAAGGCGGCGAAGGCATCGGGCGCGACCATCGTGGATCGTGAATACGCGAACGACAAGGCCGTTGACTTCAAGGCCATCCTGACCAAGATCAAGTCGTTGAATCCTGACCTCGTGTACTACGGCGGTGCGGATTCCCAAGCTGGCCCGATGGTCAAGCAGATGAAGACGCTCGGCATGCGCGCACCGTTGATGGCGGGTGAAATGGTCAAGACCGACACGTTCCTGAAGATCGCCGGCAACGCAGCCGACGGCACGGTGGCGTCGCTGGCTGGTTTGCCGCTCGATGAAATGCCGGGTGGCGCGGCTTATGTTGCGAAGTACAAGGCGCGCTTCAACGAAGATGTGCAAACGTACTCGCCGTACGCGTATGACGGCGCAATGGCCATGTTCTCGGCGATGAAGGCCGCAAACTCGACCGATCCCGCGAAGTACCTGCTGCTGCTTGCCAATACCGACATGCCCGGCGTGACGTCGAAGCAGCTCGCGTATGACTCGAATGGCGATTTGAAGAACGGCGGTATCACGCTGTACAAGGTCGTCGACGGCAAGTGGACGACGCTGCAAAGCGTGGGTGGCAAGTAAGGTTTAGAGGGTTTGATTTTAGGTTTGGAAGCCCCGCATGCGTTCTGCGCAGCGGGGCTTTTTTTGCATACTACGCGCTGAAATCCTCTTCCCAGTATTTATTCTCCCGGCGCGCGTCGCTGCCTCGCGCTTCTTCAGTTATCCTTAGTTCTACGCGACGGATCTTGCCCGAGATGGTCTTCGGCAATTCATAAAACTCGATGCGTCGAATGCGCTTGTACGCGGCCAGTTTCGCGCGGCGAACTTCAGGATTTCGCCTGCGGTTTCCTTTGTCGGTTCATAACCGTTGCGCAAGGCGACAAACGCTTTCGGCACTGGTAAACGCAGCGGATCCGGACTCGGCACCACGGCCGCTTCGCCTACCGCAGGATGTTCGATCGCACGCTCTCCAGCTCGAACGAACTGATGCAGTAATCCGATACCTTGAAGACATCGTCGGCGCGGCCAACGTAGGTGAAGTAACCATCGTCGTCGATGGACGCTACATCGCCCGTACGATAGTGGCCGTCGCGCATGGCTTGCTGCGACTTTGACGGATCGTCCACTTAACCATCCATCAAACCCAGCCGCTTGGGGTCGAGGATCAGCGTGAGTTCACCTTCCTTGGCGGGGTTGTCGTCGTGATCGAGCAGCGTGATGCGGTAGCCTGGTAGTGGCCTGCCCATCGATCCCGGTTTCATCGGTTGACCGGGAGAGTTCGCTATCTGCGCCGTGGTTTCTGTCTGGCCGAAACCATCGCGAACGTGAGGTTCCAGGCCTTTTTCACGTGCTCGATAATCTCCGGATTCAACGGTTCGCCCGCGCCGACGACCTCGCGCAAGTGCACCTTATATGCCGATAAATCTTCCTGGATCATCATGTGCCAGACCGTCGGCGGCGCACAGAGGCGTGGTGATCTGGTGCTGGACGAGCGCCTCCAGCGTGGCCTTCGCGCTGAAGCGCGACGTGTTGTGGATGAACACGGTCGCGCCCGCGTTCCACGGGGCGAAGACGCAACTCCACGCGTGCTTTGCCCAGCCGGGCGGGCTGATGTTGAGATGGACATCGCCGGGTTTCAGGCCGATCCAGTACATGGTCGACAAATGCCCGACCGGATGCTCTGATGGCTGTGCAACACGAGCTTCGGGCGACTTGTCGTGCCGCTCGTGAAATACAGCAGCGGATCGGTCGCGAGCATTCGGCCTTCGGGCTCGAACGAGGGGCCTTGATTAAACGCAACGGCGAAGTTCAGCCAGCCTTCGGGTAACACAGCGCTCTGCGGGATGGCTACGGCTATGCGGGTCTTGGTTTCATCGATGGAATCGAACTTCGCAGTTTCACTCGATGCCACGATCACATGCTTCACTTCACCGCATGTCATGCGGTCAGCAATGTCTGCCGGGGTCAGCAACATGGTCGCCGGAATAGTGACGACGCCGAGCTTCATGGCGGCGAGCATGGTTTCCCAAAGCGCTGGCCGGCAGCCTCAGCAAGATCTGGTCGCCTCGCTGGACGCCTTGCTGCCTCAGCCAGTTGGCCAACTGATTCGATCTCGCCGATAACTCCTCATACGAAAGCTTCGTCTCGTCACCGTTCTCTTCGACCACGCACAGCGCCGGATTGAGATTGCTGCGTGCGTATTCATCGAACCAGTCAAGCGCCCAGTTGAACTCCGTCAGTTCGGGCCACGTGAAGTCTTTATACGCGGTGGCGTAGTCGTCGCGATGACGCAACAGAAAGTCTCTTGCTTGCAAAAATGCTTGTGATGCCATGGTCTTGCGTCTCCTGGGTTTGTTCGCTTTAGCTTTTGCGTGAGCCTGGATCTGGCTCTTGCATGCGGGTCTTCGTAAAACCCGCATGTTTGCAAATGTTCTTGGCCGCCACGGTGCGTGGCCGGCGTTCACTTCTGCCGCAACTTCTCTCCTTGCTGCCTTACCTGATCCAACGTTGCCGCCGGGGTACTCGCATCCTGCGGAATCCTGATTTCTATCACCGATAGCAATCCCGTCTTCACAGCGCGCTCGAATGCGGGCATGAATTGCGCCGTCGATTCCACCAGTTCTCCTGCTCCAAATGCGCGCGCATAGGCTGCGAAGTCGGGGTTTGGCGCCGTGCCATGCACGCGGTTCGGATAGCGTCGCTCCTGATGCAGGCGGATCGTGCCGTATTGCTGGTTGTTCACCACCACGAATATCACCGCGAGCTTGTACTGCATTGCCGTGGCCAACTCCTAGCTCGACATCAGGAAACATCCGTTCCCTGCAAACGCCACCACGACCCGGTTCGGATACAGCGACTTCGCGGTGATCACCGCGGGCACGCCCATAACCCATCGCACCACTCGTTGGCGCAACCTGCGACCGGAAATGCCGATACGCATAGTGCCGATGCAACCACGTCGCGTAATTCCCAGCACCGTTCGTCACGATGGCGTCAGCGGGAAGATGCTCGCTGAGTTGTTCCATGATCTCGCCGAGCTGGACATCGCCGAGCATTGGCCGCGGCTTGCGCCACGCGAGATACGCATCATGCGCCGCTTCAACGGCGCCGCTCCACGGGATGACTGCGGGCGGCTTGAGCGCCGACACCATCTCCGGCATGCCCGAAACAATCGGCAGATCCGCCGAATACACACGCCCCAGTTCTTCGGCACCTTGGTGTACGTGGTTTGTTTCGTCTTGGGTATGTCCAGCAGCGTGTAACCGCTGGTTGTCGATTTGCCCCATTCGGGGGGCCAGGACCAGGAGCAGGTCGGCATCGCGGATGCGTGCGGCAAGGGCGGGATTGATCCCGAGGCCGACATCGCCGGCATAATTGGGGTGGTGGTTGTTCAGTGTGCCTGGAACCGGAATGCGCAACCGACCGGCAACTGCCACGCTTCCCGAAGCGCGCGAAATCCGCCGTGGCTTCGGGCGTCCATCCGCTGCCGCCAGCAATGACAAAGGGTTTCTTCGACGCCGCGAGCAGTTCGCTGAGACGCGCGATTTGCGCCGGCGAGGCTGCCACACGCTGATAACGCGGCGCTCCCGGCACGGCTTCGCATGGGTCGCTCAGCAAGTCTTCCGGCAAGGCGAGCACGACCGGTCCTGGCCGGTCGGAGGTCGCAATATGGCATGGTTTAGATATTCAGGAATTCGGCGCGGATCGTCGATTTGGGCGACCCACTTCGCCATTTGCCCGAACATGCACCGGTAGTCGATTTCCTGAAATGCCTCGCGGTCCATGTGCTCGCGTACACACTGGCCAATCAGCAAGATCATGGGCGTGGAATTCTGGAATGCCGTGTGAACGCCGATGGACGCATGCGTCGCATCCGGGCCTCGGGTAAGCAGTGCCACGCCGAGGCAGCCGGTCAGTTTGCCAACCGTTTCGGCCATGTTTGCCGCTGCGGCTTCGTGGCGGCACACGATGGTCTGAATGCGACTGGTTTCGTCGTGGAGGGAATCCAGGATAGCGAGGAAGTTTTCGCCGGGAACGCAGAAGACGCGTTCGACGCCATAAGTGAGGAGTGCATCGACAACCAGGCATGCACCGGTGGTCGGAAGGGTGTTGGGGGGACGAGACAGCTGATGTCATGCGATGAAATCTCCCAGAAGGTTTCGCGCAAGCGGTGGGCAGGGGATTGCATAGCTTAGGCTTGGGCGGGGTGCCGGCGCTGGGGAGGGGTTTTGTTGGTTCTGCTGGCGCCGGCAAACTCAACACTCGACAATATTCACCGCCAACCCTCCCCGTGACGTTTCCTTGTATTTAGTTTTCATATCGGCGCCGGTTTGCATCATGGTTTTGATGACGGAATCGAGCGACACATAATGACTGCCATCTCCCCGCATAGCCATTCGCGCAGCATTCACCGCTTTCATCGACCCCATCGCATTGCGTTCGATGCATGGAATTTGCACCATCCCGCCAACCGGATCGCAAGTCAGCCCGAGGTTATGTTCCATCCCGATCTCGGCAGCATTTTCAACCTGCGTCGGCGTCCCGCCCATGACCGCCGCCAATCCCGCCGCCGCCATTGAACATGCAACCCCAACTTCACCCTGACACCCGACCTCGGCGCCGGAAATGGAAGCGTTCATCTTGTACAGAATCCCGATAGCCGCTGCCGTCAGCAAGAAATCAATCACGCCCTGCGCATTCGATCCCGGCACGAACCGGTCGTAGTAATGCAGCACCGCCGGAATAATCCCCGCCGCGCCGTTGGTCGGCGCCGTCACCACACGCCCGCCCATCGCGTTTTCCTCGTTCACCGCAATGGCGTATAGGTTGATCCAGTCGATCATGGAAAGCGGATCGCGCAGCGCCTGCTCGGGTTTGTCGACCAGCGTCTGATATAACACCGGCGCGCGCCGTTTAACCTGAAATGGACCGGGCAGGCAACCATCGGCGTCGGGGTTGTCGATTCCGCAACCGCGCTTCACACACGACTGCATCACGTCCCAAATGCGCAGCAAGCCCGAATGAATCTCCTCTTCGCTACGCCACACACGCTCGTTTTCCCACATCAATTGCGCCACGGATTTGCCCGTTTCACGGCACAACGCAAGCAATTCATCGCTGGACTGGAATGCGTAAGGCAACTGTTCAATCGCGGTAAGCACCTTCACATTCGATGCCCCCGCCGTCACCACAAAACCGCCACCCACCGAGAGATAGGTCGAGTCGCGCAATGACACACCGTTGGCATCGAAGGCATGGAGTTTCATGCCGTTCGGATGCTCAGCCAGCGTCTGTCGCAGAAACACAATGTGTTCCTTCAACACGAACGGAATTTCATGCTTGCCCAGCAGCAAAAGCTTTTTCGTCGCGCGCACGGTCTCGAGACGCGCGCTGATCGTGCCGGCATCGACGGTGTCAGGCGCGTCGCCCATCAAGCCGAGCATCACGCCCCGATCCGAACCGTGACCCTTGCCGGTTGCGCCGAGCGAGCCGTACAACTCGCATTTCACGCTAGCCGTGGCGTCCAGCAGACCATCATGTTCGAGCCCCTGCACGAACATCAGGGCGGCCCGCATCGGTCCGACCGTATGCGAACTCGACGGACCGATGCCGATTTTGAAAAGATCGAAAACGCTGACTGCCATGACTGCTCCTGCAAAGGTGCTGCTAAAAAATCAGCGCGCCGGCAGCGGTAAACATACCGCGAGCCAGGCCGGCGGCGTGGACGCCAGGCGCAGCGCAATGGGCGTGTAACGCCCGTCAAGCCGCGCCGATAGATGAAACAATTCGGCCGCGTGTTTCGGATCCCACATGCCCGAATAACCGGGCAGGCCGGCTTCACGGCGAGTGGCATCGAAGGGCACGGTCGAATGAACGAATTCTTCGTGCGTGCGTGTGCCGAGCACGTACGGCGTGAGCCAGTTCAGCGCGGCGGCGAGCGTCGCGCCCGACTGCGCGCGCTCACCCAGCCAGTTGCGGTTATGACGACGCGCCGCGAGCGCGGCGGTGACCAGCGGCTGCAGATCGTAAGTGACGTAATGCAGCGCGTCGTGTTCGGCGAAATCGATGGTCGAGCCGTCCGGCGCAATGTTGTCTCCAATATGTTCCACATACAGACGCTGCGCCGCGTTAATCAGCTTGTGGTCATCAATAGTGAACGAGCTCATCGCGATCAACTTGATCCGGTGACTCTGCCAGTTGTTTCGATACGTGCCGGTCAGAGGCCGCTTTTGTTTGTCAATATCCGCTATATATCCCGTCACCAGCTTCGTGATGAACGCGCTCGACACGTTCCGCGTCTTTACCGGCAAGGCGCTCGCGGTCAGGTCGTAGGCGAGGATCAGCGACTCGAAATTCGTTTCATCGATAGGATTGAAACTCGGCTGGTACGTTGTGACCCACGCGGATAGAAACCGGTCGACGAGACGCAAATACGCTTCGTTGCCGGTCGCGCGCCACGCAAGCGCGGCGTCGCGCATTAATCCGAGATCCTTCTCCGCCTCTTCGCTTTCGTCGCGAATGCCCTGATGCGGCAACGTGCCTTCCGTATGAAGCGTCGCCCGCGCCTTCGGCTGGTCGTTTAGCCGCGATTGCACCATTTTTACCAATGCTTTCACACCCGGATCGGCGTTCGTGCGCTCACTGTTTTGCATCGCGGGCGCGGCGCAAAAATTCATTGCGGCAAAAGCGCTTGGCGCACTGATTGCCGTTGCTGCAAGAGCCGCGATCATCGCCGGAACACGCCACGTTTTACTCACCATTCTCACCTGTCGCGCCATGCAAAACTCCCTGATTGGCTTGGTTCGGCTGAGATGGTATCTGGTGTTGTGTGACTCCGGCAAAACTGTCCGGCTCTCAGGGATGCCGGACAGTTGAAACGCGTGCTTATTCCCCGTACTCCGACAATGGAATGCACGAGCAGAACAGATTACGGTCGCCGTAAGCGTTGTCTGCGCGACCGACTGGCGGCCAGTACTTGCGTGCAATCAACGAAGTCAGCGGATACGCCGTCGTTTCACGCGAGTAGGCGTGGCTCCAGCCATCGGCCACAACCACCGCTGCCGTATGCGGCGCGTTCTTCAGCGGATTGTCTTCGCGATCCGACTTGCCTTCCTCTACCGCGCGAATTTCGTCGCGAATGGCGATCATTGCATCGATAAACTTATCCAGTTCCTCCTTCGACTCCGATTCCGTCGGCTCGACCATCAACGTGCCCGGCACCGGGAAGCTCATGGTCGGTGCATGGAAACCGTAGTCAATCAGGCGCTTCGCGACGTCATCGACCGAAATGCCGCTGGTTTCTTTCAACGGACGCAGATCGAGAATGCACTCATGCGCGACCAGGCCGCCCGTGCCGCTGTACAGCACGGGGTAATGCGGTGCGAGCCGCTCCGCCACATAGTTCGCTGCGAGGATTGCGCTTTCGGTGGCGTTCGTGAGGCCTTGCGCGCCCATCATTGCGATGTACATCCACGAGATCGGCAGAATGGCGGCGGAGCCATAAGGCGCCGACGATACCGCCCCAATCCCCGCCGTATCGTGCTGATAACCGGTCGAATGCTGGTTCGGCAGGAACTTGGCCAAATGCGCGCCGACTGCAACCGGACCCACGCCCGGTCCGCCGCCGCCATGCGGAATGCAGAAAGTCTTGTGCAGGTTCAGGTGCGAGACGTCGCCGCCGAACTGGCCCGGCGCGGTCAGGCCCACCATTGCGTTCATGTTCGCGCCATCGACGTAGACCTGGCCGCCGTGCGCGTGCACGATCTCGCAGATTTCGCGCACATTCGCTTCGAACACGCCGTGCGTGGACGGATACGTGATCATGATCGCGGCGAGTTTGTCGGCGTGCTTGTCAGCCTTGGCCTTCAAGTCGGCGATATCGACGTTGCCTTGTTCATCGCACGCAACGACCACAACCTGCATGCCGGCCATTTGCGCCGATGCCGGGTTCGTCCCGTGCGCCGACGACGGGATCAGGCAGATGTTCCGATGCCCTTCGCCGCGCGATTCGTGATACGCGTGGATGATCAGCAAGCCGGCGTATTCGCCTTGCGAGCCGGCGTTCGGTTGCAGCGACACAGCTGCGTAACCGGTACACGCAACCAGCATTTGCTCGAGCTGATCGATCATCGTGCGATAACCGACCGTTTGTTCCGCCGGCGCAAACGGATGAGTCTGCGCGAATTCGGGCCACGTCGCGGGCAGCATTTCGGACGTTGCGTTCAGCTTCATCGTGCATGAACCGAGCGGGATCATTGTGCGGTCGAGCGCGAGATCCTTGTCCGCCAGACTGCGCAGGTAGCGCAGCATTTCATGCTCGGAGTGGTGACGGTTGAACACCGGATGCGTGAGGTAATCGCTCGTGCGTTCCAGCGATTTCGGCAAGGAGACTTTTATGTCCGCATCCAGCGCGTCGATATCGAATGTTTCCGTCTTGCCCGCCACTTCTGCGAAGAGCGCGAAGAGTTTCAGTAGGTCGTCGCGCGTGGTGGTTTCATCGACGGAAACGCCTACGTGCGTTGCATCAATGTGACGCAGGTTCACATGCACCGCCGACGCCGCCTGATGCAACGCCGTCGTGTTCGCACCGCTGACAATGGTGACGGTATCGAAAAAGGTTTCGTTTGCGAGCCTGTAGCCGAGTTTTTGTACGCCGGCAGCGAAGATCGACGCCACGCGATTCACGCGCAACGCGATGGTCTTCAAACCCTGCGGCCCGTGATACACGGCGTACATGCTGGCCATGATCGCGAGCAGCGCTTGCGCCGTACATACATTCGATGTCGCCTTTTCGCGGCGGATATGTTGTTCACGGGTTTGCAGCGCGAGACGCAACGCGTGCTTGCCTTGGGCATCGACGGTCACGCCGACCAGCCGGCCCGGCATTTGCCGTTTGAAGTCGTCGCGTACGGCCATGTACGCCGCGTGCGGACCGCCGAAACCGACCGGCACGCCAAAGCGCTGTGTATTACCGATAGCCACATCCGCGCCCCATTCGCCCGGCGGGGTCAGCAGCGTGAGTGCCAGCAAGTCGGCGGCGGCGATTACAAAACCACCGATGGCATGCACGATTTCGGTCAACGCGCGATAGTCGTGAACATCGCCATTCGCGCCCGGGTATTGCAGCAGCACGCCGAATGCGTTGGCTTTGGCGGCATCGGCGGCGGGACCAACTTTCACTTCAATACCTGCCGGTTTCGCGCGCGTCTGCACGACTTCGATGGTCTGCGGCAGCACGTCGTCGGCTACATAAAACAGGTTCGATTTCGGCTTGCCCGCGCGTTGCAGCAGTGTCATGGCTTCGGCGGCGGCAGTGGCTTCGTCGAGCAACGATGCGTTCGAAATCGCGAGACCTGTCAGGTCGATAACCATTTGCTGGAAGTTCAGCAACGCTTCCAGGCGGCCTTGAGAAATCTCCGGCTGATACGGCGTGTATGCCGTGTACCACGCTGGGTTTTCAAGCACGTTACGCAGGATCACGGCCGGCGTGTGCGTGCCGTAATAACCTTGCCCAATGTAGTTCCTGAACACCAGATTCTGATCCGCCAGCTTCCTCAACGACGCCAGCGCTTCCGCCTCGCTCTTCGGCTGCGTGAACGCGCCGAGAGGAAGCGTTTCCTGACGCCGGATGGACTCGGGAATCACCGCATCGATGAACGCCGCACGCGACGCGAAACCGAGCGCTTCGAGCATGGCGTGCTGGTCGGCCGCATTTGGGCCAATGTGCCGCTGGGCGAACGCGTTGCGGCATTCGAGTGCGGCGAGCGACAAGGATGAGCGATTCATCAGATGGTCCGGGTGTTCGAGCTTCATGAGAGTTCCTGCTGGTGCGGCGTGGTCTGCTATTGAGCGCCAAGCATGCCGCACGGTCGTTGAAAAGTTTTATTCGCTGATCGAGGTGCCGTATGCACCGGCATCGATCAGCCGATCCGTCTTGGCGTCGGCGGCGGGCTTGATCTTGAAGAGCCAGCTTTCGTACGGCGTGCCGTTGATCTGATCCGGCGTGCTGGTCAGCGCATCGTTCGCGCCGACGATTTCGCCGGACACGGGCGCGTAGATATCGGATGCTGCCTTCACCGATTCGATCACCGCGACGGCGTCGCCAGCAGCAACGGTCTTACCCACCGGCGGCAATTCGATGAACACTATGTCGCCCAGTGCTTCCTGTGCGTGATCTGTAATACCGATGGTGAGGGTGCCGTCGGATTCGGTGCGCACCCATTCGTGCGATTCGGTGTATTTGAGGTCGGTCGGGATGCTCATGCGGATGCTCCAGTTGTCTTTGAGGGGTGGGGTCGTGCGTGACTTTTTCAGCAGGCGCTTGCGGGCGTTTTAAAGCGCCGCCAACACCTTACCGTTGCGCACGAACGGCAGTTTTACCACGCTTGCAGGCAGTTGTTTGTCGCGGATGACGACGTGCACTTTGTCGCCCGGTTTCACGCTCGCCGGCACCCGGGCAAACGCGATGGACTCCTGCATCGACGGCGAGAATGTGCCGCTCGTGATCTCGCCTTCACCGTCGGCCGTGACGACTTTCTGGTGAGCACGAAGCACGCCACCAGCGCGGCCGTTTTCCTTCTGCAGAATCAAGCCGACAAAGCGCACCTTCGATCCATTCGCTTCCAGTGCGGCACGACCGACGAACGCGCGATTCGTGTCGCTCAAATCGACGGTCCAGGCGAGCCCGGCGTCGAACGGCGAGACCGTGTCGTCTATGTCCTGGCCGTACAGGTTCATACCGGCTTCCAGGCGCAGCGTGTCGCGTGCGCCGAGGCCGGCAGGCTTCACGCCTTGCGTGATCAATGCGTTCCAGAACACTTCCACTTGCGTAGAAGGAACGATGATTTCGAAACCGTCTTCGCCCGTGTAGCCGGTGCGCGCGAGCATGACGTCGCCGAACGAGCTGGTAGGGAATTGCACCCCGTTGAAGGGTTTGAGTTCTGTTGTGGCGTCGCGTGTTTCTGGCAGCACTTGCCAGACTTTTTCGCGCGCGTTCGGTCCCTGCACGGCGATGATCGAGAAATTGCGTCGCGGCGAGATGGTCAGTCCAAAACCGCCTTCCGCATTCAGATGGCCGAACCACGCGATGTCTTTCTCAGCCGTGCCGGCGTTCACGACGACGCGGTAGTTGTCATCGGCGAAGTAATAGACGATCAGGTCATCGATCACGCCGCCTTCCGGGTTCAGCAGGCACGAATAGAGCGCTTTGCCGGGAACGGTGAGTTTGTCGACGTTGTTGGCGATTGCGTACTTGAAGAACTCGCGCGCTTTGTCGCCGGTGAAATCGACAACGCGCATGTGCGACACGTCGAACATGCCGGCGTCGGTGCGCACCGCATGGTGTTCGTCGATCTGCGAACCGTAATTGACGGGCATGTCCCAGCCGCCGAAATCGACCATGCGTGCGTTGAGCGCAAGGTGAGCGGCGTGCAAGGGCGTGTGTTGAAGATCAGACATGGAGCGAGCCTCGGGCGTGCGCGAAAACAAAAAAGTCATGCGTTGAACCCGCTCGGGGTTTCGGCTTTTTGAGCTGCGCTAGACGCGTGAAACCATCCGACTGCAACATACAAAGCCCAAACCGCGTAGCGATTCGGTACATGACCCCTCTGTCCTCGGTACCTGAGAGATTGCACGCTGTTCGCCGATGATCCGACGTTCAACGCACGCCCCTTCGGTGGGCATCTGGCTGGTGCTTGATCAGCCGATGCCGCTCTCCAGAGTTCGACATTCCGCTCGCCGGCGCCCGGTTAAAGACGCATTGCATGAACGGAACTTCGACGCGACCGGTCCTTTTGCCTGAGAGTTTGTGGGTGTGCCCCTTCGGCGGCGCGGCTTCGTTTTTATGTCGTCTGGAACATCAACGACCAACGGCCAGCGTTCTCTCCCGACGCGTGCGGCGAATTTACGCGACCGAATTCAGCTTGTCAAACGGCGCGGGCTGGCGCGGCGGCCCTTAATCCTTCGCGAGCCCTGGGTCCACCCGTTTGCCGATGTCGCGCAAGCGCGCGAGTTGATCGACCATCGAAGGCGCCTCGTCCAGACTGCTGACAAAGGTCCAGAGATACGTCATCACGGCATAAACATGCCCGGCCTTGACCGCCGGCGCCAGCGCCAACTAACTGATGACGATGACAAATAGAACGACCGCGACCGAACCGACGAAGAGAAACGCCCCCGCTTCACGGTTCGACAGGTGAATCCGGAGCTTGGACAGTACATGATAGTGCCGTTTCAAGGTGATCGTACCGACTTTCGCGGCCAAACCGATTTCCTTCTCCAGTCGGTCATTCAGACGTTGATGCAAGCTCTGGTTGCGCTGTGCAAAGCGCGGCAACAAAGCCATGCACTGCACAGCAGTGCCCAGGCTGGCTACGCCGATCCATGGCTCGATTGCCAGCAGCATGGCCACGGCGCCGACTACGGACACCAAGGTCGGCACGTGTTTTTCGAAGAGGTCGATAAACTCCCGGGCCAACACCACGCGCGCCGCAGCCGTCGACGTACTTTGGTTCTGCAGCCGCTGATTGAGGATCACCGGCGCCGCCAGATCGGCGTATATCCGCGTGAAGGTGCGCGTATCCACGGTCCGGCGTGCTGCGCCAACCGCCCAGAACGCCGATACGATCACCGCATAGAACAACGCGCTGCGGGCGTCGCCGCGAATGATCGAGTCGACGGCGAATCTGGCGAACAGCGGATTCGCGAGCAACAGCGCGTTCTCCAGCGCAACGAGTGACAGCGTGAAGAACAGCTGCCCGGATAGGTCCGGGCAATGGCTTTGAGCGTGGAGGTGGCGGATTGCTGGCCGAGCTTTTCGCGCTCAACTATCTGGATTTCTGGTGTGACGAATGACATGACGTGCCTTGAGGAAATAGTCGCTCAAAATGCAAGCTCAGCTAATTCGTTCACGGTTTAAAAGGAATCGAACATGTCGCGGTCGTCTCCCGAACGCAAAGGTCAGATCATTGCGACCGCCCTTGAGTTGTTTCGCCGAAAAGGTTTCGCGGACGTTTCCACACGCGATCACGCCGAGCACGCGGGGCTGTCGCGCAGTCACATCTCATTATTTTGGCGACTGGAATGAGTTGCGCCGCGAGGCGTTCGTGCACTTTGCCGACTAGCAACTCAAAGAAACCGGCGCACATCTGGCCGATAAATCGCCGGTCGAAGCGTTGCTCGGTTTTATCCGCGACTGCCTGCCGGCTGGCAAGGATGATGGTTGGGGGTTGTGGCTGGATGCCTGGGACGAGGCCATGCAAGACGCAGAACTGGCGCAGGCTTATTTAAGCGAGATCGGTCGCTGGCAAGCCATGCTTCGCGGAATTATTGAACAGAGAGTGGAGGCGAAGGTGTTTCGCTGTGCATCGCCGGAACGTGCGGCCCGGCAAATCTTCGCGTTGGCGATGGGCTATGCCGATGATTTGTTGTTGACGCCCTCGGTCGAGGCTGTCGAGGTGGCGCTGGAGGCGGTCCTGGAAGTAGCGGAGATGGTGTTGGGGTTCGAGCTCAAGGCTCTTGATCGATAAGCAATCTGAGCCGAACGGCAGCCGCAAACCAGGCCTGTGTCGTTCGGCGCATGATGCTCCGGTGCTTAACTTCCGGTGCTTAACTTACTGAATTACGCGCTGCAAACCGTCCAGCTCGCCCTTCAGCGTGTGCTGCTCTTCACCCGACAAAACGCCACCATGCTGGCAAGCCATGTCGAGCGCTTCCTGACGCACTACATCCCAGACGATGATGGAACGCGTCGCCTTGTGGCGGCGGGTAGAAGCCCTGGCTCACGCGCTGATCGACGTGATGCCACAGCGCGACGTGATGCCACAGCGCGTTGATTCGCCCGTTGACCTGATCGATCCGATGCACCGCTTCCATATGGGGATTGGGGCGCGCCGGTGCTTCCTGGACGGCATCGACCTGCCGCGTCGGCGACACACGCAGCCAGCGATCCCGCGAGCGCCACGCCAATCAGCGCGCGGGCAAAACTTGCATTACATTGTAAGCATTGAATTTCTCTTTTTTGGTTTTTAAGATAAGACGACTGGAAAAAGAACGGCCCACGCACGCCCCCCGGCTGACGCCGGCGCTGTTCGCAAATGTAACCCTGTGTGTTTGAAAGTATCGCGTGGGCCATTTGTTATCACAGAGGCTTGAAATCCAGGCGACGTCCTTCCGCATTTCTGCGAATGGCGATGTCGATGATGGTCATGACATCGATGGCATCTTGGAACGTGACCGGAAACGGCTTGCCCTCAAGCACCGATGCCGCCAGCGCTCGATAAAACTCCACATACGCGCCATCGCGGGTCGCGAATTCCTGGCGCAGGTCGTGGTCGCCGTCGACTTCGCGCAGCAGGCCGGGAGGATTGCGGCCGAACTCCGGGTTTCCCGGGCGCAAGCCCGCTTTGAGCTGGTCTTCCTGAACGTCCAGACCCGTTTTCACATAGCTGCCGCGCGTGCCGTGAATGGCGAAGCGCGGCGATTCCAGCGCGGCGAGCGCGGTGGCGTGCAGCACGACTTCCTTGTCCTCATAGCCGAGCTGCAGATGAACGTAGTCCGGCGTGCTCGCGTGCTCGCGGTGCGTTTTGACACTGGCGAAAATGGTCTGCGGGTGGCCGAAGAGCGCCAGCGCCTGATCGATCAGATGCGGCCCGAGATCAAACAACAAACCGCCGCCACGCGACGCTTCCTCACGCCAACGTTGCGGCACTTTTGGTCGGAAGCGGTCGAAATGCGATTCATAGTGCGTCACCCGTCCAAGCCGACCGCTTTCGATCAACGCGTGCACCGTCATGAAATCGCCATCCCAGCGACGGTTGTGGAACGGCGCGAACAGCAGTCCGCGCTTTTTGGCCAGTTCGGTGAGCGTTTTTGCGTCAGCGCCGGAGAGGGTGACCGGCTTGTCGACCACCACGTTCCTGCCTGCTTCAAGGGCTTTCCTGGCGAGATCGAAATGGGTGTCGTTGGGGGTGGCTATGACGATGCAATCGAGTTCGTCGAGGGCGAGCAGGGCATCGAAATCTTCGACGATCATCGCGTTCGGATAGTCGGTCTGCGCCCGCTCGGGTTTGCCCGTGGCAATGGCGGATACCATCGCGCGGCCACAATGTTCTATTATCGGCGCGTGAAAAGTTTCGCCGGCGAAGCCGTATCCCATCAAGCCTACTTTGAGAAGTGCTGTCATGTGGGCATCCTGTTGTTTTGACGATGCCGGTATTGTGGCATGGGCGGAAAGAGCCAGAACCATCGCTTTCGAGCGATGGTTTCTTCTGTGTTAACATCGCGCTCTCGAAATTGCGACCGCTTCGAAGTGGCGCAATTTTGCACACCATCTTGCTCATCACCACCGTGTACTTCCTGCAGTCGAAACGTCCGCCCGATTTACTCATCTCAAAGTGTCCGAACGATGTCCGCAGCAGGTATGAACGCCGCGCAATCCGAAGCGGTGCGCTATCTCGATGGCCCCTGTCTTGTCCTTGCCGGCGCCGGCAGTGGCAAAACGCGCGTGATCGCCCAGAAGATTGCCCATCTGATCCAAGGCAAAGGTTTCGAGCCGAAGCACATTGCCGCGCTGACCTTCACGAACAAGGCCGCGCTCGAAATGCGCGAGCGCACGGCTAAGCTGCTCGAAGGGAAGGCGCTCACTACGCCCGGCAAGGAAGGCCGCCGGGTGCCGGTGAACCAGTTGACCATCTCGACGTTTCATTCGCTCGGCGTCCAGATCATGCGGCAGGAGGCCGAGCACGTGGGCCTGAAACCGCAGTTCTCGATCATGGATTCCAGCGATTGTTCGGCCTGGTCCAGGAGCAGCTTGGAACGACGGACAAAGGCCTGATTCGCAAGGTCCAGTCGATTATTTCGCTGTGGAAAAACGGCATGATGTCGCCGGATCAGGTGTCGGCGAGCGCGTCGAACAAAGACGAGATGCAGGCGGCCATTGTCTTTCGCAGCTATGTGGCGACGCTGCATTATCAGGCGCTCGATTTCGACGATCTGATTCTGAAGCCCGCGCAGCTTTTCGCCGAGAACGAGCAGGTTCGCGAAAAGTGGCAGAACCGGCTGCGTTATCTGCTGATCGACGAGTATCAGGACACGAACACCTGTCAGTACGAACTGCTGAAACTGCTGGCTGGCCCGCGTGCGGCATTCATGGCCGTGGGCGATGACGACCAGGCCATCTACGGCTGGCGCGGCGCGACACTGGAGAACCTGGCGCAGTTGGGCAAGGACTTTCCGAAGCTGCACTTGGTGAAGCTCGAGCAGAACTACCGGTCGACTGTGCGTATCCTGACGGCCGCCAACAACGTAATTGCAAACAACCCGAAGCTGTTCGAAAAGAAGCTGTGGTCAGAACACGGCATGGGTGACTCGATTACCGTGACTGCTTGCAACAATGAAGAGCACGAAGCGGAATCGGTTGTGTTCCGGCTCTCGGCGCATAAGTTCGAGCGGCGCGCGGCGTTTCGCGACTATGCCATTTTGTAAACAGGTGCTGCGGCGGGAGCGGATTCCGTACGTGCTGTCGGGCGGCCAGTCGTTCTTCGATAAAGCCGAGATCAAGGACATCGTCTCGCATTTGCGGCTGATAGCGAATCCCGACGACGACCCCGCGTTCATCCGTGCGATCACTACGCCGCGGCGGGGCGTTGGCAATACCACGCTCGAAGCGCTGGGCTCGTTCGCGGGGCAGGCGAAGGTGTCGCTGTTCGAAGCCGTGTTCATGGGCGGCATTGAAGCGCGGTTGTCGGCGCGGCAGATTGAGCCGTTGCGTGCGTTTTGCGAATGGATGCAACGCCTGTCCGAGCGGGCTGGGCGCGATCCGGCCACAACCGTGCTCGACGACATGATGGAGGCGATCCATTACGAGGCCTATCTCTACGATGCCCATGACGAACATCAGGCGCAGTCGAAGTGGCAGAACGTACTTGAATTCTGCGAATGGCTGAAGAAAAAGGGCACGAAGCCGTCCGAAGATTCGGAGGCCACGGGTTATGACAACGCCGATGGTTTCGGCGATGAAGGCAAGAACCTGCTCGGCCTGATCCAGACCGTCGCGCTGATGTCTATGCTTGACGGCAAGGACGAGAACCCCGATGCCGTGCGTCTGACGACGGTGCATGCGTCGAAGGGGCTGGAATATCCGCACGTGTTTTTGGTCGGCGTGGAGGAAGGGATCATGCCGCACCGTGGCAATCCGGATGCGGACGCGGACGCGCCGGTCGATACCGGTCGGATCGAAGAAGAGCGGCGGTTGATGTACGTGGCGATCACGCGCGCCCAGCGCAGCCTTCATCTGAATTGGTGCAAGAAACGCAAGCGGGCGCGCGAGACGGTTGTGTGCGAGCCGTCGCAGTTTATCCCGGAAATGCTTCTCGACGATGCGCCGCCGCCAACCGAGGAAGAAGCGCCGATGTCGCCGAAGGACCGGATGGCGCGGCTGAAAGAGTTGCTGCAGAAACCGGCTTGATTGTTTTGAGCCGGCCTTGGCGGCATTAAAAAAACCAGCGTTTTGGCTTTGCGCAGGGGTTTTTATTTGCGGTGCCTGATGGAGAACGGTTATTTGACGGCTGCGACCATGTAATCGACGGCGGCTTTCACGTCGGCATCGGATGCGTTCGATCCGCCCTTGGGCGGCATCGCGCCCTTGCCATGCAGCGCGTAGTTGTAGACGGTGTCTATTGGTTCTTTCAGGCGCGGGGTCCACGCGTCCTTGTCGCCATATTTCGGGGCATTGAGCACGCCGGCCGCGTGACAGGCTTGGCAGACCTGCGTGTAAAGCGCCTTGCCAGCTTGCGATGCGTCCGCGCTTTCTGTGCCTGCCGCAGCACTCGGGCTCGCTTGCGGCATGTTCGCCAGCGCCGCGACTGCGGCGGCCTGGGCGTTGTCGGTCGAGGCCGCTCCTGCTGTTGCTCCGCTCGCCGGCGCTGTCGCCGATGCGCCCGGTGCCGGCGCGGGTTCGGCGAATTTTGCGCCGCCGCCGTTAGCCATATAGACGACTGCGCGGGCGATTTCGAAGTCGCTATAGTCGTCGGGGCTGGTGCCGCCGCGCGCGGGCATGGCGCCCTTGCCGTTGAGCGCGTTGTGAAGCAGAGTGTCGTAGCCTTCCGTAATGCGGGGCGCCCAGTCGCCGGTATTGCCGAACTTGGGTGCGCCCGCTACCCCGGCCGTGTGGCAGGTCGTGCAGACGGCCCTGAAGACTTCTTCGCCGGTTTTGTACACATGGGGGGGGGCGTTGGCGTCGCGTATGTCGACCTGTGCGACCGGGGCTATGCGCGCGACCACGGCTGCTTCGGAGAGGGAATCGGTACCGGCGCCGGTGCGCGTCGTGTTGTTGACGTAGACGGCCAGCAGGACGATCACGACGATAGGGACGGCGAACCCGGCGACTATTGCCGCAATGAGTTGGCCTGGCGTTTTGATCGAGACTCCGTGGGGTGCTTCACTCATGCTCGTCTCGTCTCCCTTTTATATTTGTGAGTCGGTTCAGCAACAGCGTGCCAGCAACAACGACTTTCTAGGGCGTTCGTGATCGTTTTCACCAGCACGGTCGATTATAGACGGAACGTTTACGTGGCGGCGTGCCCGGAAAGGCCTGTCGCAGCGCGTGTTAACCCGGATTTCGGTGCTGCGGGCGATGGCGTTAGCGGCTCTGGTTGTAAGTTGGCCTGGTCCTTGCGGTGGACGGATCGGCGGAAAACAGGTATTGTTTCGGGGGGCAGCAGCTCTGCCTCCTGTATATGGAACGCGGTGCCCTCGGTCATACGCGCCCGTAGCTCAATGGATAGAGTACTGCCCTCCGAAGGCAGGGGTTGCTGGTTCGATCCCAGCCGGGCGCACCAATCTCCGTAACGATCTAGAGTGATGTCCTCCACGTTTGCTCCGTTCCTAGAACTCTAAAGGGACGAGCACATGGTGATTCTAGTTAAACACGTCGCAAAAATCGGCAAAATTACCTGGAAGGCGAAAGTACGCAAAAAGGACTTTCCGACCCGTACGAAACAGTACAGTAAGTCTGCGGCCCTAAATTGGTCGCAAACGGTCGAATAACGTCACTCGCACCCGACCTACCGCCCGAACACCTAGCCTACCGGGTGACGCTAGGCGATGTACTTACGCGCTATCGAGACACGGTCACCCCACAGCATCGCGGCGCGGTATTCGAGACAGACCGGATAAACGCGATTTTGGCGCACGCCGTTTGTAAGCTTCCCATGAGCCACCTGCGAACGAGCGTGCTAGCGGCTTGGCGCGATTGGCGATTATTACAAGTTTCTAACGGGACCGTTCTGCGTGAACTCGTGATTATTCGAGCGGCAATAAACCGGGCGCGTGCGGAGTGGGATATCGACCTGAAGGAATCGCCACTAGACAAGCTGGTAAAGCCGAAGACTCCTGAGCCCAGGGACCGGTGCTTACGAGACGGGGAAGAGCCTCGCCTATACGACGCCTGCCGAAAGGCGAGGAACACTTTGTTATTTAGCGCCCTCAATCCGCTTCGCTATCGAGACGGCTATGCGGCAAGGCTAACTAGTCGGGCTGAGGTGAACGGATATCGACCTCGCGCGGCTGGCAATGACGAAAAACGGCAAGCCGCGAGTCGTTCCGCTGTCTACCCGTGCGGTGGAAGTGCTGATGAGTTTGCCGCGCACGACAGAACACGTTTTCGAGGGGCTGCGCACGTACTCGCTGAAGCACGCATTCGTTCGACTGATGCGCCGCGCTGGAATCGTGGATCTCAAATTCCACGACCTTCGGCATGAGGCAATTTCGCGATTGGTCGAGCGCGGACTGAACCTCATCGAAGTCGCGGCGTATCCGGGCACTCTGGCCTCGACATGCTGAAAAGGGATATACGCACTTGCGGCCTGAAGACATAGCATTGAAATTGGGATAACAGAGGCCCTTCGCATGAGCACAAGAAAGGCTTTAAAAGAAGCGCCGCAATCATGAAACGGCGCTTGGAGTGATCTGTTTGGTTAGACGCCCAAGAACTCCCCACTCAGAAGTCGCGGCAACGTGTTGGCCAAGAACGTATGTGCGGCCTTCGTGCCGACGTTCTTGCTGTACGCAAGCTGTTCGGCGCACCACACACAGTCGATCAATCTTGTTGGCGCTCAAAAACTCATCGAACAGCTCGCGCAGAATTGCTTGCGCCGCGTTTCCCGTACCGATGTGATTGGAGATGATCGCGCTAGTCAGCAAGCCAACGAAGTTTCCCGGCGACGTTTCCACGTGAATCATCCGAAATACCAACGCAGCGAAACCATGCTCGCGCTCCATATTGTCCGATGCTAAGAATGCGCGGAACTTATGCCGGAACTCCCACGCGTCCTGAACCGCCCGGGAATCGTGGAGGCTGGTTAGGTGGAGGCTGGTTAGTGCTGGTTAGTTTAAGTCGATACCGGCAC
>CALNPU010000036.1 GCA_940588625.1 uncultured Caballeronia sp.
GGCTGCAACAAGGCCCGATATATAGTACTGCAGCCCATCCTGTCCACCAGAACACACGAAAAACCCTTCGCAAACGGAAGGCGTTCATATAGCTGGGATGAGTCGCAGCCGATCAAATATGACGATGACGACGAGGAATGACGCCCATGGTGACGCCATCTGAGGTTGACTTCGCCGCCAAATTTGCTGCTCACCAGTCGCTTCGCCGTGACGATTGCCTTTGGCCCGGCTGGTCGAGTGGTCCCGGTGCTGTTTCTCCGCGAGTGAAGGCGCTCGCGACCACCCGCAATGGTGGCGTCAGTGCCGCGCCGTATGGCGGTGCGAACGGCCGTGGCGGGCTCAATCTGGGTTTGCACACAGGCGATGTGCCCGACGCCGTGATGGAAAACCGTCGACGCGTGGTGGAGCTTACTGGCGCTCCGATTGCGTGGCTCGAGCAGGTGCATGGCGCGCAGATCGAGGATGCGGGCGCGGTGATTGACCGCTGCGCGGGTTCTGCCGGTTCAGCGGTCAAAGCCGACGCAGCGGTGACGGATCGCGCAGACGTTGTGTGTGCGGTGATGGTCGCGGATTGCCTGCCGGTATTTTTCTGCGATACCGCTGGCCGCGCGGTAGGCGCCGCGCACGCAGGCTGGCGTGGCCTCGCGGCTGGAATCGTTGAAAAGACGGCCGCGCGCGTGGCTGATCTGGCTGGCGCTAAGACCAGCACGCTGCATGCATGGCTCGGTCCGGCTATCGGCCCGGCGGCGTTCGAAATTGGCGAGGACGTACTTGATGCGTTTGTCGCTGCGGCCGACCCCGCGTTGCGCGAAGCGACCGTTGCCGCTTTCGCCAAACGTGAAGAGAAACACAAATATCTCGCCGATCTCTACGCGCTCGCCCGTTTGCGCCTCCAGGGGACCGGCGTGGCGTCGGAGAATATCCACGGCGGCACGTTTTGTACGGTGACTGAAGCGGACCGGTTCTATTCGTATCGGCGGGACCGTACCACCGGGCGCATGGCCGCGATGATCTGGCTGGGAGAATAGACCCGCGCCAATCCTGCTGAAGTTCGCTGCTGACCCGATGTTCGGCGATACCGTAGCGCACACTCCCTTGCGCCAAGAAAACATGACGGCCGCGCTTTATGTTGCGCAACAATTCTTGACATTCATCATCGCGTCACATCGGGAAAACGATGATGAAAAAATATCGCATTGCATCAAAATCAAGGCGACACATTGACACGCTTTGCACCGTGGAGCAAGAATGTTTCACAAAAGCGCACGGCGTAGCAAGGTCACATCACTGCGGTCGGGCGTTTAGCAGCCCGGCGCGACGATCACGACGACGCGGCTCCACGTTATGCCTGCATCAGCAACTCAGTCTCTCGGGACGCTTAGGTCAAGTGCGGATATGGCTGCTTCCAGATCTTCTTCTTCATCGTCATCGGGTTCAACAAGTCCGTCCGCTGCGCAGGCTGCGCCTGCCGTGTCTGGCGCGCCTGGTATGGTATGCCCTTCGGCATACCCGCCACAAACCCTGCGGCAGTTCAAAAGATGTTCGAGCAATGGCTCAACACCTGGCGTGCCGTAGCCGACCCTGCTCAGTGGCAAAAGCTTGCCGCTCAGGCGAATCCGGGACAGACGGAATCGCCCGGATCAGCATCGGCTAATCCGTTTGCCGCGCTTGCTGGTTTCCCCGGTTTTCCCTGTAGTCATGCCGGCAGTGGGATGGGCGGTACAAATAGCGGCCCATTGCCGTTCGCAATGCCCGCAATGCCGAAGATTTCAACCGCGGCAATCGCGCCGGAGCGCCTGCAGGAACTGCAGTCCAGTTCTTCGCGCGAAGCCATGGAACTCATCAAGCAGGCAAGTGCGCAAAGCATTGACCTGGCGACGCTGAAAGACCGTCGCTTCAGCGCGGCTGCGTGGCAGTCCGCACCCGGTTTTGCGTTCGTCGCTGCCTGGTATGTGCTGAATGCGCGTTATTTGCAGGAGCTCGCTGAAGCAGTCGAAGGCGATCACAAGACTCGCGAACGGATCAGGTTCGCGGTGCAACAGTGGGCGGCCGCGGCATCGTCGAGCAATTACATCGCGTTGAATCCGGATGCGCAGAAGGCACTGATCGAAAGCCGGGGCGAGAGCTTGCAAAAAGGCATGATGAATCTGCTCGCTGACATGCAGCGCGGCAAGATCCAGCAAAGCGATGAATCGGGCTTCGTGGTCGGCAAGAATATTGCGACCACGCAAGGCTCGGTCGTGTTCGAGAACGACCTGCTGCAACTGATCCAGTACACGCCGCGCACCGCGACCGTGAGAGAGCAGCCGCTGTTGATCGTGCCGCCGTGCATCAACAAGTTCTATATCCTCGACCTGCAATCGGAAGGCTCGCTGGTCGCGCATGCTTTCGACGCTGGCCATCAGGTTTTCATGATCTCGTGGCGTAATGCAGATGCATCGATTGCGCACAAGACTTTGGACGATTACATCGATGAAGGGGTGCTCACGTCTATCGATGTAGTCAAGCAGATCGGCGGTCGCGAGCAGATCAACACGCTTGGTTTTTGCATCGGCGGCACGCTGCTTGTGACCGCGCTTGCCGTGCTGGCCGCGCGTGGCGAATACCCGGCGGTCTCCATGACATTGCTGACCGCCGTGCTCGACTTCTCGGACACGGGCGTGCTCGATGTATTTATCGACGAGCAGCATGTGCAGATGCACGAGCAGACCATCGGCGGTAAGGACGGCAAAGCGCCTGCGCTGATGCGCGGCGTGGAGTTCGCCAATACGTTCTCGTATCTGCGCCCGAACGACCTGGTGTGGAACTACGTCGTGGACAACTCTACCTGAAGGGCCGCACGCCGCAGGCGTTCGACCTGCTTTACTGGAACAGTGATTCCACCAATCTGCCGGGACCGATGTTCGTCTGGTATTTGCGCAACACGTATCTGGAAAATCGCCTGCGTAATCCGGGCGACCTGACGACGTGCGGCGAGAAGGTAGATTTATCGCTGATCGACGTGCCGACGTTGTATGGATCGCGCGAGGATCACATCGTGCCGTGGACCGCGGCGTATGCATCCGCGCCTTTGCTGACCGGGCCGCAGACCTTTGTGCTCGGGGCGTCGGGACATATTGCGGGCGTGATCAATCCGCCGTCGAAGAACAAGCGCAATTTCTGGCTTCTCGATAACGCCGATAAATCCCTGCCTGAAGATCCCGATACATGGTTTGAAGGCGCGACCGAGCATCCGGGAAGCTGGTGGCCCACGTGGACGCAATGGCTCGATGGTTACGGCGGCAAGAAAGTAAAGCCGAAGGCGAACCTGGGGTCGGATGATTTCCCCGTGATCGAGCCGGTGCCGGGACGTTATGTCTTGCAGCAGGACCAGTGAAATTTTTGCGTGACCTGCACAGCTTGAACGGCAGTTTGACGGGTAACCAGTGCAGGTCATGCGGATTGACCCGATTGCATTTCGGGCGCGACGGGTCAACAGTATCCGACGTATCGCTTACTTATCGTTTTATTGCAGTTGCAAAAACCCGAAGAAAGCTGAAGCAACGTAACGCCAGCCAGCGCTGTTGAGAGCGTCGGCTGCACCGGTTGAAGACGGCGCAGGCGGACAAGGGGCGAGCGCGAATACGCATCCAGCCAGTCAGGCAATCAGCCGGCTGAACCCGGGCTACCACTTTTGATTCTCAAAGGAAACTGAAATGACAGACGTAGTGATCGTATCGGCCGCACGGACGGCCGTCGGCAAATTCGGCGGGTCGCTGGCGAAGATCGCCGCGCCCGATCTGGGCGCCATCGTGATTCGCGCGTTACTCGAGCATGCGAACCTCAAGCCCGAGCAGATCAGCGAAGTGATCCTCGGCCAGGTTCTCACGGCGGGCTCCGGCCAGAATCCGGCACGTCAGTCGCTGATCAAGGCTGGTTTGCCCGCCTCGGTGCCGGGCATTGCAGATCGGGCCTGAAGGCCGTGATGCTGGCGGCCAGGAAAACATGAGCGTGGCGCCGCATGTGCTGCCGGGCTCGCGCGACGGTTTCCGCATGGGCGACGCGAAGCTGATCGATTCGATGATCGTTGACGGCTTGTGGGACGCGTTCAACTCGATCCACATGGGCATCACGGCGGAAAACGTCGCGAAGGAATACGGCATTACGCGCGCAGCGCAGGAAGAGTTCACCGCCCTGTCGCAAAACAAGGCGGAAGCGGCGCAGAAGTCGGGTCGTTTCAACGACGAAATCGTGCCCGTTGAAATTCCCCAGCGCAAAGGCGAGCCGCTGCGTTTTGCTACCGACGAATTCATGCGTCATGGCGTAACAGCCGAGTCGCTGTCTGGCCTGAAGCCGGCATTTTCGAAGAAGGCACCGTGACCGCGGCAAACGCTTCCGGTCTTAACGACGGTGCGGCGGGCATGATCGTGATGTCGGCGAAAAAAGCCGACGCGCTTGGCCTTACGCCGATCTCTCGCATCAAGGCGTACGCGAATGCGGGTGTCGATCCGAAGGTGATGGGCATGGGGGGTGGGGGTCGGTTGCCGGCATCGAAGCGCTGCCTGGAACGCGCGGGCTGATCCGCGTCGGATCTCGACCTGATGGAAATCAACGAAGCATTTGCAGCCCAGGCGCTGGCCGTGCATCAGCAAATGGGCTGGGACACGTCGAAGGTCAACGTGAACGGCGGGGCGATCATGGTCGGTCATCTGATCGGTGCGTCCGGCTGCCGGATTCTCGTCACGCTGCTGCATGAAATGCAGAAACGCGATGCGAAGAAAGGACTGGCGTCGCTGTGTATCGGTGGCGGTATGGGCGTGGCGCTCGCGGTAGAGCGGCCGTAGGGAGGCAGTGTGCGAGAACACCGCGTGCCGCGGGGTGGCAGGCATGCCCGGCTGCAGGCGCGCATAACGATAAACGGAGCGAGTAATGACGATAGCGTATGTGACGGGCGGCATGGGCGGCATTGGTACCAGTATCTGCCAGCGGCTGCATAAGGACGGCTACATGGTCGTCGCAGGCTGTGGACCGAGTTCGCCGCGCCGGGTCAAATGGCTCGAGGAGCAAAAGGCGCTGGGTTATGACTTCATCGCATCCGAGGGCAACGTGGGCGACTGGGAATCGACCAAGAACGCCTTCGACAAGGTCAAAGCCGAAGTCGGTGAAGTCGATATCCTGGTGAACAACGCGGGCATCACGCGCGACGTTGTGTTCCGGAAGATGACGCATGAAGACTGGACTGCGGTTATCGATACCAACCTGACGAGCCTCTTCAACGTGACGAAGCAGGTGATTGACGGGATGGTCGAGCGCGGTTTTGGACGCGTCATCAACATTTCGTCGGTGAATGGTCAGAAAGGTCAGTTCGGCCAGACCAACTATTCCACGGCGAAGGCTGGCATTCACGGCTTCACGATGGCGCTGGCGCAGGAAGTGGCGACCAAGGGCGTGACGGTCAATACCATATCGCCGGGGTACATCGGGACGGACATGGTGAAGTCTATTCGCCCGGACGTGCTCGAGAAGATCGTCGCGACCATTCCCGTTCGCCGGCTCGGGCGGCCGGAGGAGATCGGCTCGATCGTGGCGTGGCTGGCATCAGAGGAATCGGGCTTTTCCACGGGTGCCGATTTCTCGCTGAATGGCGGCCTGCACATGGGGTGAGGGGGGCTTCAAGCGGCGTGCCATAAGGCTGTGCGCATCGCGCGTCCCGCGCGTGTCGGGACGTTGGGGTTGGATGCCGGATCACCCGGCATCCACTACGAACCGGCGCGGCGGCTTGCGTCGCTTTCAATCACGCGGAGTCCGTCGGCACAGTTTGAGTTTTGCGTTTAAAGGCGTTACATGACCACTACAAAGAAATCCGCCGAACGACTCATAAAAAAATATCCGAATCGCCGGCTCTACGACACCGAAACCAGCACCTATATTACGCTTTCCGACGTCAAACAGCTCGTGCTCGACCAGGAAGAGTTTAAGGTGATGGATGCCAAGTCCGCCGAGGACCTTACGCGCAGCATCCTGCTGCAAATCATTCTGGAAGAAGAAAGCGGCGGCTTGCCGATGTTTTCATCGACCATGCTCTCGCAGATCATCCGCTTCTACGGCAACGCAATGCAGGGCATGATGGGCACGTACCTGGAGAAGAATATCCAGGCGTTCATCGATATTCAGCACAAGCTTACCGACCAGTCGAAGTGGCTGATCGAAGGTAATGCGGTGCCGCTCAATCCTGAAGTCTGGTCGCAGTTCATGAACATGCAAGCGCCCATGATGCAGGGGATGATGACGAGCTATATCGAGCAATCGAAGAACATGTTCGTGCAGATGCAGGAGCAGATGCAGACCCAGGCGAAGTCGATGTTCAACACATTCCCGTTCCCGACGCCGGTCACGACCGCAATGCCGGTGACGACCACGACTCCGCCGGGCGGCACGCCGGAGAAAAAGTAAGCGGGGCTGGCGCGGCGTTTGGCTTGAAGCGGACTTGCGGGGGCGTGGACAGCCGCGCGGGTCGGGGTTGGGCCGCGACATTCGAGCGAGCGGAAGGTCAGTTTTGTTTCGTTCGGATATACGAGCGAACGCTGATATGTCCGCGCCTTGGCTTTATACCGGCTTGGCTCGGTCTTTCCGCATCACATCGTTTGTAGGTCTCGCAATGCGTCCGGATAGAGAGCCGCGACACGCAGTAGCGTCTGTGCGGCCCCAGTGGGTTCCCGTCGACCTTGCTCCCAGTCTTGCAGTGTTCGCGTCGATACGCCAAGCAGAACGGCGAATGCGCTCTGCGAAGGCCCCACCTTCGCGCGGGCTAACGACGCTGTTGTAGCTGCAACTTTGGTGGTGCGTCTAGCACGTCCCGCTTTCATATCGCGGACAGACTTCAACAAGTCCGCTTGGAATTGCTCCGTTTCCTTATCTATCACTTTGTGCATGCAGCAACGCCTTTACCGTTGGCCGGACGCCTTCGTGTCTGACGTAACCTAGCGGCAAATTCTCGCCAGACGAACCATCCTGACGTTCTGCCAGAAGCATCCCGCGGCAAAACAGCAAGCCCTAGCGTGGCACGATGAAGTGGCGAAAGCCAAGTGGACGAACACGCAGGACATCAAGAACCGCTATGCTTCTGCGAGCTTCGTCGGTCGTAATCGAGTGGTGTTTAAGAATACCGATTGATCGTAACGGTCGCATACAGGATAGGCGCGGTCTACATCAAGTTCATTGGAACGCACGCTGAATACGACAAGGTTGACGCGGAAACTGTGGAAACGGAGTAAGAATATGGATATTCGACTGTTACACAATGAGGAAGATTATCGAGCCGCGTTGGCGGAAGTGTCCGCGCTCGTCGACATTGATCCTGAAGCCAATACGCCGGAAGGTGATCGTCTGGAGCTGCTCGGGGTTCTCGTTGGACGCTACGAAGATGAGCATTTTGCGTTGGAGCGTCCCGATCCGATCGAAGCAATCAAGTTCCGGATGGAGCAGGAGCAACTGTCAATTGCGGATATGCAGCCGTACATTGGCGAGGCAAATCGCGTGTACGAGGTGCTGGCCGGCAAACGGGCGCTCAGCTTGGCGATGATTCGGCGCTTGCACGAAGGGTTGCATATTCCAGCCGAGGTGTTGATCAGAGAACCTTTCCGAGCCAACAAGTAAGTGCTGGAAGAGCATACATAATCGTGAATTGCGTGTAAGAAGCGCTCCAGCGCACAGTTTTGCGCCGCGCAAGCCCTACAGGACCGATGGTGGTTTCAAAACGTCGTCTCGGTCACGCCCGGGTGCGCGGGGCATTCGAGCGGGCGTGGCTCACGGTACAGTTTGCAGCGCAGCGCCGGCGAACCTCTCGCCCTGTGGCGGATGCCGCGCCGGTTCTTGCCTTTTCAAGCGTCTTTTGTCTTGCTTTCGAGCAGCGCGCTAACGGCAGCATGCGTGCCGCTGCGCTCGTTAGCTTCATGCCTGTCCGGTGTCCAAACGCCCCCCGGCATTCACATCGCCAGACCACAACATGTCCCACATGACCATGCCCGCCGCTCATAAAGTCGGCTTTGTTTAGCTCGGGTGATCGTAAGATTCGCAAAAGCAGCTTAGGCGCCGTTCTCGCATGAGCCGGCTGTTTCTTGCGCCCATGGAAGGGCTTGCGGACTACGTGCTGCGTGACGTGCTGACCAGCACAGGCGGATTCGACGGGTGCGTGTTCGAATTCGTCAGGGTGACGGGCTCGGAGCTTCCCCGAAGTGCCTATGAGAAAGATACGCCCGAAGTCCTTTACGGAGGCCGTACACTCGCTGGCACTCCAATGGTTATCCAATTGCTCGGCAGCGATCCTGAGTGGATGGCGCTGAATGCGGCCAAGGCGGTCTGTCTGTCTCCGCATGGGGTCGATCTGAACTTCGGCGGTCCCGCCAAAATCGTCAACCGGCACGGTGGCGGCGCGATGCTTCTGGCACAACCTGAACAACTGAACCGGATCGTTTCGTCCGTTCGCGCGTATCGACGCCGCCGTGGACGTGCCGGTTGTGGCCAACGGAGAAGTCTGGACAGTGGCCGACTGGGAGCGGTGCCGGACGGTCAGCGGCTGTGCGGACGTGATGATCGGGCGCGGCGCCGTCTCGGATCCGTTCTTGGCTTTACGCATCCGCGGACTGATGGACCGCACGCCCTCCGACGAGGAATGGCCGGTCGTGCTTGCTCAACTCACCGATTACCTGAGAAAACTGCAAGTCCGTGTCGCAGTCCGTCATGAGCACGGACGCGTCAAAATGTGGCCCAGCTATCTCAAGCGGACCTGGCCGCAGGGCTGCTGAACTGTACGCAGCCATCTGGCGCCTGCATGATTCGCGCGAAATTCTTGAAGTGATTGAGCACGGTCTGGCATTCAACGACTTGATACCGGCACATTAACACGCGAGCTCCCCGGTCTGCTCGATCCGGCACCGCCTTGCCGCTTGACCGTCTGCGCCGTCGGGCGCGGTACAATAAACAGCGTGCGCGGGACGCTGTCTGGGCTTTGGTCCTCAAGGACATCGGTCCCCTTAGCCTTGCCGCATCGTCCCCATTTGTCGCCATCATCACCGCTATACGCTGGACCCACCTATGTCGCAGACCATTTCCCCCGCCGTGCCAGCCCCTAAAGTCGGGTTCGTTTCACTCGGATGCCCAAAAGCCTTGGTGGATTCCGAGCAGATCATCACCCAACTGCGTGCGGAACGGAAGGGTACGAAATCTCCGGTTCCTACGACGGCGCCGATCTAGTCGTGGTCAATACCTGCGGTTTTATCGATGAAGCCGTGCAGGAAAGTCTCGACGCCATCGGCGAGGCGTTGTACGAAAACGGCAAGGTGATCGTTACCGGCTGTCTCGGTGAGAAGAAAAGCGCAAGCGGGACGGGTTTGATCGAGGAAGTGCATCCGAAGGTACTGGCTGTGACCGGGCCGCACGCGACCGCCGAAGTCATGAGCTACCTGCATCTGCACTTGCCCAAACCGCACGATCCGTTCATCGATCTCGTGCCACCTGCCGGCATCAAGCTGACGTCGCGGCATTACGCGTATCTGAATGAAGATATCGGAAGGGTGTAATCACCGGTGCACGTTCTGCATCATCCCGTCCATGCGCGGCGACCTGGTGTCGCGCCCGGTGGCGGACGTGATGCTCGAAGCCGAGAATCTGTTCAAATCCGGCGTCAAGGAGTTGCTCGTGATTTCGCAGGACACGAGCGCGTATGGCGTCGATGTGAAATATCGCACCGGTTTCTGGAACGGCAAGCCGGTGAAAACGCGCATGACGGATCTGATCGGTGCGTTGGGCTAGCTCGCCGCGCAATATGGCGCGTGGGTCCGCCTGCACTACGTGTGCCCTACAGCGTGGACGAAGTCATCCCGATGATGGCCGAAGGTCCGTTGAAGGGCCACGTGCTGCCGTATCTGGATGTGCCGTTCCAGCACGCGCACCCTGAAGTGCTCAAGCGCATGAAGCGTCCGTCCGGCGAACGCCGAGAAAGTGCTCGAACACGTGCAGAAGTGGCGTGCGATGTGCCCGGACCTGACTATCCGGAGCACGTTCATCGCAGGATTCCCCGGTGAAACGGAAGAACAATTCCAGACGCTGCTCGACTTTATTCGTATTGCGGATCTGGATCGGGTCGGATGTTTTGCTTATTCGCCGGTTGAAGGTGCGACGGCGAATAAGCTCGACGGCGCGCTGCCGGATGAAGTGCGCGAGGACCGTCGCGCGCGTTTCATGGAACTGGCCGAAGAACTGTCGGCGGAACGCATGAAACGCAAGGTCGGCAAGACGCTGAAAGTGCTCGTCGATGAACTGAGCAACGAAGGCGTCGTCGGCCGGACTGCTGCGGATGCGCCGGAGATTGACGGCGTGGTGTATATCGAGCCGGCGAAGAAGGTGTCGAAGCGTTACAAGGCGGGCGATTTCGTGTCGGTGCAAATCACCGGTGCCGATGGCCACGATCTGTGGGGCGAAGTCTGAGCCTCTGGTTTTGATCTCACGCTCGGCGCAGTTTTAGCAAAACAACTGAGACGAAGGAGCTTTCATGGCGCAACGTGAAGTGATGGTGGTCAGCGGCGTGCGGACCGCAATTGGCGATTTCGGCGATGCGCTGAAGGACTTCAGCCCGACGGATCTTGGTGCGCGCGTGGTGCGTGAAGCCTTGTCGCGAGCGAACATGGCGGGCGAGGACGTTGGCCATGTTGTCTGGTAACGTGATCCAGACCGAACCCAAGGACATGTATCTGGCGCGCGTCGCCGCATTGAACGGCGGTGTCGCGCAGCACGCATCCGCGCTGACCGTTACCCGCTTATGCGGGTCGGCATTGTCTCGGCCGCGCAGTCCATTCTGCTTGGGGACACCGATGTCGCCATCGGCGAGGGTGCGGAAAGTATGAGCCGCGCGCCGTATCTCGCGCAGTCGGTGCGTTTCGGCCAGCGCATGGGCGACGCGCGTTTCATCGACATGATGCTCGGCGCGCTGCACGATCCCTTCGATACGATCCACATGGGCGTCACGGCGGAAAACGTCGCAGCCAAATACGGTATTTCGCGCGAGATGCAGGAAGAACTTGCGCTCGAATCGCATCGGCGCGCGGCGCGGTGCGGGCTGAATCGCGTGGCCTGAAGCCGCTCGCGCGGCTGGTTTCGTATGCGCACGCGGGCGTCGATCCGAAATACATGGGCATTGGTCCGATTCCGGCTACGCGAAAAGCGTTGGAGCGCGCAGTCCTGAGTGTCGGCGACCTCGCGTGATCGAAGCCAACGAAGCGTTCGCGGCGCAGGCTTGCGCAGTATCGAAGGAACTGGCGCTGGACCCCGCGAAGGTCAATCCGAACGGTTCGGGTATCTCGCTTGGCCATCCGATTGGCGCAACCGGCGCGTTGATCACCGTGAAGGCGTTGTACGAACTGCAGCGTGTGGGCGGACGGTACGCGCTGGTGACAATGTGCATTGGCGGCGGGCAGGGCATTGCGGCAATTTTTGAACGCGTATGAGCCGCGCAAGGACAGGAATTTATTTGATGACGCAAATGAAAGTGGCGGTGGTGGCAGCAGCGTTGTTGCTCGCCGGCTGTAATTCAGTCATGCCGCTAGACGGTTCCCGAGCCGTGTCGGCGGCGCGCGGGTTACCCCGGGCGATCTGCGCCTGTAGGCGCCGGGTACGGCGGAAACCATCGAAACACTCGCGCTTCCGCCCGCCAAACTGCTGACGCCCAATCCGGCTTACGCGCATTTCCCGACCTATTTGGGCACGCTCGGCGACAAGCAGATCGAGATGAAGCTCGGCGCAAAAACGGACGAGTGCACGGGTGTCCACGTCGAATAGCGGTTCGTGGGATCGTCGACGGTGATCCTGGTCGCGGGGGACCGTGACGGCGATACGCTTGAGATCGAAGAGTCGAATGACGGCACGCATATCACCGGGAACTGGGTCGGCAAGTTTGCAGCCGACGGCAGCGTGTCGGGCGAACGCATGAATGCCGACGATTCCAATCCGTTGCCCTTCGACCTCAAGCCGGTCGGGTCTGGATCGGCTGCGGTTTCTGCCCCGGTATCCGGCGCGGGTGCGTTCGTACTGAAAGCGCCGCAATCGGTCGCGCCGTCGCTGGAACCCGCACCTCCGCCCGCTCCACCGGCCGCAGGCCACGCACTGGGTGGGACCAGCAATGTGATCATCGGCGAGTAAAACCCAAACCCACGTGAACCCACGCGAACTCGCCGTTTGATGTAACACGGGGTCATCGGCTTCACGTGATGGCGCTTTTTTCTTAAGCCTTGAACCAGCAGGACACTCATGACTGATTCCAGCAACTCGTCCAGCGCGCGCAGCTTGCAGACCCGCATCGTTCATCCGGAGGATCAGCTCATCCCCGGTTTTGATTCGTTCTCGATGCCGGTTACACGGGCGTCGACCGTGGTATTTCCGAATCTCGCCGCCATACGCGCGCTCGTCTGGAGCGACGACAGTCAATGGCGCTATGGCTTGCACGCCACGCCTACGTCGCTTGCGCTGGCGCAGCGGCTAGCGGTGATCGAGGGCGGTAAGCACGCGTTGCTGCAGCCTTCGGGGTTATCGGCCATATCGAATGTGTATTTCGGCTTGGTGAAAGCCGGCGATCACGTGATGATTCCCGACAACGCGTACTCGCCGAATCGCGAACATGCCGACTGGCTCGTGGCGGATTTCGGTCTGGAAGTGACGTATTACGATCCGCTCATCGGCGCGGGCATCGATGCGCTGATCCGGCCTAACACCAGGCTGATCTGGCTGGAAGCGCCGGGTTCGGTAACCATGGAAGTGCAGGACGTGCCCGCGATCACGAAGGTCGTGCGGGCGCGCAAGATACTCACGGCTATCGACAATACGTATTCGGCCGGTCTCGCATTCAAGCCGTTCGATCATGGCGTCGATATTTCGGTACAGGCGCTGACGAAGTATCAGTCCGGCGCGAGCGACATCCTGATGGGTGCGACGATCACCGCCGACAAAGCGGTCCACATGCGATTGAAGAGCGCACGGATGCGCATGGGGATTGGCGTGTCTTCGGACGACTGCTCGCTCGTGCTGCGCAGTTTGCCGAGCATGCAAATCCGCTTCGAAGCTCACGACCGGACTGCGCTTGTGCTGGCTCACTGGCTCAAGACGCGGCCGGAAGTTGCCGCGGTACTGCATCCGGCGTTGGCGGATTGCCCGGGCCACGAATTCTTCAAACGCGATTTCACGGGGGCAGGCGGACTGTTTTCAGTGGTCTTCGACAAACGCTACAGCCCGGCGCAAATCGATACCTTCGTCGAAGCGCTGGAAAACTTCGCGATTGGCTGGAGCTGGGGCGGTGCGAACAGTCTCGCGATGCCTTATGACATCAAGTCGATGCGCATCGCTGGGGCGTGGCCGCACGACGGTGTGCTGGTGCGGTTTTATATCGGTCTAGAAGATGAGGCCGATCTGCGGGCGGATCTGGAGCGGGCGCTGGTGGGATTGGAAGCCTGAAGACGCTGATCGGAGACAAGGGCTGGTTTTTTGGCTCAGCCCTTGTTTCGTGATACGCGCACGCTCAAAACAGCCGCAGCAAGCCGTCCAGTCCCACGAAATTCAACGCCAGGCCAGCGGCTTCGCGAACCACCGGCTTCGCCCGGAACGCCACCGACAACCCCGCTTCCGCCATCATCTTCAGGTCGTTCGACCCGTCGCCCATGGCAATAGACCGCTGCGGATCAACACCCAGTTGCGCGCAGGTTTCACGCAGCGTACGCGCTTTGACATCGGTATTGACGATCTCGCCGGTGACCTTCCCGGTCAGTTTGCCATCGACTATTTCAAGCGTATTCGCACGCGTGAAATCAAGTCCGAGCCGTGCCTTCAGCTTCTCGGTGAAGAACGTGAAACCGCCGGATACCAGCAGGGTTTTCAGGCCCGCTGCCTTCGCCCCCGCGAGCATGGTCTCCGCGCCCGGCGACAAGCGCAGCCGTTCCTCATGAACCCGTTCGAGCGCGCTTGCATCGAGGCCCTTCAGCAGCGCGACACGCCGCATCAGGCTCTCGTTGAAATCCTTGATCTCGCCGCGCATAGACGCTTCAGTGATCGCCGCAACCTCTTCCTTCAACCCGCAAAAATCGACGATCTCGTCAATACACTCGATGGTGATCAGCGTCGAATCCATGTCCATGGCGAGGAGGCCGAAATTGCTCAGGCGCAGCGCCGGGTCAATGAACGCGTAATCCAGCTGATGCGCGCCGCAATACGCGTCGATATCCGGACGCTGCAGCGGATCGGCGCCGCGCAGACGTAACACCCGGCCCGCGTCTGCGCGTTCGGTCTGTTGCGAGCGGGCGAGCGCGGTGAGCGGTTTCAGGTGCGTATCGGCGATCAGGTCGAGGCTTTGGATGACGAGGTTCATGACGGGTGGGGAGCGAGAAAAATGGCGTAGGGAACAGTGCGAGACCCGTCATGGTAACGGTCCTGACCGATGGCGGACGTGCGCCCCACGCCGCTATGATGGTTGTCGATAAAACGACGGAGACCTGCATGACCTCGACCGAACGCGCGCTCGACTTCGATCTGCGCAAGCTCGACGTCGCGTTTTACGCCGATTCGTATCCGGTCTACGACGCGTTGCACACCAAGGAGCCGATCAGGACAATGCCCGATGGCTCGCTGTTTCTCACGCGCTATCGGTACGTGCAGGCCGTGTATCGCGATCCGAAAACCTTCAGTTCGGACAAGACCGTGGAATTCGGTCCGAAGTACGGCGTCCATACTCCGTTGTTCGCGCATCACACGACGAACCTCGTGTTTAACGATCCGCCGCGCCATACGCGCGTGCGCAAACTGATCGCGGGGGCACTGACCACGCGTGATTGCGGCAATGGAACCCGGTCTTGTGCATCTGGTCGACGGCTTTCTCGACCAGGCTGCGGCACGCGGCAAGATCGATTTGATCGATGATTTTGCTTCTGCGATTCAGGTTGAAGTGATCGGCAACCCGCTCGACGTGCCGCACGATGAACGCGCGCCATTACGTGACTGGTCGCTGGCAATCCTCGGCGAGCTGGAACATGCGCTGAACGCGGAGCAGGAAGCGCGGGGAATCGGACGGTGACAGATTTCATCGATTATCTGGTGACGCTCGTTGCGCGGCGTCGTGCACATCCTGGCGATCCGCCGCCGCACGACGTGCTGACGCAGCTGATTCAAAGCGAAGCCGATGGTGGAGAGCGTCTCGACGAAGCCGAACTGCTGCACAACTGCATTTTTATCCTGAACGCGGGGCACGAGATGACCACCAACCTGATTGGCAACGGCATCGTGCTGCTGGCGCAATGGCCGGAGCAGCGGACGCGGTTATTGACCGATCCGGTGTTGATCGACAGTGCAATCGAGGAATGTTTGCGCTACGAAAGTTCGAACTAGCTTGGCAACCGGATAGCGACGGCGGATACGCAGATTGCCGGGATACCGGTCGCGCGCGGGACGTCGGTGACCTTGTGCATCGGGGCGGCGAATCGAGACCCGGAGCAGTTCGAGGCGGCAGACCGCTTCGATATCGCTTGCGAGCCGAATCGGCATCTTGCATTTGGCTTTGGGATTCACCAATGCGCAGGGTTGTCGCTGGCGCGGTTGGAGGCGCGTATTGCGATTGCGAGGTTTTCGAATTATGGGCTGGGAGACCCGGGCGCGGTTTCGAGGGTTTGTGAAGGCGCCGGTGAGGGTGATGTGAGTTGAGGGCGCGCCTTAACTCACCTATGGTTCAGCGCATCAATCCATGCGATTTTGCGTAATCGCGCAAGGCGGCATTCATCCGTGTTTGCCAGCCTTCGCCTTGCGCTTTATAAGCGTCAACCACATCCGGGTCGATGCGCAATTTGATCAGCAACTTCGGGTTTTCCAGTTTCGGTCGTCCGCGCGGGCGCAGGATTTCCGTTGCGCGCTCTTGCCCGTAAAGCTCCGGCAAAACTTCCGACGCTGGTCGCGCACGGGCGAATTTCGCCTCACCCCATTCGGGGTTCTCGTCCAGCACTTCTTCCTTGTTTTGCTTGCTCATACCGCTTTACCTCGAGAAGGTTTGCCTTTTTTAAACTAATAACGCGAATCTTGTTGCCGCGCGACGTGAAAACCAGCATGTGTAGCCGGTCGGCTATTAAAACCGAGAGCCTGAAACCGGCGTTCGACATATATATTGATATTGCGACAATCTTCAACGATCAAGGCACTCGACATGACAAAGCAAAGTCGCCGACAGCTTCGAACGACAGGCCCCGTGCCTTGATATTTGCTTCACTCTTTGGAACGTTATACGAAAAATGCCCATGAATAATGTACCCCCCAAATTTATAAGCGTTGTTGGCTGAAAAACCACAAACTCGAGGACAGCAAGAGGAATCGTCGAAGGGTGCAGGCGGCCGGTCGAGCCCGCTGCAATTCGTCATTGCACTGCAATAGTCCCGCTACATTTAAATTTTAAGAATACGCAAATTCCTATTTGCATTTACGGGATGACGGCTATCGCATCACTCTCTGCGGATCGACATCCCAGTAAGGCGGATCGCCGAAATGCTCCGTCAGGAAATCGATGAACGCCGTCGTTTTCGGGCGGCACTAATGCACGGCCTGGGTACACCGCCCAGATCGCCACAGTTTCTGCGGGCGGGTAACTATCGAGCACGGTCACCAACTCGCCGCTATGCAGAAACGGCGCCGCGCTCCACGTTGATTTCAGCCCGATAGCCATCCCGGCAAGCAACATGTCGCGAATGACCTCGCCGTTGTCCGTATCGAGTCGGCCGGACACGCGCACATCGATAGTCCCGGCCGGTGTGACGAACGCCCAGTCTCGCTGGCTGGACAGGACGGTGCACTCGTGTCGCGCGAGATCGGCCGGATGGCGCGGCGTGCCATGCTCAGCGAGATATGCGGGAGACGTGCACAGCACGCGCCGGTTGCTGGCGAGTTTTCTCGCGACGAGCGTCGAATCCTTCAATGCTCCAATACGTACAGCCAGATCAATGCCTTTATCGACGAGATCGACGATCTGGTCGGTCAGGCGCAAGTCCAGGCTCACGCCCGGATAGCGGCGCAAGAATTCGGGAATGACCAGCGAGACATGCTGACGCCCGAGCGACGAGGGCATGGTCACGCGCAAACGCCCCTGGGGTTGTTCGAACGCGCGTCCGACCGAGGCGCGCGCGGCATCGGTGGCGTCGAGCAGGGCGCGGGCGCGCTCGGTGAAAATTTCGCCTTCCTGCGTGACACTGATGCGCGGTGTCGTCCGATGCAAAAGCCGCGCACCAAGCTGCCGCTCGAATTGAGCGAGCCGGGTGCTCGCCACGGCGGCGGACAACCCGAATTCCCGGCCCGCCGCCGCCAGATTCGATAAAGCCGCCGCCCTTACGAACAGCGCGACGTCCAGCAGGTCAAGCTGCGTCTTGTAGGGTAATTCGCTCTGCCCGTTCATTTTTGTCATCTTCTTGATTATCAATAAAATGTTTCAGCAATTATGACGGTTTCACGCGAAGCTGAAAGTCCTTAACATCGGGTCCATGCATTGCACATCCGACGCCTGACACCCCTTGAGGAGCTATTTCATGAAAGCCATTGCCCTGACTCACTACCTGCCGATCTCGAACCCGGAATCGTTGATGGACGTGGAGATTGACAAATCCACGCCGGCAGGCCGTGATTTGCTGGTGAAGATTGAAGCGATCGGTGTGAATCCCGTCGATACGAAAGTGCGTGCGCCGAAGGACAAGGTCGAAGAAACGCCGCGTGTCCTCGGGTGGGACGCATCGGGCGTGGCCGAAGCGGTCGGCCCGGACGTGACGCTGTTCAAGGTGGGAGACCCCGTTTTTTATGCCGGCAGCATTACTCGGCCCGGTTCGAACAGCGAGTTCCATCTGGTCGAGAAAGTATTGTCGGCGTGAAGCCTGCCTCGCTCGATTTCTGGCACTCAGCGGCGTTGCCGCTCACCACGATCACCGCATGGGAAGCCCTGTTCGACCGGCTGGGGGTGTCGGCGGAAGGACATGACACCGGCAAGTCCGTGTTGATCGTGGGCGGCGCCGGCGGCGTGGGTTCGATCAGCATCCAGCTCGCCAAGAAAGTGGCGAAGCTGAAGGTGATCGCGACTGCGTCGCGGCCGGAGTCGGCGAAGTGGGTGATCGAACTGGGCGCGGATCATATCGTCGATCATTTCGGCGATATGCCGAAGCAACTGAAGGACGCAGACTTCGAGCAAGTGGACTACGTGCTGATCTTCAATGACACCGACAAACATTTCCTGGCCGCTGCTGCCGTCATCGCAACGCAAGGGGACATCTGCACGATCATTGAAAACGGCAAGCCGATTGCCGTCGAATTGATGAAGGCAAAAAGCGCCGCGTTCCATTGGGAATTCATGTTCACATGCTCGATGTTCGGTACGCCGGACATGATCGAACAACACAAACTGCTCACCGAAGTGGCGCGACTGATCGACGCAAGCACCATCAAGACGACGCTTGGCCGCGATCTCGGCAAGATCAATGCAACGAACCTGCGGGAAGCGCACCAGCTGCTGGAAGAAGGGCGCGCGATAGGCAAGCTGGTGCTGACCGGGTTCTGATTCGCCCGGCGTTTCGATCAACCAATCCATTGCAAGTTGCACAGGCGCCGCGGGTTTCCCCATGAGAAGCCCGCGGCGCGCTAGACTGTTCGCGCCACACGCGCGGCGCGGCCACCCCGGCGCCGTTGTTGTATGCTCGGCGTGACGGCTGCACACGGAGGGGTTTCGCATGATCGATCATTTGGGTTTTGTTCAGGTTGGCTGATCAGCGCAAGGTCGTCTGATTGCCGCAAGCGCCGTCATGGCGCTGCTGGCTTGCGTGGTTGAACCGGCGGCTCATGCGACGCCCAGCATCAAGGTGCTGTCGGAAGTCGCCTACGACGGACCGATCAAATACACGGTGAAGATGGCATCGAAGAACTGGGGCAGCGCGCAGGAAACGCGTACGATCGGGCCAGACGGATAACTTCTCGTGGCAAAGCAAGCCTGCCGGCGGTTCGCAGAACGTCCCGGATGCATGGCCCGGATGTGGACTCTATCCGCAACGCAAGCAGCACGACGGTGCGTCAGGTGAAGATCCGTTTCGCGGCGGTGGTCGCGAACAGCGGCGGGGACGCCGACGTCCAGTTGAGTTTCCAGGGCCACGTGCCGCGACCGGCCACCAGCCGTCACCGTGGGTGACAAGAAGTTTCAATGCCCCACCGATAACTTCTTCAGCCAGCTAGTCCATTTCACGATGCCCACCGGCGGCGCCGAAAAGAGCGTCGTGCTCAGCGACGGTACCAAACTCACAATCAGCGCGAGCCGCAAGTAGCGTCTGGTCCGGCGAGTTTTACGTTTTGCACCGGCGTTCGAGGGCGGGGCGGCGGTAGTCCGCAGCGCCGCCCAAGCCGGCATGCGCTTGTCCCATCTGGCACGTTTTCTGCAACGTAATAACGGCCACGCGTTTATCTGCGCGTGTTAATCGTTGTTAGCTGTTTATCTCGTCACGCCGTCAGAGCGACTCTTTGGCAAAGGTCATTTGCGATGCCACACATGATCTGGAAAGGCGCGATCAGCTTCGGGCTGGTCCACGTCCCCGTGCAGCTTTATCCGGCGACGCAGTCGGAGAAGGTCTGCTTTAACCTGCTCGACAAGCGCTCGATGGACCCTATCGGCTATAAGCAATTCAACAAGAACACGGGCAAGGACGTCACGCGCGAGAACATTGTGCGGGGCTTCGAGTATGAGAAGGGCAAATACGTCGTGGTGAGCGACGCCGAGATTCGCTCGGCGAATCCAGAATCGACGCAGACCGTGAATATCCTCGCGTTCGTCGAAGTGCCCGAAATCTCGTTTCTCTCGCTCGATACCCCGTATTACCTCGCACCCGATTGCAAGGGCGAGAAGGTGTATGCATTGCTGCGCGATGCGTTGAAGGCGTCGGGGAAAGTGGGCATAGCAAACGTCGTGTTGCACAACAAGCAGCATCTGGCTATGCTGATTCCGGTCGGTCCGGCGCTGGCGCTCAACATGTTGCGCTGGGCGGACGAAGTGCGTGAGTTTGACGACTTCAAGTTCCCCGACGAGAACTCCAAGAAGGCGAGGGGTATCGCCGAAAGAACTGGAGATGGCGCAGCGGTTGATAGACGACATGACCGAGACATGGAACCCGCACGATTATCACGATACGTTCCGCGAAGACATCATGGCGCTCCTCAACAAGAAGGTGAAGGAAGGTCGGAGGTTGAAGAAGGTGAGCCGCGTAAGGCGTCGGCGGAGATCCTCGACCTGTCCGAGCTGTTGAAGCGCAGTTTAAAGAAGGGCAAGCCCGCGAGACGCGGCGCCAAAGGCAGCAATAGCACCGACGATAACACGTCTGAAACCGAAGCCGCGGAGCCGGCGGCCAAACCCGCGCGCAAAACGACAACGCGCCGCAAACGTGCATGACACGGTCTTCACGCCTTGAGTCGGGCGTTAAAACACGGCCACGCACCAGGAAAAGTGATCCGCCGATGGCCGATAAACTGGAAACCTATCAGCGCATGAGGCGCTTCAACCAGACGCCCGAGCCATCCGGCCAGACGGCGGCGAAGGTCCGGTGCGCGTCGAAGAAGGCTCAGGCAAGCGCGCTTTCGTTCGTTATCCAGGAGCACGATGCCCGATGCCTTCATTACGATTTTCGTCTCGAACTCGACGGCACGCTGAAGTCCTGGGCGGTACCGAAAGGGCCGAGTCTCAATCCGTCGGTGAAACGGCTGGCCGTGCATGTGGAAGATCATCTGATCGACTACGGTTCGTTCGAAGGCGATATTCCCGAGGGAAATTACGGTGCGGGCAGCGTGATTGTATGGGGTCGCGGGACGTGGGAGCCGCAGTCAGGGAGTATCGACGAGGCCCGCGAAACCTATGCGAAGGGCAAGCTCAAGTTTGTCCTACACGGCGAAAAGTTGCGGGGCGGCTGGACGCTCGTGCGCAGCAATATGCGTGGCAATGGCGATAAAGAGCAATGGCTGCTGATCAAGGAGCGTGATGACGAAGCCCGCAAAGAAGCCGACTATGACGTGCTACTCAAGCAACCCGGCAGCGTAATGAGCGATTCGCTGGGCGCATGCACGAAGAGCTGTGAAGTACGGGAAAGGACCGAGCGGAAGACCGCTGCCACGGCGAGCAGGACCACGAAGGCCGCACCATCGCCGAAGCGGCTCGCCGTGAAGAACCAAGGCAAGAAGTCGGGAGCGGCCGCGTCCGGATATTGTGGCGAACCGAAGCGCTGAATCGCTGCGTACGCTTGCTAACAACCCCGCGATCCAGGACGCGGTACGCGCCAGGCTTCCTGCCACCATGAAGCCCCAACTCGCGACGCTCGTGGATACCGCTCCATCGAGCAATGATTGGTCATACGAAATCAAATTCGATGCCTATCGGATCCTGGTGCGCATCGATCGCCAGGCTGCATCGAAAGAGAAATCCACGCAGATCTTCACGTGCAACGGCCACGATTGGACCGGTAAGTTCAGCCGTCAGGTCAAGGCGTTGGGCAAGCTTAATGTGGATACCGTGTGGCTCGACGGTGAGGCGGTCGTGCTTGACGACAACGACCTGCCGAACTTCCAGAAACTGCAGAACGCGTTCGACACCAATCGTCCGCAAGACATCGCGGTCTATTTCTTCGATATCCCTTATCTGAACGGTTAAGACCTTCGTAGCGTGCCGCTGTGGTGCAGCGACGAGCGATCTTGAAGGCGCTGCTGGAACCGGTCTTTCTCCGCGGACTTCGAATTCAACGTCGAAGATCTGCTTAAAAGCGCTTGCGACATGGCGCTGGAGGGGATTATCGGCAAGCGGCGCGACAGTGGTCATACGTCGGGACGCAGCAGCGCATGGATCAAGCTGAAATGCCGGCGCCGGCAGAAGTTTGTGATCGGAGGGTATTCGGAACCATTGGGTAGCCGGGGGCAGTTCGGCGCGTTATTGCTCGGCATATGACGCGCACGGCAAACTGCAATACGCAGGGCGCGTGGGTAGCGGCTTCGACGCGTCGACTCTGCGCGATGTCAAAAAGCAACTCGATGCACGCAAGGTCAAGACAATGCCCTTCGCCGGCGCGCCGAAGGAGCGTAGCCGGACGCCGGTGCATTGGGTCGAACCGGACCTCGTCGCCGAGTGCAATTTCGCTGAATGGACGTCAGAGCGGATCGTGCGACAGGCGTCGTTTGTTAGCCTGAGGGACGACAAGCCGGCGCGTGAGATTGTCAAGGAAGTGCCGAAATCGACGCAAGAGGTCGTGTTGGACGATAAAGACGAAGATAACGGTAAAAACCAGAAGCCCGCGAAGAAGACAGCAGCCAAAAGCGCGGCGAAAGCGACTCGTGCAGTGAAAGCGGCGACGAAAAAAACCACGGCGAAGACCATCGATGCAGCGAAACCGGCCAGCAAATCCAAGCCGGCTTCCGTGAAGACTGCAATGAAGACCGCCGCCAAAAAAGCCCAGCGTAGTCCCGCTGGTACCGAGCTTGTCGGGGGCGTGAAGATCAGTCATCCCGATCGTGTGATCAATCCATCGGCGGGGACCAGGAAGCTCGATCTCGCCCTCTACTACGAGTTCGTTGCGCCATGGATGCTGCCGCATCTGAAAGACCGGCCCGTGTCGCTGGTGCGTGCGCCCGGGGATATTGTCAGCGAGCTGTTCTTCCAGAAGCACAGCGAAAAACTAACCATTCCGAACGTCAAGTAGCACCCGGGCATCGACCCCGGTCACCCGGCGCTCATCACGATAGAAAACGTCGGCGCGCTGGTGGGCGCGGCACAAATGGGCATGATCGAGATGCACACCTGGAACGCGCTTGCGGCCAGACTCGAAAAACCTGACCGGATGGTTTTCGATCTCGATCCGGGCGATGGCCTTGGCTGGGAACGGATGCAGGAGGCCGCACGTCTCACGCGTGAATTGCTGACGGAACTCGGCCTTGAATCGTTCTGCAAGACCAGCGGCGGCAAAGGTTTGCACGTGGTTGTACCACTTACGCCGCAGGTCGGCTGGGACGAAGTGAAGGGATTCTCGCAGGCGGTGGCGCAGCATATGGCGAGCACGCTGCCCAAATATTTTTCGGCGAAGATGGGCAAGCAGAATCGCCGGGACAAGATATTCGTCGACTATTTGTGCAATAACCGCGGCTCGAGCACAGTCGCCGCGTGCTCGCTGCGTGCGCGGTCGGGGATGGGGGTGTCGGTATACCCCTATCGGCTGGGATGAACTCGACGTTACCACAAGCGGCGATCAGTGGAATATAGGCAATCTGCACGAACGCCTGGATGCATTCAAGACCGATCCATGGAGCCAGTACGCGAAGACACGGCAGCGCATCACCGCTTCAATGAAGAAGCGGCTCGATATCAAGTGAACGAAGGCAAATATCAGCACGACAAGGTTGTAATGATGCAGCAAGGCAAGACATCACACGACGATCCCCAGCAGCATCCGGCACAGGACGGAGGTTGTCTGGAAAGCCACGCATCGGGCGTCGCAAAAACGCGACGACAGCGCGGTGGCACGAGACCGGTCAACGTCCCGCGTCGCAGGAAGGGGATGAGCCGCCCTGGGCAGTGCGTGCGCCGACCCCTCAGTCAGGCTCCTTAGCCAGGCACAAGCCGTGATGCAACAGTGCCGGTTGCTGCCCGTGGTCAACAAAGCGCCTCTTGCGTAGAATGGGCACGCGGTATCGGAGAACGCGCACGCACCGCGTGCGAGGCAAGCTGAGAAAGGCGTTCATCGATTCCACTGAAGTTGTTTCTACCATTTTTGCGGGCGTGCCGACGTGTGCATTGGTAATCGATGCCGACCCGGTATGGAGTCCGGGACAGCGAATCGGCAGCGCTCGACGTCCCCGCCGGTCCGGGCGAGATGCCGGACCATGCCGCAGCCACCACGAATTGCCGCCACGCCGTGCACCGGGTCCGGCACGGGTTCCGGCATTCGGTATTCGGATCAACATCGCGGCAAATCCTATCGGATGGATCATGCAATACGATCTCCTGTGCCGTCTAAAAACCGAAACCGCCGAGTGCCACACGCGGCTGGAAAACGCACTGGACCTGATGCGCGCTGAATGGCCGCGTGAGGACTACGTGGCTTTGCTCGAGGGCTTTTTATGGATACGTTGCGCCGTGGGAGGACGTGGTGGCGGCAGCCATGCCTGCGCCTCTGCACGACTTCTTCGACGGGCGTCGCAAGGCGTTGCTGCTGGCGTCGGACCTGGCGCTCCTGACCGGCGATAAAGGCCACGCGAACAGGGTGACAAAAGTTGAACGGCTGCCCGCGATAGACAGCATCGGCCGCTTGTTTGGTTCCATGTACGTAATGGAGGGTTCCACACTCGGAGGACGCTTCATAGCGCCCACGTTGCGAGATTGTTCGGTCTACAAAGCGGTTACGGAAACGCTTATTTTGAAGGTTATGGCTTGCGCACGGGCAGCATGTGGAACGCGTTCCGTGAGACCACGAGCGCGAACGTGCCGCCTGGGCGGTACGGTGTGGCCGTGGACGCCGCGATAGCTACGTTCGACGGGTTGCACGACTGGCTCGGCAACGTCCGCGCAAGCTCGGGGGCAACGGCATGAGCAGCGGGCCCGAGCCGGTGGACGTGGTGACTGGCGCGGCCGCTGTGGCAAAGATCGCCCATGCTGTTGCCACGGCCATGCTCGACGAAGTGCCGCTCTATGTCGGCGTGATCGAACAACCCGCTCTTCAGTCCCCGTGAAACCGCACAGGGCTGGCTGGCCATGGCAACGGACGGTCCTGAACTCGACATCACGATGCACCGGCACGACGGCAACCTGATCGTCGAATTCGAAGTTGCGCGGCATCCGACTGCAGACGTTTTTGCATCGATGTATCCGCTGGTGCGTACCTTCACGCGCAGCCTGCAGGATGTGGCGACCCTGACCGGTTTCGGCCGCGTGCTGCTCCTCTATAAATTCGACGACGAGGGCCGCAGCCAGGTGCTGGCGGAGCACATCGATGACGGCTACGCATCGTTCCTGCACCAGTTGTTTCCCGCCTCCGACATCCCACGGCAGGCGCGCGCGTTTATATGTGAAGCAGCGCGTGCGGCTTGTCGCCAACGCGGACGCGAAGTCCGCGCGGCTCGTGCTGCCTGTGAACCCAGCGACGGGTCGCCCCACCGACCTCACGTATGCCGCGCTGCGCAGCTTTTCGCCGATTCATCTCGATTACATGCGCAACATGGGTACGCATGCGTCGATGTCGGTGTCGCTGGTCGTGCACGGGCAGCTCTGGGGCTTGATTTCCTGCCACGACCACGACGCGCGTCTCGTGCCGTTCGAAGTGCATGTCGCGATCGAGCATCTGGGGCAACTGCTGTCGCTGCAGATCGAGGCGAAGGAGGAGCGTGCGGAGACGGCTTGCTTATCTGCTGAGCCTTCGACGTACGATGTCGCAGCTCATGAGCACGCTTGTCGAGCAGGACGACTACCTTTCCGCTCTTGAGTCGGCGCCTGACGATTTGCTGTGTTTCATCGGATCGACCGGTGCTGCGATCATGGTGGACGGTAAGGCCACGCTCGTGGGTTCCACGCCGGACCAGGAGACCGTGCTCGCGCTCGCGCAGTGGTTCGCGTCGGGCACGTCGGGTGTCTACGCGACCGACGCACTGTCTCAAGCGTGGCCGCGTGCGTCGCGTCACACGGACACCGCGAGCGGCATCCTGACCGTGCCGATCTCACAGATTTTTCGCAACTACGTCATCTGGTTCCGTCCCGAAACAACGTGCCCAATCACGTGGGCGGGCGAACCGGTCAAACGCGTGTCGAGCCAGGACGGCAGCGTCGTGCCGCGCAAGGACTTCGCGCCGTGGCTCGAAACCGTACGCAACCGGTCGCTGCGATGGTATCCGGTGGAACTGGAAATTGCGGGCGAATTCCGGCTGGGCATGCTCAACATAGTGCTGCGCCGGGCAGAAGAACTGGCGGAACTCGCGAACGAACTGCGTCGCGCGAACAAGGAGCTCGAGGCGTTTTCGTATTCCGTTTCGCACGACTTTCGCGCGCCGCTGCGGCTATCGCCTTTGCTGCGGGAAAGCGAAGGCGAGAAGCTGTATGAGCGCAGCAAGCGGTTCCTCGACGACATGCTCGAGTCGGCGCGTTTTGCGGGCGTGCTTGTCGATGACCTGCTCACGTTTTCACAAATGGGCCGTGCCGCATTGCGCCCCGTGAGCGTCGACCTGAACCAGTTGGTGAAATCGGTCGCGCAGGAATTTGGCGCCGAGACAGCGAACCGAAAGGTGGAATGGCTTATACCGGAACTGTCGAGCGTCACGGGCGATCCGGTGTTCCTGCAGATCGCGCTGCGCAATCTGTTTTCGAACGCGGTGAAATATACACGGACACGAGAATCGGCGAAAATCGAGTTGTCGGTAAATTCGACGTTCGATGAATACATTGTCAGCGTGCGGGACAATAGCGTCGGTTTCAATATGAAGTATGTGAACAAGTTGTTCGGCGTGTTCCAGCGGCTGCATCGCGCGGAAGAGTTCGACGGCACCGGCATTGGCTTGGCGAACGTACGTCGCATCATCGAGCGGCATGACGGCCGGACCTGGGCTGAAGGTGGCGAGGGCGAGGGCGCCGCGTTTCACTTTTCGCTGCCGAAGGTGTTCAGGGTCGAGTCCGCCAGTACCCAAAATACTGCCGCCATGAGGCGCAAGCCAGGACCGCCTTCATCGTCGAGTTGAACGTGTCATGCTTGACTGATTGATCCCGCTATCGCGCTTATATAAACCAGACTATGCTGTTTGCTTGTTGTTGTTGTGAACGGGCGGTCAGAGAGCGACGCCAGATGGCGGCGCCGATCGGAAATGCGAAACGATCTTGTTCTGCAGGC
>CALNPU010000037.1 GCA_940588625.1 uncultured Caballeronia sp.
CCGACACTCCCCACGGGCTAGCAGCAACGGCCCCTCCCCCGGTCGCTTCGCTTCTATTCGACCCAACGCCGTCGTTTTTTAGTAGTGTCTCGGATGTCTCGGATGTCTCGGATTTGCACCGCCGATAACACCATGGACTTGTTGCTGATGCCGTACCGGACGCGCTTTGCAGAAGCCGCCAAACGGATGTGGGCCGGCATCTTGCCAGAGCACGCCTGCGCGAGGATCTGCTGGCGCTGCCGTGCACCTTGAGCTGCTTTTTCCTCGAGGGCGGCTGCGAATCGATCCCGGCGATAAAAGGCGCCGGTGCGGCGCCCGTCGCTCCGCGCCTCGCGCCGCTGGGCAAATCGTTGATCGGCCGCTGGGACAACCGGCCGTATTTCGTCGATACCCTCGCCCAACCGCAACGGCTGATAGTCAGCACGCCGTATTTATCGGCGACCGGCACCGGACTCTGCGTGACACTGTCCATCTTCATCAATTATCGCGGCGAACCGCTGGTGCTCGGCGCGGATCTCAACTGGGAGTGCCTCGCCGCAACCGCGGCCGGGTTTGCTGCCGCCTTCAGCTTAGCGTGGGTTTGGGCATCGACGCCAACGCTTGCGCCAAATACTCGCCGCCCACTTTCAATGCAGTCACGTTGCCAGGTTCGAAGGTCCAGTGGCCCGCCGCATCGACGATGGATAGCCCCGGCCACACGTCGGCGAGAGCTTGCACCTGATCTGCCGGGCACACCATGTCGAAGCGGTCGTGTACGAGCACGCACGGCAGATGCGCAATCCTGCCGATACGCGGTAACAACGGCTCCGGCGGCAACTTGTGCGCCATGTAGTGATGCTCTAGCAGCGACATCGAGATGGCCGCGGCGTTGGCTTCGCGGGTAGTTTCGGGGCTCCCCTGCCCGGCTTGAGTTGCATCAGCCTGGGGCGCTTCGGGTAGCGCGGTGGTGGTTTGTGCGGCATCGCTTTGGGCAGCCGTGACCGAGACCTCAGCTTTCGATTCATCCTTACGCGCTGGATCGGCCCCCTTCGTCGGCGCGGGTTTAATCACTACCGATAACGTCGCCTCGAAGCCCGACCACGCACGGGCGAGCTTGATGCCGGCATCGTCGAAACGGGCGAGCGGCGCGCCGGTGAGCGCCAGGATCTCGGTGGCATTGCGCGGACGCTGTCCGCTCGCGGTCTCAATGGCATCAGGAACACCCGGTGAGCGTCTGGAAACACGCGCTGCACGTCCTACAGGAACCAGTTGATATCCTCCTTGCGTGCGAGAAAAATCCCGCGCAGCAAAAAGCCGAGGCAGCGTTCGGGATGCGTCACGCCGTAGCTGGCGCGAGTGTCGTGCCCCACGAGCCGCCAAACAGCGCCCATTTATCGATTCCGAGCGCGACCCGCAGCTTCTCCATATCGCCGACAAGATCGTTCGTGCCCGTTGTGCTCCAGCTTCCCGAACGGCGTGGATTTGCCTCAGCTGCGCTGATCGAAGAAAACCATCCGCCACTGCGATGCATCGAGCACATCCGCCCACTTGAGGTTCATCGCGCTGCCGGGACCCACCTGGACAATCAGCATCACGGGGGCGTCCTGGGCCCTTGCGCACGCAAGTACATGGCGCGTGGCCGTCGCCGACATCCAGCATGTCGTCCTCGAACGCAGGCGCCGGCCCGGCGGCCGGCTGACCGGATACCTCATTCGTCAACCTGTCATCGGGCGAGCCGTAAGAGGCGCCTCAGGGCTGAATCCGGGACACGCGCCGCCGCACACGCTATCCTTCGGGTTTCGCACGCCGGGCTCAAACGTCGGGCCGGTCACCATACTCCAGGACGCTTTGCAACTCGCCGCACTCCTTTCGCCACATTTTTACCACCATCCATTTTTCTTAATGCATCGAACCTTCGTCAAGTGGCTATTCGCGACCTACCTGCTTGGCAGCGGTACGGTATGGTCGATCCTGATTCTGCATTTGTTTCCGTTCGTCGACCGCCGCAGCCGTTATTGGCTCGCCAAGCAATGGTGCTGCTCGATGGTCAGGATGATGCGCGTGATCACCGGCGTATCGTGTTCGGTCGAAGGGCTGGAGAACCTGCCCAATGAACCGTTCATCATGTTGTGCCGGCTGAGTCGACATGGGAAATGCTCGCGTTCATGGCACTCTTTCCGCGCCGCATCAGCTTCGTATTCAAGAGTGACCTCAAGCGCATCCCGTTCTTCGGCTGGGTGCTGATGGGCCTGGATATGGTAAGCCTGGATCGCGGTTCGCCGCGTCAGGCGCATCAGGCCGTCACGCGCGAATGCGCGGAAAAGCTCGCGCTGGACGATGTGGTGGTGATCTTTCCGGAAGGCACCCGGGTGGCGCACGATGCCCCGCTCAAGCTGGCTTCGGGCGGCGTGAGGCTTGCGTGTTCCACACAAGTGCCCGCAGTGCCGGTCGTGCATAACGCCGGTAAATACTGGCCGGCAAAAAGCTGGCCCGATCAGCCCGGGCATATCCGCGTGATCGTGCTGCAGCCGTTGCCGGTCGATTGTGTGGTGCCGCAAGAGTTGAACCGGCTGGCGCAGGAGCGGATGGAAAAGGAACTGGCGCGGATCGCCTGAGCTTGAGCCTTAACCCGAACGGCATAGGACACGCATGCTGCGCGCAGCAACACGTGCTAAGCAGCGATGGTGCGTTGGGTCAGAACGAGCGGCGGCGCTTCGCGGCGCACAGCCGGTCCACCGCAGACAACAGCGCTTCCATCTCGACGGGCTTCTGTAAATAGCCGTCGTAGTGAACGAAAGCCGGCGGGTGCGGGTGCCCTGAGATCATCAGGGGATATGCGCGAAGGCCGAGTTGGTCTTCATCGTCTGGCACAAAAGTGCGCCGCCAAGCCCCGGCATCATCCAGTCCGACACCAAGATATCCACGCTATGCTCGCGCAGCAATGCAAGCGCGCCGTTGCCGTCGAACGCGGACAGCACCGTGGTGCAATCAGCCGACTGCATGCCCAGGGTCCAGGCTTCGAGCGTGGCGGGGTCGTCGTCGACGAGCAATACGGTTTTCATCTTGCTGGCGGCTTTAATGAGCGTCCCGGTGATGGAAGAGTTGCGGAGTCAGACAGCACAAAGCGAACTTTGGTTGCCTGCAAATTCTGTTGCGCTTGCTTACAGAACGGTCGTTTGCAAACCTCGCGCGCTGCTCGTGAGGTCCGCGTTTAGCGTGCTTTGCGCGACTTTCTTAGCGCGTATGAGCTGCTGCCTTGAGCGGGCTTCGCCCACTTTTTTATATATAGCTTTTATCGCACGTATGCTAATGGGGTTTTGCCGATCCCGCATTGTGGTAACAAGTGCCTGTAGCAAGGCTCTCCACAAGCTATTTCATGCCGATACGAACTGCTTCACGCTGCCTTCCCGCCTCACGGATTGCATCGACCAGGCTATCCCAGCGCAGGCGAGCGGACGCGGTCATGGCGCGCAGTATCAGGCAATGGGTTCATCGGCGCCCACGAAGGGCATCGGCAAGCGTGCCAGCAGCTTCAACGCGATGTCGTGTTCCACCACGCTGGACGGCACGAACCATACCACGTCGTTGTGCAATGCAAGAGCGTGCCCGAGCGACACCGACAAGGTTTCAATCAGCGAACTCAGCGCCTGCGCACCGAATGTCGTCAACACGTTTTCAGCGGACTGGCGGATCAGCGTCCCGAACGGCGACACGACCACCGGAAAGCGGGCAAGCACCGACGCCGTGATATTTTTTCATGCACGAGCAGATGATCGTGGCGCACGACGACCGTCGACGGCTCACGATACAACTGCTCGAAGGTCATCCCCAGCATGCCCTCGGGTTCGGAAAGACGGCCGATGACCAGGTCAGTATCGGCGGATTTCAGGCGTTCGAGCAACTGCGAGTTCGAGCCGGTCCATACCCGCACCGACACATCCGGCCAGTGCGCCCGAAACGCGGCAAGTGTGGGGCGGCAATAATGCGGGCGCGACGGTCGGCAGGACGCCTAGCGCGACCATGCCGGGCATCTCGACACCATGGACAAACTTCATCCACCCCTTCCGCAAAGCCCCCACGCAGGCTGCAGCGTGCGGCGCAAACAGTCTGCCTTCGCGCGTCGGCGCGGCGCCCCGGCGGCCACGAACAGCCGGACGTCCAGGATGGATTCCAGCTCGCCAATAGTCTTCGATACCGCCGGTTGGGTAATCGACAGGCTGTCGGCGGCGTGCTGCACGCTGCCGAACTGCGTCACCGCCAGGAAACACTGCAGGTGCCGGAACTTGATCCGGCCGCGGTCAGGTTGGCGAGCGGCGTGACGGGTTCGGCGGACTTGGTACTCGGCTTATTCAGCTTGTTCGGCGCCTCAGCCGGGTCGGACGAGACAGATTTTTTCCATGACGATCAGTTATGTCTGAATGCATAAAACGTCATTTTCCATAACTTCATCGCTTCGATACTTCGATAAAGTGTTGATTCACATTTTAAAAGTCGGAGACAGAAAAGTGACTACCCTGGTGACTTCCCCCGTGAGCCCCCCTCCCTCATCCTGACGCCGCGCGCCTGGGATTCCCATCCGCCTTATTGCCATCCGGGCTACAGGTCGTCAGTGCTGCGCAGCTCGTCGCGTCCGTTGATCCCGCTGAAAGAGAACCTGAAGGACCGCCGCGTGCCGATGTATGGCGCCGACGATCTCGGCAAGTTCGATCATGACATCACGCGCAACGCCGCAAAGAATGGCGAGCCGCTGGGCGAACGCATTATCGTGACGGGCCGCGTGCTCGACGAAAGCGACCGGCCGGTGCGCAATATACGCTGGTCGAGATCTGGCAGGCGAACGCGACCGGGCGTTATGTCCACCAGCACGCGGCACCGCTCGACCCGAATTTCCTCGGCGCCGGTCGTTGCCTGACTGACAACGAAGGGCGGTATCGGTTTCTCACGATCAAGCCGGGCGCATATCCGTGGGGTAATCATTCGAACGTGTGGCGTTCCAATCACATTCACTTCTCGCTCTTCGGCTCGCGTCTTGTCACGCAGATGTATCTCCCCTGCGACCCGCTGCTCGACCTCGACCCGATCTTCCAGGGCACGCCGGAAAATGCGCGCAACCGGTTGATCTCGCGCTTTTCCATCGATACGACCGAGGAAAGCTATGCGCTCGGTTATGAGTTCGACATCGTACTGGGCGGCGCGAACCAGACCCCGACGGAGGCTTGAACACGACGATTTACAAACAAACACCCTCGCAAACGGTGGGACCGTACTGCGCTTATGGCTTGTGTCTCGAGCAATACAACTTCGACCTGAAGAGCTCGTTCATGTCGTCAATCGCGGACCGGGAATCGGCGGGGCAGCACATCAGCATCGTGGGGGCAGGTGTTCGACGGCGAAGAGAAAGTGATCGGCGACGCCATGATCGAAATGGCTCAGGCTGATTCCACCGACCGCTATGTGAGCACGCTGGCAGAGACACGCGAGTCGGGTTTTCGCGGTTTCGCCCGGGTGGGCACGGGGACCGATCCCGAGTTGCGCTTCGTTGTTGACACGATCAAACCGGGCAGCACAGGGGGTGATTCGGCGCCGCATATTGATGTGATCGTGTTGATGAGCGGCATGTTGCTGCACGCGTATACGCGCATCTATTTCGATGACGAAACCGAAGCCAATGCACGCGACAGCGTCCTTGCGCTGGTTCCAGCGGCGCGGCGCGGCACGTTGATCGCCAAGCGTGAAGCGGGCACGTCGAATACGATTTATCGATTCGACATTCATTTGCAAGGACCGAAGGAAACAGTTTTCTTCGATCTTTGAGCGGTTGAAGGCAGTCGGGCATAGCGTCCAGCGCGATGGTTTATGATGTCAGACGCTCGAACCTGCCTGTGATTCCCCTATGAAAGACGCTCAGTCCAGCAGTCCGTTGTACCTCAAACTTTTCGCCGAAACCGCGCAGATCGAATGGTCTGAACTGCAGCGGTTTTTCGCGCGCGGCGTGTTGCTGAAAGTGGCACGCGATATCGATTTGGCGAGTGTCGCCGAAGCGGTCGCTAATGACGATAAGAAGCAGGTCACCGCGTGGAGCCCGCAACGGCGGAGGATCTTGCTGCGCGCAATCCCGAACTCTGGGCTGTGGTGGTGTCGCCGTGAGTGTGTGTGCAGAAGCGTGGATGAGGGGTTGCTGAAACACCCTCACCTTCCCGCCAGCTTCCGCCAAAGCGTAGTCTTGCCGATACCTAGCGCCCGCGCGACCTTCTCGCGGTTACCGTCGAACGAATCCAGCATCGCGCGAATCTCGTCGGCCTCCACTTTGCGGCTGCGCTGCTTCAGCGTTTCCTGGCCCGAAGCGGCATCGTCTTCTTCAAGCTCCGGCGCGATCAACCTCAACAGCTCCGGCGTTACTCGCATCCCCGGCATCTCGTCCAGTTCCACCGCAATCCGTTCAATCACATTCTGCAACTCGCGTATGTTCCCGGGCCATCGGTACGCGGCCAGCAACGGCAACACCGGCTCAAGCACACCACGCGCCGCTTCCACCGGCCCGTCTGCCACAGCAACTGCACAGCGCCCGGCAATATCCGATGAACGCTCACGCAGCGGCGGCAAAGCAAGATTCAAGATGTTCAGCCGATAATAAAAGGGCCACCCGAAACTGCCCTGCCTGCACGCGTTCCTCAGCCCGCGATGCGTTGCCGCCACCACACGCACGTCGACTTGCAACGGTTCCGTGGACCCTAAACCTAAACGCACGACTTCACGCTCCTGCAGCACGCGCAATGAACGGCTCCGCAAGGGCAACGAGTTCAAGTTTACGCGCCCGTACGGTTCGTACGTGATGGAGAACGTGCTTTCCAAGATCTCGTTCCCGGCTGAATTCCACTCGCAAACGGCCGTGGAAGCTGCGATGACCTTGCAGGCGAAGCTCGCGGAAACGGGTAAGAAGGTTGAAGACATCAAGAAGATAACGATTCGCACGCACAAAGCGGCGATTTGTATCATCGATAAAAAAGGTCCGCTCGATAACCCCAGCGCTCGAAGCAATGCCGGTCAATGAGTATGTTGACTTGTACGTGATTTGATCAATGCAGGACGCACTAGCGTGCAGTGAAAGAAGGCCGTTCCAAAATGGAACGGCCTTTGATAAGCAATGCGTGGCTTATTGCATCAGCCGACAGGCATCGCGTGTTCGTCCCCTGCCTTAATGCACCCAGTCATTCCACAGTACAACCAGAATTGTCATCAACGCCGGTCCGATAAACAACCCGACCAATCCGAACGTTTCCGCCCCACCCAGAATCCCGAACAGCACCAGCAAAAACAGCAACCTAGCCGCGCTGCCGATCAGCACCGGTCTCACTGCGTGCTTGGCCACGAACACCACCACGAACCCGAACACCGCGACAAAGGCTGCGGCCACCATCGCGCCCTGCAAAAGCAGCCACAGCGGCCGATAAACACAATCGGCGTGCAGAACGGCAACATCGCGGCAATGGCAGTCAGCATGCCGAGCAGCGTGGCGTGCTGCACGCCGGTCACGACATAAGCCACGCCAAGCAACGCACCTTCGCTCAGACCTACCACCGCCCGGTCACCGTGCTGCGAACCGACTCGGCCATACGCCGCGCAAGCGATGCGCCCTCCGAACCAAACCCGCGCCTCGACGCCTCAAGCAACTGCTCACCAAGTTTCGACCCCGCCTTGAACAGGAAAAACAGCGTGACGAGCATGAAACCGAATAGGACCAGTCCATGCGCTACGCGACCGCCGAAGTGCCGGGTCATCGCAACCACGGGCGCACTATGAAAGTTCTTCACAGCCGGCGAAGTTCCAAGCGGCGTAGCAAGATTGTTCTGCCACCACGCCGATATCTGCTTCGACCCGGCAGGCAGATGGTTGACAAGGTCAGGAATGGGAATGCCCGTTCTCAGGGATTCATAAAACCAGCGCATCAGGTCACGGGCTTCGCTGGCCGCCTGCGCCGCGACCAGGATAAACGGCACCACGAACACCAGCCCGATCACGACCGTCATGCTCACCGCAAGCCAGGTGCGATGCTCCTTGAACATCAGCCGCTGTTCGAGCCAGGTCAGCAACAGCCACAACGCAATCGAGATGACCGACGCCCACACCACCGCAAGAATGAAGTCGCGGATCATCCAGATCGCGACGGCTACAAGCACCGCGTACAACGAACCCCGACGCGGTTCGTTGCAGGCGCCGCGTGCGGTCCTTTTCGTCCGCCGAGGTTTGATCGCGTGAAATCATAAAAACGCCCTTGTTGTTTGTTCTTTAAGTGAAAGCCCCAAAGCCTGCTTCTGACCCAGTCTTACCGAGTCTTCCAACTGAGTGCCAACCCTGCATTGTAAGTCGGGCCCTTATCGGCCAAAATCAAGGTCAGGGCACTTTCAACCCGCTTTCTGGATGTTGTTCTAATTTCACACTCGGCCAATTCCGTTTCCCTATAATCGAATCCCTTCGCCTGGCAACCGTTCAAGAGACATGCAGTGAAAGCCATTCAAACGATTGTGAACGCGTGCGCAACAACGGCCTTGCTTGCCGGCTGTGCGTCCAGCCTGAATCGGTCAAAAGAAGAAGCGCTCAACCAGAAGGTCGGCATTGTCGTCCATCCGGTGCACAAGGGCGTGGAGTTGCGTCTTCAGGATACGGCGCTATTCGACTTCGACGAAGCCACCATGCGCCCTGACAATATCGCCGTGCTCAATCGCGCAGCCGTGCTGCTCAAGCGCAGCACCCGTCCGATCATGGTCGAAGGGCACACGGACAATGTCGGCCCGTTCGACTACAACCAGAAGCTGTCCAAGGCGCGTGCCAATGCCGTAGGCGATGCACTGGTCGCACGCGGCGTTCCCGCTGCGCGTATCAAGACAAAAGGAATTGCATTCCTGCAACTGATCGCGACCAACGACACGCCCGAAGGGCGTGCGTTGACCGGCGCGTGGAGATTATCGTGAAGACGGAAACTGAAGAAACACTGATGGGACGCTTCAAGACGAAATGACGCGCGAAACCATGTGCAGCGTCATTTCGCGGGCTGCACTTCCATCACCAATAAATAGCTGGGCGCCATCGGTGGTGACCTGACCGCCAACGCTGAACAGGATTTCGCGCACCGTGCCGCCAGCCGGCACAATGGTGTGCTCCATTTTCATGGCTTCCATCACCAGCAGCGGCGCGCCCTTCTCGACCACCGCGCCCGCCTCCACCAGCAACGCGATCACCTTCCCCGGCATGGGCGCGGTCAGGCGGCCTTCGCCATGCTCGGCATCGGCGGCATGCGCCAGCAGGTTCTGCTATTCGAACGCCAGCGACGCCCCCGCGTAAAACACATGGAACACGTCGCCGTCGACAAACACACGCCCCTTGATCCGCTTATCGCCGACCAGTACGACGAATGTATGCGGCTCATCCCCATGGGACCAGTCGAACGTAAGCGTTTCGCCAAACAGTTCGAGTTGTTTGTTATCGGCGCGGCCTGACATTGAATCGCGGGTAAAGACAGCCAGAATTTCATCGTCGAACCAACCAGGCGCCAGTTCAACGCCTGCGTGTAACCACCGCCGCCAATGCGACAACGCATCCCACGGCGACACACCGTGCGCCTCGCCGCCTTCACGCGTGAGCGGCGCGGCGCAAGCCAACGCGAGCGCCTGTGTTTTTGGCACTGCTGATGGCGCGAACAACGTGTCGTGATGACGCTCGATCAGGCCCGTATCGAGATCACCGGCCGAGAAGGGTTCGCTAACCACGATCCGATGCAGGAACTCGATATTCATCGATGGTCCCACCACCGCGCATTGTTTCAACGCCAGCGCCATGCGCAGCAAAGCATCGTCGCGGTCGCGGCCGTGTACGATCAGCTTGGCGATCATCGGATCGTAAAACGGGGTGATGGTATCGCCTTCACGCACGCCGCTATCAATGCGCACGTTGCCGTTCAACTGAAATTCGACCGCCTTGGGCAAACGCAGATGCTTGAGCGTACCCGTCGACGGCAAGAATCCGCGCGACGGATTCTCCGCATAGATACGCGCTTCAATCGCATGGCTGCCGACCTTCAACTGATCCTGTGACAAGGGCAACGGTTCCCCGCCCGCCACGTGTAGTTGCCACTCGACCAGATCGAGCCCCGTCACCATTTCGGTCACCGGATGCTCAAACCTGCAGTCGCGTGTTCATCTCCATGAAATAGAACTGGCCATCGCCGGTCATGATGAATTCGACCGTGCCCGCCCCCACGTAATTTACCGCGCGTGCGGTCGCGACCGCGGCTTCGCCCATCGCGCGGCGGACTTCGTTGAAGAGACCGGGCGCGGGCGCTTCTTCCAGTACCTTTTGATGGCGGCGCTGCATCGAGCAATCGCGGTCGAATAGATACACGGCGTTGCCATGCTGATCTGCGAACACCTGGACTTCCACATGCCGCGGACGCTGCAGATATTTCTCGATCAGCACACGATCATTGCCAAAACTGCTTGCAGCCTCGCGCTTGCATGACAAAAGCGCCGACGCAAAATCCGTGCTTTTCCCGACCACGCGCATACGCGCATGCCCTTGCCGCCGCCCGCGCTTGCTTTCAGCAACACCGGATAGTCCATGCCATCGGCTTCCTTCTGCAACAACGCAGGGTCCTGACTGTCGCCGTGATAACTCGGCACGAGAGGGACGGACGCTGATTGCATCAGCGCCTTGGCCACAGCCTTCGATCCCATCGCGGAAATCGCCTTGATCGGCGGGCCGATGAACACCACTCGCAAGCACGAGCAAAGTCCTCGTTCTCCGACAAGAACCCATACCCCGGATGCACCGCCTGCGCACCGGTTGCAAGCGCCGCGCTGATGACCTTTTCGATCCGCAGATAACTCTCGGACGCAGCCACTCCGCCCACGTGCACGGCTTCATCGCAGACGGCAACGTGCTTCGCCTGGGCATCGGCGTCCGAATAAACGGCCACGCTGCCCACGCCTAATCGTTTGCAGGTTGCAGCCACACGACACGCAATTTCACCGCGCTTCGCAATCAGTATTTTGTTGAACATGACGAAGCCTGGAAGAAAGAGGTCTGCTCTGCAAGATCACATCCGGAACACGCCGAAACGCGTGTCCTTGATAGGCGCATTCATGGAAGCCGCCAGCCCAAGCCCGAGCACATCGCGGGTCTGCGCCAGGTCAATCACGCCGTCGTCCCACAGGCGTGCGCTTGCATAATACGGATGCCCCTGTACTTCGTACTGCTCGCGAATAGGTGACTTGAAAGCTTCTTCCTCCTTCGACCACGTACCGCCTATACCATCGCGACGCACAGTCGCGAGCACGGACGCGGCTTGCTCGCCACCCGTAACGGAAATGCGCGCGTTCGGCCACATCCAGAGGAAACGCGGCGAATACGCGCGGCTGCACATACCGTAATTCCCCGCACCAAACGAGCCGCCGATAATCACCGTGAACTTCGGCACCTTCGCCGTTGCAACGGTCGTCACCATCTTCGCGCCGTTGCGCGCGATGCCTTCGTTCTCGTACTTGCGACCGACCATGAAACCCGTGATGTTTTGCAGGAACACGAGCGGGATCTTGCGCTGGCAGCACAGCTCAATGAAGTGCGTCCCCTTTAACGCCGACTCTCCGAAAAGAGGATGCCGTTGTTCGCAATGATGCCGACCGGATGCCCCCAGATATGCGCAAAACCGCATACGAGCGTCGTGCCGTAACGAGCTTTGAATTCATCGAAGGCGGAGTCGTCAACAATGCGCGCACACTTCGCGAATGTCGAACAACTTGCGGGTGTCCGCCGGAATCACGCCGTACAAGCTATGCGGATCATGACGCGGCGGCAGCGGTTCTTTAAGCGCCACCGGCGAAACCTTCACGCGATTCAGGTTGCCAACAATGCTGCGCGCAATCCCTAAAATGCGCGTCGTTTGGAGCGAGATGATCGACCACGCCTGAGAGCCGCGTGTGAACATCGCCACCGCCTAGATCCTCGGCGCTGACCTCTTCGCCCGTTGCGGCTTTCACCAGCGGCGGACCACCCAGGAAAATCGTGTTCCCTGGTTCTTCACGATGATCGATTCATCGCTCATCGCAGGCACATAGGCGTCGCCAGCGGTGCACGATCCCATCACCACGGCGATCTGCGAAATGCCCTTTGCCGACATGTTCACCTGGTTATAAAAGATGCGACCGAAGTTATCGCGATCAGGGAATACATCGTCCTGATTCAGGAGATTCGCGCCGCCCGAATCGACGAGATACACACACGGCAAGCGGTTTTCTTCCGCGATCTCCTGCGCCCGCAGATGCTTCTTCACCGTCACCGGATCAGTACGTGCTGCCCTTCACGGTTGCGTCGTTGCAGACGATCACGCACTCCTGCCCCGCACTCCTGCCGATGCCCGTAATCACGCCGGCCCCGGGAGCGTCGTCGTTGTACATGCCGTATGCGGCCAGTTGCGACAACTCGAGAAACGGCGTGCCCGGATCGAGCAATTGGGCAATGCGGTCACGCGGCAACAGCTTGCCACGCGACACGTGTTTGTCGCGGGCGGATTGCCCTCCGCCCAACGCGATCTTCGCGACCTTTTCCTTCAGATCCGCGACAAGCGCTTCAAGCGCCGCCGCGTTCGCACGGAATTCGTCGCTGCGTGGATTCAGTTTCGATTCGATGATCGGCATATGTTTGTCTGCTCGCTCAAGCTGTTTCAGCGAACAGTTCGCGGCCAATCAGCATGCGGCGAATTTCACTGGTGCCGGCACCGATCTCGTACAACTTCGCATCGCGCCACAGACAGCCCACCGGACACTCGTTGAAGCTATTGCCGCCCAGGATCTGGATCGCTTCACCGGCCATCCACGTCGCCTTTTCAACCGTGTAGAGAATCACGCCCGCGTAATCCTTGCGGACCTGGCGGCCATGACCGGCCGGAGCGTATCGAGTTGACGTCTCACCGCGTAAAGATACGCGCGGCACGCCTGCAAGGTCGTATAAAAGATCGGCAACCTTGCCTTGAATCAACCTGGAATTCGCCGATCGCCTGACCGAACTGCTTGCGGTCGTGGACGTACGGTACGGTACGACCGCATCCATGCACGCGCCCATGATGCCCGTCGGGCCGCCCGCGAGCACTGCGCGCTCATAGTCGAGGCCGCTCATCAGCACCTTCACGCCGCCGTTCAATGCTCCAAGGATATTTTCCTTTGGCACTTCCACGTTCTCGAACACGAGTTTGCCGGTATGCGAGCCACGCATGCCGAGCTTGTCAAGCTTCTGCGCGACGGAAAACCCATTCATACCCTTCTCGACGATAAACGCCGTAATGCCCTTCGCATTGGCCTCGATACCCGTCTTCGCATACACCACGAGCGTGTCGCAATCCGGCCCGTTGGTGATCCACATCTTCGTGCCGTTGAGCACGTAGTGATCGCCCTTTTCATCGGCGCGCAGCTTCATGCTGACCACGTCCGATCCGGCGTTCGGCTCGCTCATTGCCAGCGCGCCAATATGTTCGCCCAATACCAGCCCCGGTAGATATTTGCGTTTCTGTGCTTCGGTGCCGTTGCGATGAATCTGGTTCACGCACAGGTTGGAATGCGCCCCATACGACAATCCCACCGACGCCGACGTCCACGAAATCTCCTCCATCGCGACCATGTGCGCCGTGTAGCCCATGTTCGCACCGCCGTACTCTTCGGATACCGTCATGCCGAGCACACCGAGATCGCCGAATTTCTTCCAAAGGTCCATCGGGAACTGATCGGTTTTATCGATTTCAGCGGCGCGCGGCGTAATCTCCTTCGCGGCGAAATTGGCGAGCGAGTTGCGCAACATATCGATGTCTTCGCCCAGGGCGAAATTCAGACCGGGTACGTTGTTCATGCGGGTCTCCTTCTTCGGTGTATCTATCGGCTTGAGGTCGGCAGCGTGGTGTTGGCAGGACCAAATGATCGACCCAAACCTTGAGTCGTACTCACACTCGGGAACTTCCATGATGGACGGCAGTTTCACGCCGAATACCACTTCCCATCAATAGGGATTTGAGCTACGCTCATATCTGGTTCATCATCGTACACGTCTTCTTATGTCCTCCGCTCCTGTCACCGGAAGTCGCCGCCCGCCGGCGTGAAGTCGCAGCAGCGCGTGAAGGACATTCTTCAGGCCAGCCGGAACGTCTTCGCCGAAAAAGGCTACGACGCCGCAACGAGCGCCGAAATCGCCCAGTGCGCTGGGATTTCAGAGGCCACCGTATTCAGCTATTTCAGCGGCAAGCGGGAGTTGTGCGCGCGGGTGATCGCGGATTGGTATGACGAGATTATCGACACATTCGAATCCGGACTGCCTCGCGACGGCAGTGTGCGCCAGCAATTTGCGTTTATCGTCAGGACGCGTTTGCGGCTGATGCTGGTGAACCGGACGGGCCTGTGCGCGTTGGTTTTATCGGAAGAGCGGACGAACATCATGATGTCAGCGACACGCTCACCGACCTGCAACGCCGCTATACCGCGCCGCTGATGAACGTGCTTGTCCACGGCCAGACAGTCGGCCAGGTGCGGGCCGACTTGCCGTTGCGGCTGATGCGTTCGCTGATCTTCGGGCCAATGGAACACGTGCTTTGTGGGACGCGACACTCGCCAGGCGGCACCTGAGTCAGGCTCAGATCGATACAACCGCGGATGAACTCATCGACGTGCTGTGGACCGCGCTGCAGCCCCCTGCTGCCAGCCTGACTGCACTTGCGCAGTTCAGACAGGACGTGGAAGAAGCGTCGCGGCGGTTCGAAGAAGCCGCGAGCCGGGAAAAATGAGATTGTGGAAGCTCGCGGATGCGAGTCTGACAGACAGACAGTTAGTTGCAAATCTGCCTGACAAGGCGAATTTCTAGCCCCGTCCGTTCGCGGGGCCGAAACCGACAGACAGTTAGTCTTACTGTGTCGGAAATGGATGGGATCGATTGCTATTCTCCCGTGTCGAGAAGCGAGCGTAGTAGCCGTATCCCGAGCAGCACTCGCAGTGTTGTGATGGAATCAGTGACGTGGCGCGGTGCGCGCTGGGACTGCCGCGAGCGATGTAATCCGTGGGAAGGACAGGCAGCGCGCGTTCGGTGAAGTTTTTTTATTTCCGGGATCCGATCCCATGCGAAGCCGCTGAGCCATCGGAAATCCATACGCAGCGATACTCAGTGTGGCGTGGTGGTGAAAGCCGCGCCAGCCGCGCCCCTCGTAGTGGCCCAGGCCGAACTCCTGCTTCAGATCCGATAGTCACGCTCGATTCGCCAGCGCATTTTGGTCGCATACACCAGTTGCTCCAGCGTCGCTTCTTCAGGAGCTGTCGTGAGAAAGTATTTGAGTGGCTCGCTAGGTCACGCGAGCAGTCGAACATGTCGATCTTGCGATCACGCCGGGCAAAATGGTCGAGCTGGTCGGCGAATCCGGTTACGGAAAATCCACGCTCGGCCGCATTGTTTCAGGCCTCATTGCGCCGACCGAAGGCGATGTGCTGATGATGGATGGCCAGGACCGTGCGGCCATGTCACCGGCGGCGCTGCGCACCGCGCGGCTGGCGATCCAGATGATCTTCCAGGATCCGTATTCGAGCCTGAATCCGCGACGGCGTATTCGCGATATCGTCGGCGAAGCGCCGCTCATTCACGGCATGGTGGAGCGCAGCGATCTCGATGTCCGTGGCCGCGCAATTAAAACGCGCAGGCCTCGATCCGTCGCTCGCCGACCGCTATCCGCATGAGTTCAGCTGCGGTCAGCGGCAGCGCATCGGGATTGCGCGAGCGCTCGTGGTCAACCCTTCCATGCTCGTCTGCGATGAAGCAGTCGCCGCCCTCGATGTATCGATACAAGCGCAGATCCTGAATCTCTTCATGGACTTGCGCGAGCAGCTCAATCTCGCGTACCTGTTCATCAGTCACGACCTGGGCGTGGTCGAGCAATTGTCGGATCGCGTGGTGATCATGTATCTCGGGCGTGTGGTGGAAAGCGTCCCCGTGGAAGGAATATTCCGGCATCCGAATCATCCATACACGCAGACCTTGCTGGCCGAAATCCCCCGTATAGATGCGCGCAAGAAGCACTTCACCGCCATTCGTGGCGAAATGCCAAACCCGCTTGCACCGCCGTCGGGTTGCCATTTTCATCCGCGCTGTCCGCACGCCATGCCGCGCTGCAAAACCGAAGTGCCGCGCCTGCGCGGCATCGCTATCGAGCATGTCATCTGAACGACGCTCACGAAACTTCAATCCAGAACACATTTAATAAAAAGGAATTGCATCGTGAAACGCCTGATCCTTTCCACGCTGACCGCCACGCTCGCCAGTGCGGCGTTGTTCAGTATGGCCGCGTCGGCGCAGACGCTCAACATTGCGTTCGCCGATCCGCAACTGAACAACTACACGGGCGACCGCTCCGTCGACCTGCACTTCTGGGATCTGCTGGTCGAGAACCACAACAACGTGCTCGCGCCCGGCCTCGCAACAAACTGGAAGTCGACCGGCAACGACACGTGGGAATTCAAGCTGCGCCATGACGTCAAGTGGCAGGACGGCACGCCGTTCACCGCGGACGACGTGATCTATTCGTATCAGCGAGCGCACAATGTACCGGGGACCATCGCCACCCTCGCGGGGTATCTGCGCACCATCGCATCCGTCACTGCACCCGATCCGTACACGCTGATCATCAAGACCAGTTCGCCGACGCCGGACCTGCCTCTGAACCTGACGTCCGTTCATATTGTCGGCAAACATGTGGGCAAGAAGTCGACGACGGAAGACTATAACTCGGCGCGCGCGATGATCGGTTCAGGGAAGTACAAGTGCATTTCGTACACGCCGGGCGACCGCGTCGTGATGACGCGTAACGACGCGTACTGGGGCGCGAAGCCAATCTGGGACAAGGTGAACTATCGCTACGTGAGCAATGCGGCAGCTCGCACGGCAGCGCTGTTGTTGGGCGACGTGGACATGATCGACAAGGTCTCTGTCTCCGACCTGCCGCGTCTCAAGCAGTCGCCGAAGGTATCCGTGTTCGCCTATCCAGGCTTGCGTGTGCTGTTGCTTCAACCGAGTTTCCGTGAAGGCCCGAGCCCGTACATTACGGACAACGCCGGCAAGCCGCTCCAGAAGAACCCGCTGCTCGACTTGCGGGTACGCCGCGCGTTGTCGCTGGCGATCAATCGCCCTGCCATCACCGACCGCATCCTGCAAGGCGCGGCCACGGTCGCCAATCAGTGGATGCCGGCCAAGACCTTCGGTTACAACCCGGATGTGAAGGACATCCCCAACGACCCGGTCCTGGCCGAGAAACTGCTGGCCAAAGCGGGTTTTCCAGACGGTTTCCAGTTGAAGCTCAGCGTGCCTAACGACCGTTATCCCCAAGCACCCGAAACGGCGCAGGCCGTGGCGCAGTTCTGGACGCGCATTGGCGTGAAGACGAAGGTCTAGGTAATGCCGTGGGCCAGTTACGCCAGCCTGGCAAACAAGAACGAGTTTGCAGTGAGCATGATTGCGTGAGGTAACGGCACGGGCGAAGCAAGCTATGCGCCTCGTCAACATTCTCGGCACCGTCGATGCGAAGAAGGGCATTGGTTCGTCGAACTGGGGCCGTTATAGCAGCCTGGCCGTCGACCACGCGCTCGACGCCGCCACGGCCGAGTTTGATGCAGCTAAACTTGAAGCCATCCTGCAGCAGTCGGTGAAGGTAGTGAGCGATGAGGTGGGCATCATTCCGCTCTTTCACTACGAGAACATCTGGGCCGCGAAGAAAGGCTTGAAAGTGACACCCGCGGTCAGCGACCGGACGACCGCGATGATGGTTAGGCGCAGCGGCAGTTGCGGCCATCATGATCGACATCACAGCTACACCGGGCGATGGATCTGATCGATGTTACGCGGCGTATCGCGGTGACCGGTGCGAGCGCGAGCGCATTGCTGACCCTTTCCTTCGCACGCAGACGGTACGCGGCGTAGGCACGGTCTGGATGAGCCGTGCGGTCTTCCGTGCCGATGACCCGTCATCGACCTTTCCCGCGATGCGCCGGTGGAAGGTGACTACAGCGGTGTATCGGCGATGGGACTCACTAGTCGCAGGTTCCCATTGAAGCGGGCAAACACGAGGTGTTTCCTGCCGACGTCTCCACCAAGGTGTTGTCGACCTGCATCGAAGTCATTGGTGAGGACGGGCAGGTACTGAGCGCCACGCTGCTGAACCAGCGGCTGATGGCGCTCGGCGTGCAACGGCGCGACATACGCGTTGAAGGCTGTGTCGGCACGCTGTTCCTGCCTGCAACACCCGGACCCCATCCTGTCGTGCTCGTACTGAACAGGTCGGGCGGCGGCATCAACGAACCGCGTGGCGCGCTTTACGCATCGCGTGGATATGCCGCTCTCGCACTTGGTTACTTCAAGACACCGGGGCTGTCCGACTACATCTCCAATACGCCGATCAAATACTTTCGCCGCGCGCTCGATGGATCGCGCGCGAGTTGCAACCAGTGTCTGGCTTCATTGCGGTGAGCGGACAATCGCGCGGCGGTGAACTCGTGCTGCTGCTCGGCGCAACGTATCCGGATCACATCAAGGCGGTGATTGGTTATGCCGCCCGGCGCGGTCGTTCACAGTGCGCAGAATGCCGCTGATCCGGCGACAGGCCGCGAAGGTCCGACCTGGCTGCTCGAGGGCAAACCGCTGCCGCACCTGTGGGAAAACAACCCCACGGCGAGCTGGAAACACTTCGACGATGGCCCGCCGCCGCATCGTCACGAACGCGCGATCCAGACCGCGTTACTCGACAAGGAAGCAGTCGAGCAAGCGCGGATTCGCGTCAAAAATACGGATGGACCGGTGCTGCTGCTCTCCGCTACCGACGACGGGTCGTGGCCCTCCTCCGACTACTCGCGCATGGTCGTCGAACGGCTTGAACAGGAGAAGCATGCGTACCCGGTGCGCCATCTCGACTTCGATAACGCCGGCCACGCAATTGTGTTTCCGTATGTTCCGACCACGCAACTCGTGTATGCGCATCCTGTTTCCGGACGCATCAGCACGGGCGGCAGCGAACCCGCAGCGAACACACGCGCCGATGAATCATCGTGGCGCGAAGTGCTGGCTTTTCTCGACGCAGCCGTCCATTCCCGCCAAAAAGCGCTGGCGACTCTTTCAGGCAGGAGCAAACATGACAGACACCTACGATCTCAGCACCGATATTGTTTGTTGACCGGCTTGCAGGCCTCACGCCCGGTTCGCCGGCTTACGCAACACGACATAAACGCGACAAGGTTGCCGCCGCGACCCAGCGCAGCTACGAAGCGCTCTTCGATCCCGCGCTGCCGGATTTGTCGCTGAGCGACCGCTTGCTAGTGACGTTGTATGCCTGCACGTTGTCGACTGCCCCTGCATTAGCGACTCATTACGCGGAACGGCCCGCTTCGATCAATGCGGACCGTGCCGTGATCGACCAGATCGCACAAGGCTCGATCAACGCTCAGGAACCTCGCCTGCGCGCGATGCTTGCTTTTACGCGCACGCTGATCGAGTCTCCCATAGACGGGATAAAACCGCACTGGAACGCCTGCCTGCCGCCGGTATTCCGACGCTGGCCGTGGTCGCCATCGCGCAGTTGATCGCCTTTCTTTCCTATCAGATTCGCCTGACGGCTGGTTTGCGCGCGCTGCAAGTCTTGAATGCGACGGAGGCAGCATGAGCCGGGTAATTGAAGCGCATGGCTTCACGAATCGCGTGCTGGGATGGGACGCGTGGCTGGACGTGGTAGGACTTGCCGATGCCTCCCCCGAGCAGATCACCGTGCTCGAAGAGAGCCATCTGAAGGCGAAGGAATCCGACTACTACCTGTTCGTACATCAGCCGGAAATCCTGCGGCAGCGCTCGGCCGCCTTCAACGCAATCATGTATGCGCCGGGCGGCTTGCCGGGCGCGGAGCGGGAGCTGGCGTCGACCGTCGTTTCGCGGGTCAACGGCTGCGTGTATTGCGCGTCGGTGCATGCGCAGCGGTTCGAGCAACTGGCGAACGCGACGACGTGATCGAACAGGTTTTCAATGATCCGGCTACCGCCGGAACGTCACCGCGCGAAAAGGCGATCATGCTAGCGTCAATCGACTTGACGCTCAGACCGGGTCAGGTTGAGCCGGCACAGTTGCGAGCGCTGCGCGATGCGGGTTTGAGCGACGACGAGATCCTCGACCCGATTCATTCCATTGCCATCTTCGCGTGGGCCAACCACCTGATGCTCAATCTCGGCGAACCGGTCGGATAAGCGGGCCGGGGTTGATCGGCATTGATTACGCCGATCGCGCCGAAAGGGAATAAGGTTCCAACAACAAGTTCTTTGCATTGTTCCGGCAGGACGGGTACAGACGGGTACATATAGCGATTGACCGCTGAACTATGCCGACCCCGTCATGCCGCTCATGCACGTCCACGCCGAAAAAATTGCCGACTGGCTAGCTTGCTTGCCGGTCTCGAACTCAAGAGCACGCTGTTTCACGTCGGCCAGTATTGTGGAAGCTGGCAGGCATCGACGGCGGGCCATCAACAGGCGAGTTTCTATGTCGTGCTGCATGGCGAATGCTGGCTGCATCTGCCTGCCAAGGCGGGGCGTGTCGCAACGAGCGTGTGCCTGACGCAGGGCGACGCCGTGTTCCTGCTGCACGATATGCGACACATTGCCTCTCGCCGCTGCCCGTGGTGGTGCCGGTCGGTCCAGGAGAGTCAGAAGGCGGGCTTGATGCAGCCCTTATCCTACGACGGAACTGCACCGCAACAAAGCCTCGGCCTGGCTTGCGGTTTCTTCGAATTCCGCTCGGGGCTGGACGACCAGTTGCTCGGACTGATCCCCGATCACATCGTGGCCCGCCACGAGATTGCGGCACCCGACGGTCCCCGCGCCGTGTTCGACCTGATTCGCGCCCAAGCGCAGTGACATCCTGGCGCACCCTCGCCGCTGATCGCGCGCCTGACCGAGCTGCTGTTTTCTACGCGCTGCGTTCGGTCGCTGCACGCGACGGCATCGCGCCCGATCTTTGGTCGTTGATGCGCCGCGCGGAATTCGCACCACTGATTACTGCCATTATCGATACCCCTGCCGAGCACTGGACGACCGACAGAATGGCGGATTTCGTGCACATGTCGCGTGCACGTTTCTGTAAGCAGTTCGTAGAAGCATGCGGCCAGCCGCCGGCGCAGTTCGTCACGCTGGTTCGAATGAAAGTGGCAGCAGCAATGCTTCGTAACGGCACCACGACGCCGAACACCGCCGAACACCGCGGAACAGGTGGGGTATCAATCCGAGTCCGCGTTCGCGCAGGCGTTCAAGCGCGTGACCGGGGAGCAACCGGGGGCTTACCGCCGGACCCGTAGGCAGGAGGAGCCCGTAGCTTTGAGCTTTGGCATTGATGAAAAATGAAAAGCAGACTGCGCTGCACTGAGGTTTGAGACAAACGCGCATCAATCGCAGACGCGCGCGCATTGCTGAAAATACCTGGCCCGTTGACAATGCCGGCTCCGCTACGAGGAACCGTTATGAGCCGTCTGCCGTTGCAAACCATTGGAAGTGCACCCGAAGCAAGCCGCCCTTACCTTGAGAAGGTGTTGGCGAACAACGGCTTCTTGCCCAATCTGGTGGCATCGCTTGCGAACGTGCCTACCGCGCTTGAAACTTATCTGACCGTGGCGGGCATCAACGGCCGCAGCAGCCTGACGCTCGCCGAGCGCGAGACCGTGCAGATCATGGTGGCAGCTATTCCACGGCTGCGTTTTTTGCGTCGCCGGATACACGGCGGTTGCATTGAAGAAGGCGCAATTGGATGCGCCGGTGGTAGAGTCGATCCGCGACCAGCTCCCGATTGACAATGCCCGGCTCGATGCGGTTGCCGTGTTCACGCGCGCAGTGATCGCGGCACGCGGCGGAGTATCGGATGAAGAGCTGAACACCTTCCGCGCAGCCGGTTTCACCGATGCCAACGCGCTTGAAGTCGTGCTCGGCGTCAGCCTTGCCACCCTTTGCAACTTCGCCAACGACCTCTCCCAAAACGAACTCAATCCGGAACTGGCTGCTTACCGGTGGGAACCCAAAGCAAAGGCACACGCTGCATGACAACCTCTGCGCTGCGACCGGTCACGAACGAACTTGAAGCGTGGCTCGACACGCATGCCGAAGCTATCGACACAGGGCAGGAACTGGCGTCCGAGATCCTGCCGCGGCTCGGCCGAGCGGACCTGTTACGTATCGGTGTGCCGGCGCATCTGGGCGGCACGGGCGGCGTGATTGTCGATGCAATAGAAGCGGTTGCGAACGTGGCCGAACAATCGCTTGCGGCGGCGTTCGTGTTCTGGGGACAACGAACCTTCATCGAATATCTGCTGCAAAGTCCGAACGACACGTTGCGCACGCGCTGGCTCGACCGGCTGCTTAGCGGCGAACTGGCAGACGCGACGGGACTCTCGAATGCGATGAAGTATCTGTCGAACATCGAACCGTTGCAGATGAAAGCACGCTTGCTCGATCGCGCGGGCGAGCATGATCAATGGACGCTCGATGGCAGCTTGCCGTGGATCACCAACCTGCGTCCCGCAGGTTTCGTGGCTGCCGCGGCATTCGATCACGCATCGGAAGACGACAAGACACCGCCTTCCATCTTCGCTATTCCGCACGATGCCCCGGGTGTGACGCGCAGTGAAGACCTCGACCTGATCGCGTTGCGTTCAAGCAATACTGCGGCATTGCGCGTGGAAGGCGCGGTACTGGACGACACGTACCGCATCACCGCCGACGCCCCCGCCTGGCTAGCACGCGTGTGCCCGGGTTTCCTCAAACTTCAGTGCGGCATGTCGATCAGTCTCGCGCGGCGTTGCCTTGCGGCGGTCGACGAAACAAGCGCGGTATCGCGCGCTGCCGTTGAGGACGAAGCAGCGGAACTGGCGCGCGAACTCGACGATCTCACGCATCGGCTGAAAGAAGGCGTGCGCAACGGCGCGTTTGTCTCAACGCCCGCCGCGTTGTTCGAGATCCGCATCGCACTGGCGGCCGTGGTGGAGGCCGCCGTCGGGCTCGAAGTCCAGGTGACCGGAAGGCCGCGGTTATTTGCGTGGCCAGACCGGCACCGCACGCCGCATGCGCGAGGCCGCCTTCGTGCCTATCGTTACGCCCAGTCTCGTGCAGCTTAAAAATCAGCTCGCGCTGCATCGCAAGGTACATGCCGCATGAACCAGCCGACCGTGACGCACGGGCTACTCGTAAGCGCGTGGCGTTGGCTTGACCTATCCCGGACGCACCTTGCTGCAAGGGGTGAGCCTGAGCGTTCGGTCCGGCGAACTGGTGTCGGTGCTTGGGCCCAGCGGGTCGGGCAAATCCGACCTTGTTGCGCATTCTTACCGGACTGCTGAAGCCGACCTCGGGTCAAGTTTTTGTCGATGGCGTGCCGCTCGACGGACCCCGTCCCGATGTAACGCTGGCGTTCCAGGATCCGTGCCTGCTATCGTGGTTATCGGTTGAACGCAACGTGGCTTCGGCCTAGGTTTCTCGCGGCAACCGGCACTCTCGCGGGCGCAACGGCGCGAGCACGTGAGCGCGGCGCTCGACGAAGTGGGCCTCGCTCATGCACGCACCTACATGCCGCGCCAGTTGTCCGGCGGCATGGCGCAGCGTACGGCCCTCGCCCGTTGCCTGACGCGCCAACCGCGTACGCTATTACTCGATGAACCCTTCGGCATGTTCGATGAAGTCACGCGCGCCGACCCGACATGCAGCGCCTGCTCGTCAAGGTCGTACAGGACACGCATGCAGGCACGGTACTCGTGACCCATGACATCGATGAGGCGTTGCTCGTGTCCGACCGGATCGTGTTGCTTGGCGCCCGCGGTTCATTGATCGCGCAATGGCACGTGAGCGTGCCCGCACCGCGCGCCGCCGAAGTGCAGGCGCTGGGCGCGTTGCGCATCGAAATCCTTCCGGCGCTGCAAGACGCGATGTCGCGCGAAAGGATGATCGCTTAAAGCGCATTGCACAGCCGGCACTCAGCTTTAATTTCCATCAATGCATCAAACGCAGGATCCGTCCACTATGTGCCAGCTTCCGATGGTCTCGCCGCGAGTGGCTGAAACTCGCCTCCCTGTTCACCGTCGCGGGCGCTGCGCCCTTGCTCGGCTCGCTGAACGCGCGTGCTGCGAATAAGCCCGATGCGCCGTTACGGATCGGCTATCTGCCGATCACCGACGCCGCTCCGCTGCTCGTCGTACATAACAACGGCTACTTCGAGGCAGCCGGTGTCGCCGCCGAAAAACCCACGCTCCTGCGTAGCTGGGCGCAACTGGTCGAAGCATTCCTCTCGGGTCAAGTCAACGTCGTCCACCTTCTTTCGCCAATGACCGTCTGGGCACGCTATGGCAGCCAGGCACCGGCAAAGGTCGTCGCGTGGAATCACGTGAACGGGTCGGGTATTACGGTGGCGCTGGGCATCGATCTCGGCGGTAAGACGGTGGCCATCTGGTATTCCATCCATAACGTCGTGCCAAGACACGTTGCGCTCGCAAGGGCTCGTGCCGGTGCTCAAGAGAACCTCTGCATCGAAGCTCAACGAAGTGAACCTGATCGTGATGTCGCCGTCCGATATGCCGCCCGCGCTGGCGGCCGGACAGATCGAGGGGTTCATCGTCGCCGAGCCGTTCAACGCGGCCGCCGAAGGGCTCAAGATCGGCAAGGTGCTGCGCTTTACCGGCGACGGCGGAAGAACTACGCGTGCTGCGTGGTGTTCATGCACGAGCAGGACCTGACCGGACGCCCGGCGTGGTCGCAGAAGGTGGTGGACGCCATTGTCAAGGCGCAGGTCTAGACCCGCGAGCATCCGGCGGAAGAGGCCCAGCTTCTTTCGAAGGAAGGCAAGAACCACTACACGCCGCACACGCCCCAGGTGCTGACCCGCGTGCTCGCGCCGCCACCCGGCGAAGAGCGCTGTGCTGTTATCTCCCAACCGGGCCATCGTCCATGCGGACTGGCATGAGAAACGCATCGACTTCCAGCCGTATCCCTACCCGAGCTATACCGAAGAACTCGTGCGCTGCATGAAAACCACGCAGGTGGAAGGCAACGCGCAGTTTCTCGCCAAACTTAACCCGGCGTTCGCGGCGCATGATCTCGTCGATGACCGGTTCGTCCACAACAGCATTGCGGCGGTCGGCGGCATGAAGACCTTCGGCTTGCCCGACGGCTTCGCGCGTTCGGAGAGCATCGTTGTCTAACCTGTCCTCTTCAGGCGAACAGCCCGTCGCCGATACAAACAGGCCGCCACGCGGCCGGTCGTGGTTCGCGCGCACCCTGCTGTGCCGGGGCACGCGGGTATCGTGGCCGTGGTGGCGCTCTGGTGGCTCGTACTAACCCTCGTTGCCGGGCCGGATAGCCTTGCCGCCCAGTTCCTGCCGACACGCGCCTTCGCCGCGTTACCGTCGCTCGTTACGGACGACCGGTTGTTCGAGCATATTGTCACGAGCTTGCGGCGGATTACCGTCGGTCTGGCGTGGGCGCTGATGATCGGTGTGCCGCTCGGATTCCTGAGCGCGAGGCTGGGCTACCTCGTGCTCGATACCCGTGACCGGCTAGCTTACTCCGAATTGACGGCCGTGATCCTGGTGATCGGCACGCTGGGATTACTGCTGGACTATGCCGGGCGGCTCGCCTACCAGCGCTTTGGCGCGGGGCGGATTAACCGAGGAATAATCGTCGTCAGGGCGCCTGCTCGGTCCGGCGTTTCTCCCTCGCCCTCCGTGTTCCCCTATAAACTCTGCACTGGGTCAGGTTTGCCTCGGCGCGGATATCCTTTAAGGCACAGACTTTGCTCCGCTTGAGCGCTGCCTGACCACGGCTTGATGTCATTCCTAAAAGTGTGAGGCTTTTCCCACCGGGGTCTCATGAAACAACATCGCCCGCGTCCCCCGCGTTTTCCGCACGACCACTCTCACGTGGCCTGGCGCGATCTGTCGTTGACGTCGGCCCCCCATCGCGCTGCTGTTCATCGTGTTGATCGGGCTGATCGTGTGACCCCGCTCCCCCAAGAACTATCACGATCAGCGCGGGTCCTCAAGACAGCTCGCTACTGGATACCGCCGAGCGCTACAAAAAAATCCGAGCGGCAACAGTTTCACCCTCAACGTATTCCAATCCGATGGTTCGGTCTAAAACCTGCAACGGCTGATGGACCCCAAGAGCCATGTCGATCTTGCGCTGGTGCAAGGGGCGTGTCAGATGCGGCGGCCAGGGTGTCGCTCATATCGCTTGGGAGCGTCTTTTACGTTCCCCCTTGTGGTGTTTTATCGCGGCAAGGGAATGACACAGTTGTCAGACCTGGAGGGCAAGAAAATAGCGATAGGCCGCGAGGGCAGCGGCACCCGCCGGCTGTCGCTTAACCTGCTTGAGGCCAACGGCATAGCGCGAGGCGGCGTCACTCAACTGGTGCCGCTTGACGGCATGGACGCGGCAAAGCAGCTGGTAGCGGGGAATGTGGATGCTGCGCTGCTCAATGGCGACTCGACCACACGCGGGCTGATGCTCAGGCTGCTGGGCATACCGGGTATCTCCGTGATGGATTTCGCGGAAGCGAGCGCTTATACACGGCTCTTTTCGCGCATGTTCCAGACAGTATCAAAACGCGTGGACACGGGAATAACGAAATCGGTCGCATCGGAGGTTGCAGGTTTTCGATTGC
>CALNPU010000038.1 GCA_940588625.1 uncultured Caballeronia sp.
CTGAACCAGCCGTCCCTGAGTGGCGACAAAGTTCAAAATGGCGAAAGCACGGGCGAGCGGACTGTCGCAGACCGGTCGCAAACCGTGCGCATCAGCGCCAAGCAGGCCGGCGGCCACGCGACCATCTTCCGCTCGGGGGGCAGCGTATGACCGCAATGCGGGCGTCTTCACGCCCTTGCCTGCCCCGATGATGAAGATTCTCTCGGGCTGAAAGCTGCATTCGATCCCGCGAGCATTTTCAATCGCGGCCGCCTCTACCCTGACTTCTGAACTGAAGACACACGCAATGCAAACCAACCTCGTCGACTTCATGCGCGACACCGCCGATGGCGAAGAGGCCGAGGCCATCCTGCGCAAGTGCTTGCATTGCAGATTCTGCACAGCGACGTGCCCGATTTATCGGACTTGGGCGATGAACTCGATGGCCCGCGCGGCCGGATCTATCTGATCAAGCAGATGTTGGAAGGCGCGCCCGTCACACGCAGTACGCAACTGCATCTGGATCGCTGCCTCACGTGCCGTAATTGCGAGACCACGGCCCCTCTCGGGCGTGCAGTATGGACGGCTGGTGGAGATCGGCCGGAAGGTGGTGGAGGAGAAAGCGGAGCGGCCGTTCAGTCAGCGTGTGCAACGCAAACTGCTCGCCAACTTCCTGCCGAACAGCAAGCTTTTCACGCTAGCGATGAAACTCGGCCAGCAGTTACGGCCGCCGCTGCCCAAAACTTTGCGCACCAAGATTCCGGTCGCGCAACGGCCGCGCGAACCGCCAACCGGCACGCACAAGCGCACGATGCTGATGCTCGCCGGCTGTGTTCAGCCCGCCATGATGCCGAACGTCAACATAGCGATTACACGAGTCTTCGATACATTAGGCATCCAGATCTTGACCGCGCCTGACCGCGGGCTGTTGCGACGCGATCCGCCTGCGTCTCGGCTACAACGGCGAGGCGCTGGACGACGTGCGCAAGAACATCAACGCGTGGTGGCCGTACGTCGAGAACGGCGTGGAGGCAATCATGATGAACGCGTCCGGTTGCGGCGCGACGGTCAAGGAATACGCGCATTTGCTGCGTAACGATTCGGCGTACGCCGAGAAGGCCGCGCGGATTGTGGACCTGACAAGTGACCTGTCCGAGATCCTGCCGCAATACGAGGACGAACTGACCACGATGGCAAGGCGGCGCGCAGTCCACACCGTCGCGTTCAATCCGCCATGCACGCTGCAGCACGGCCAGCAGATCCACGGCCACGTGGAGAACTTGCTGACAGCGCTGGGCATAGGCATCTTCCCCGACGATAACCATTTGTGTTGCGGCTCGGCTGGAACGTACCCGGTGCTGCAGCCCAAACTCTCGTACACATTGTGCGACCAGAAACTGGACACACTCGAGAAACTCGAACCGCGGATGATCGTGTCGGCGAATGTCGGTTGTATCGCGCATTTGCAAAGCGGCACCTCCACGCCTGTCGTGCACTGGATCCAGCTGGTGAAACATCTGCTGTATGGCTAACGCTGGCGGGCGCTGACTGCGTTGCGTCGCCGCGTCAGTATAATCGGGTCTCTGCTTCTATTCCTGCGGCGTCCGATCCCATGTCCTCTCACATAGCCCGTCATCTCGACGAAGTCCGTCAGCGCATTGCGAAAGCAGCGGCTGACGCTTCGTGCGATGCGTCTTCGGTCGCATTGCTTGCGGTGTCGAAGACATTTCCTGCGGAAGATGTTCGAGCCGCCTTCAATGCTGAACAACGTGCGTTCGGCGAAAACTACGTGCAGGAAGCTGTCGCGAAGATTACCGAACTGGCGAAGTTGCGCCGCGAGATCGAGTGGCATTTCATCGGGCCGTTGCAGTCGAACAAGACGAAGATCGTGGCTGAGAATTTTGATTGGGTACATTCCGTTGATCGCCTGAAGATTGCTCAGCGTCTCAGCGAACAGCGGCCCGACAGTTTGGCGCCGCTCAATGTGTGTCTGCAGGTCAACGTGAGCAGTGAGGCGTCGAAAAGCGGCGTTGCGCCAGACGAGGTTTTGACGCTTGCAAACCAGATAGCGACGTTGTCAAAGCTCAGGTTGCGGGGGCTAATGGCCATCCCCGAACCTGCCGGAACGCTCGATGAACAACGCGCGCCGCATCGGCGTCTGCGAGAAATCATGGACACGTTACGCGCGGACGGGCTTGAGCTCGACACGCTTTCCATGGGCATGTCGGCGGATATAGAAGCGGCAATCCTGGAAGGCGCGACAATGGTTCGTATTGGCACGGCCATCTTCGGCGCGCGCGATTACTCTCACTGACTTGATAGATGAACTCACTATGAAAATTGCGTTTATTGGCGGCGGCAACATGGCGTCCGCGCTTATTGGCGGTTTGATCAAGCGTGGCGTGGCGGCGGATCTTTATGTCGTCGATCTCGGGGAGGAAGCACGCGCTTGCGTTGCGAAGGAGTTTGGCGTTGTGACGGGTGCGTCGATCGACTCGAAACTTGCGAACTACGATGCAATCCTGCTCGCCGTGAAACCGCAGGTTTTAAAGGACGTAGCTGGCTCGCTTCGGCCGGTGTTATCGAAGCAACTAGTGATCAGTATTGCCGCCGGCATTCGCGCCGCCGACCTGTCGCGCTGGCTCGGCGGTTATACGCAGATCGTACGCACCATGCCGAATACGCCGGCGTTGATCGGCATGGGGGTTACCGGTCTGGCTGCGCTGCCCGGTGTCGACGATTCGGCAAAGGCGCTAGCAGTGAAGGTACTGGAAGCGGTAGGTCAAACCGTCTGGTTCGACGACGAAACGAAGATTGACGCCGTCACCGCTATATCCGGCAGCGGCCCTGCGTACGTGTTCTATTTCATCGAAGCAATGCAGGAAGCGGCGCGCCAGCTTGGCATGGCCGAGGAACAGGGCCGCGTGCTCGCGGTGGCGACATTTACCGGCGCTGCGCAATTGGCAGCGCAATCGGGTGAGCCGGCAAGCGTGCTGCGTGAACGCGTGACGTCGAAAGGCGGCACGACGGCGGCGGCCTTGGCTTCCTTCGATGCCCAGGGGGTGAAGGATGCGATTGTTTGCGGCGTGTTTGCGGCGGATGCTAGAGCGAAGGAAATGGGTGAGGAGCTGGGCAAAGCCTGACGTCCACGCCCCCTCGGCAAATACATGCTGCAAAGCATTGCGCTGAACCCTAAAAGAAACGCCCCGTTGCGGTAGGGACGAACGCGCTACCGCATAAACGCGTAATGCGCCGCGATGCCCGCGAACAGCACGCCGCCCAACCAGTTGTTATGTTTGAACGCGGCGAAGCACGGCATGCGCTCGCGGTTCTTGATCAACGTGTAGTGGTAAATGGCACATGCCACCGCCGCCGCCCAGCCAATCCAGTACAGCGCCCCGAACGCCAGCGTCAAACCGATCCACACATAGATCCCTAGCGTTGCGACATAACACAGCATGATGGCCACTACATCGAACCGGCCAAATGTCAGCGCCGACGTGCGGATGCCAATCTTGATGTCGTCGTCATGATCGACCATCGCGTATTCGGTGTCGTAGGCGACCGACCAGAAAACGTTCGCGGCGAGCATGATCCATGCGAGCGGCGACACCTGGTCTTGCACGGCGGCGAAGGCCATCGGAATGCTGAAGCCAAACGCTATACCCAGATACGCCTGGGGAATCGCGAAAAATCGCTTGGTGAATGGATAACTGCCCGCGACAAATAGCGCGAACACCGATAGTTCTTTCGTCAGCGTGTTGAGCGGCAGAATCAGCAAGAATGCAATCAGCGATAACGCCGCCGCCACCGCCACCGCTTCCCATGCGGCAATCTTGCCGGACGTGATCGGGCGATTTTCGGTGCGCTTCACGTGTTTATCGAAGTCGCGGTCGGCGTAGTCGTTGATTGCACAACCGGCCGAGCGCATGAGCAGCGTGCCGAGCACGAAGATCAGCAAGAGCATCGGCGACGGACGACCGCTCGATGCGATCCACAATGCGTTGAGCGTCGGCCACAGCAGCAGCAAGCTGCCGATGGGCTTGTCCATGCGGACGAGGCGAAGATAGATCGGAAGGCGAGCGAGCATGGCGACGGTCGGCGGCAATTGGCGGTAACGGTATTTTATAAGGCAGCGGCGATTTGCGGTTTGTTTCCGGTTTGCCAGAGGAACGGCCGAACACGTGCCGAGCCCGGGGTCGCCAATTGAAGAACGCGACAAAATCGCCACTCATACGCTCATTCGTGAACGGGGGACGAATTTCCCGCCGTGTGCCCGCCAGCCATTCAGCAACGCCTCGCTTCCCGCAGTTGCTTGCCGGCTGACAACGCCCCAAAAAACCAAAAGCCCCACGCTCAACCGCCATCTTCTCATGAATCTGCATGCGCTGCGTCAGCAGGTCGGCCGTCGGTTCGTCGTTGGCGCTATCGGTCAGCGGGAAAATTGCGCTGGCGTACGTACAACCGCTTCCTGACCTTTTCCACCAACTGGCGGATCATCTCTTCTGTTGCCGGGATGCCATCGGCTTCAGGAATGGACGACAGCTTCCCGAATTCGCGATAGCTGCCCGGCGCGTACACACCCAGCCCCAGCGCACGAATACGTTCGGCGATCAAATCCACGGCCAGCGCCAGTTCCTTATATTGCCCCTCGAACATCAAGTGGAGCGTGTTGAACATCGGCCCCGTGACGTTCTAGTGGAGGTTATAGGTCTTCAGATACAGCGTGTAGGTATCGGCTAGCAGATGCGACAAACCATCGGCGATCTTCTTGCGGTCTTTTGTCGCTGATACCGATGTTCACAGCCGGTGATGCGATTTTCTTCGCCATAGTGACTCCGTGAGAGTGATACGAACAATACGAGCGACCCGGCCAATGCTGCTACGGCCGCCTTTATCTTAGAAACGCGGCGCGACCCGCAATGGAGGCGGGTCAGAGCGGTTATCGGATGCGTCAGGACGACGCGCCTTCAGGACAATCCGGCGGCGAGACCAACGCGAGACCAACGCCATGCAACCCTTCGATAATCACCACCGCGTAACTCGCCGCGATAATGCCAAAACCGATCACGAGCCGTACGCCGCGCGACGCATTGAGGCTCTTCGTCTCAATACCGCTTACCGCCCGTTCGAGTGTCATGATCGCTCGTGTCATCGTCGCTCTCCTTTGAGTCCTGCGTGTCAAATCAGAAGGAGACGCATTTTCTCAAAACGCGCCCCGCCCTGCTTACTTCATTGCAGCTTCAGCATCCGCGTCGACCGTTTCAACCTTCTGGCCCAACGCCGCGAGCGCCGCGATAACACCCGCCGCATACGCCGGGTCAGCACGCCGGAAGTGCTCGACCTGAACCGCCACGATCTCGTTCGGCACGCCGAAAATATGCCGCGCGATGTTGCCGAAAAAACGCTGCTTTTGCACGTCGTCGAAGAGGCGGAACAGCGCGCCCAACTGGCTGTAGTAGTCCGCGTCTTCACGATGGTCATAACGCTCGACCAAACCCGCCGCCAATGCCGGCTCGTTCGCGCTCACGTCCTGCGCGAAGTCGCCGAACCAATTCGGCCCGTAGTTCACGCGGCCGCCGCTATTGCCGTCGACGCGCATGCCGCCATCGCGATGAAACGAGTTCTGCACAGCGGCCTTCGGCGCATTCACCGGAATCTGATGGTGATTGATGCCAAGACGATACCGATGCGCATCGCCATACGAGAACAAGCGCCCTTGCAACAGGCGGTCCGGCGAGAAGCCGATACCCGCCACCAAGTTCGCCGACGTAAAAGCAGCCTGCTCGACCATCGGCGAAATAGTTGCCGGCCGACGTTGCGATTCAACTCGATCATGCCCACGTCGATCAGCGGAAAATCGTTGTGCGGCCACACCTTGGTGACATCGAACGGATTCATGCGATACGTCGCCGCTTCCGCTTCCATCATCACCCTGGATGCGGAAATTCCACTTCGGGAAATTCCCGTGATCGATGTTGTCAACCAGGTCACGCTGCGCGCTTTCCCTGTCGCTGCCGACCACTGCTACAGCTTCGGCATCGGTGAAATTCTCGAGCGGCTGCTGTGACTTGAAATGGAACTTCACGCAGAAACGCTCGTTATTCGCGTTGATGAACGAATACGTGTGCGAGCCGAAACCATGCATCTGCCTGTAGCTCTTCGGAATCCCGCTATCACTCATCAGGATGGTAACCTGATGAAACGATTCCGGATGCCGCGACCAAAAGTCCCACGCCGCCACGTTGCTGCGCATATTCGTGTACGGATCACGCTTTTGCGTGTGGATGAAGTCAGGAAACTTCAGCGGATCGCGGATAAGAAACACCGGCGTGTTATTGCCGACCACATCCCAGTTGCCTTCTTCCGTGTAGAACTTGATCGAGAAACCACGCACGTCGTGCTCGGCGTCAGCCGCGCCGCGCTCGCCGGCAACTGTCGAAAAGCGCATGAACAACGGCGTCTGCTTGCCGACTTCCGCAAATACCTTGGCTTTCGTGAAGCGGGAGATATAGTGCGATAGTGTGCGATCTTGAGCGTACCGAACGCGCCCGACCCCTTGGCGTGCACACGGCGCTCGGGAATCACTTCGCGGTCAAAATGCGCGAGCTTCTCGATCAGCCGGAAATCCTGCAGTGCGATCAGACCACGCGGACCAGCGGTGATCGAATTCTGGTTGTCGCCGACTGGCGTGCCTGCTGCCGTGGCGAGGATGCGATTGCTCATCGATTACTCCGTGAAATTTGTCTGGGGACGAAACGTTATGTCGGGGAAGCTCAGCAAGTGCTGGCAAAACTGGCTAGCACTTCAACCACAACGCCTTTTGCTTCGCGAAATGTCGCATGAGTTGCTTGGCCTGGTGGGCGATCAGCGTCATGGCTTCCCCCGGTGTTGTTCTGGGTGGATCGGGGTCGATCCATCAGGCGAGAATTTAGTTAATTTAATCTATGACTATGATATAGGCTGGGCAAATTTGCGGAGCACGCGCAGCTTGAAGGGCTTGAAGGGAGCGGGGAAATGGTGCCGGAATCCGCGCCCATTCTGGACGCGGTACGAGCTAAATCCAGCTAAGAAAGGATTAGTTGACTGCGGCGGGCAACTCTAGCCGCGTAACACCCGGGATATTGCAGGCGACGATTGCATCGCAAATGGCCTCGATAGCCGGCATCCGCGTGAAACTCTTGCGCCAGGCCAGCACGACTCGGCGGTCTGGAATCGGGTCGTCGAAGGGAACGTAGCTCAGTAGGCCGGCGTCCACACCGCCCGCGTGCGGTTTCACTTCCATCACCGACATCCGCGGCAGCACGGTAATGCCGACGCAGCTTGCAACCATGTGCCGGATGGTTTCCAGCGACGACCCCTCGAACGTCTTCTGGATGCCGTCCGCGCTCTGCGAAAAGCGCATCAGTTCGGGACACACGTCGAGCACATGATCGCGGAAACAGTGGCCGCTACCCAGCAGCAGCATGGTTTCCAGCTTCAGGTCGTCGGCATTGATCTTCGTGCGGTTTTCCCACGGATGGCCGGCGGGCATGGCGACAACAAAGGGTTCATCGAATAGCGGGCGCACCATCAGGCCCGTTTCCGGGAACGGCAGCGCCATGATGGCAACATCGATTTCGCCCTGCTTCAGCAGTTCGATCAGCTTGAGCGTGTAGTTTTCCTGGAGCATCAGCGGCATCTGCGGGACGCGCTTGATCATCTGCTTAACGAGCGTGGGCAACAGATACGGCCCGATGGTGTAGATCACGCCAAGGCGCAGCAGTCCAACCAGCGGGTCCTTGCCCTGCTTGGCGATTTCCTTGATGGCGAGTGTTTGTTCCAGGACGCGTTGCGCTTGCGTGACGATCTGTTCGCCAATTGGGGTGACGCTGACTTCGCTGGTGCCGCGCTCGAAAATCTGCACGTTCAGTTCATCTTCCAGCTTCTTGACTGCTACCGACAAGGTCGGCTGACTCACGAAACACGCCTCGGCCGCGCGGCCAAAATGCCGCTCACGCGCCACTGCAACGATGTACTTCAATTCGGTTAAGGTCATTAAGGACCAATCAGAATCGTTGAATCGATAGGATTTGACTTATACACCCGTCGGGGGGATTCGCCAACCCGCAGTGGCTTTTGGAGTTCATGAAGGGAGTTTCGTTCGCACTCGGCGGCGTATGGGCGCCACTTCGCCCAATACCGACCCGTGCGAACGAAAAACTCCTTTTCAAGCTTTCAGGTATTGCTCGCGCGCACCAAGCCATCGCGCCAGATGGTTCGTGACCGCTTCAGGGAACTGGGCCAGCATCTCGTCCGCCGCCGTGCGCGCCGGCTCGATCAGCCAGCCATCGTTTTCCAGGCTGGCAAACCGCAGCATCGCCGCACCCGACTGCCGCGCGCCAAGGAACTCGCCGGGACCGCGAATCTGCAGATCGCGACGGGCGATTTCGAAGCCATCGGTGGTTTCGCGCATGGTCTGCAAACGAGCGCGTGCCATCTGCGACAACGGCCCGGCGTACATCAGCACGCACACGGAAGCCGCGCTGCCCCGCCCCACACGGCCACGCAACTGGTGAAGCTGCGCCAGGCCAAAGCGCTCCGCATGTTCGATCACCATCAGCGAGGCGTTCGGCACGTCCACCCCCACTTCGATCACCGTCGTTGCCACCAGCAACTGGACCTCGGCGCGCGTGAACGCGTCCATGACAGCGGCTTTCTCCGCCGGCGGCAAACGCCCATGCACCAGCCCAATACGCAACTCCGGCAATGCGGCAACGAGCGTCTCGTAGGTCTCCACCGCCGTCTGCAATTGCAGCGTCTCGCTTTCCTCGATCAGCGGACACACCCAATAAACTTGCCGCCCGGTCAGCGCCGCTTCGCGCACACGGGCAATTACCTCTTCCCGGCGGTTATCGGCGACCAGCTTGGTAAGGATGGGCGTGCGCCCCGGCGGCAATTCATCAATAGTCGATACATCCAGATCCGCGTAATACGTCATGGCAAGCGTGCGCGGAATCGGCGTGGCCGACATCATCAGTTGATGCGGCTGAAAGTTGTTCACACCATCGGCGGCGTTATGCGCCTTGGCCCGCAACGCAAGCCGCTGGGCCACGCCAAACCGGTGCTGTTCATCGACAATCACAAAACCCAGCCGCGAAAACTCCACCGCGTCCTGAATGATCGCGTGCGTGCCAATCACCAGTTGCGCCGCGCCCGATGCCGCCGCTTCCAGCACCGCGCGTTTTTCCTTCGCCTTCAGGCTGCCGGCGAGCCATGCCACCGTCACACCCAGCGGCTCCAGCCACGCACACAGCTTGCGCGCATGCTGCTCGGCCAGGATTTCGGTCGGCGCCATCAACGCGGCCTGATAACCGGCATCGATAGCTTGCGCGGCAGCAAGCGCGGCCATGATCGTCTTGCCACTGCCCACGTCGCCCTGCAACAGACGCTGCATGGGATGCGGCAACATGAGTTCGCCGGATATCTCGGCGCACACGCGTTCCTGCGCGCCGGTCAGTTTGAACGGCAGTGTATTGAGGAAGCGCGCAACCAGCGATTCGGGCACATTCTGTAAGCGCGGCATCACCGGCGCGGCGCGCGTGCGGCGTTCTTCATGCGCGCGTTTGAGCGACAACTGCTGCGCGAGCAATTCCTCGAACTTGATGCGAGTCCACGCCGGATGCGTGCCGTCGATCAACGCGTTTTCATCGGAATCGGCGTGCGGGTGATGCAGCGTTTTCACGGCATCGAGCAACGCGGGCACGTGCAGCGGCTGCAGATGCGCCCGGGCTATCTTCTCCGGCAGCAGCTCCGGCAGATGAACCCGCGACAACGCGTTGTCGATAGCCTTGCGCAAATACGCCTGCGACACCCCCGCCGTGCTCGAATACACCGGCGTCAACGCTTGCGGCAGCGGCATGTCTTCGTCCACCGGACGCACCGCCGCCGGATGCACCATCTCCATGCCGAAAAAGCCGCCGCGCACATCGCCACGCACCCGCAGGCGCACGCCGATCGCCATCTGCTTGACCTGCGAGCCGTAGAAATTGAGGAAACGTAGCGTGAGTTCATCGCCGACGTCGTCGTGGATCTTGACCAGCAACTGGCGGCGCGGCCGGTACGCAATCTCGTTGTCGAACACCACACCTTCTGTCTGCGTGTTGTCGCCGGGAATCAGATGGCCGATCGGCGTGATGCTGGTTTCGTCCTCATAGCGCATCGGCAGATGCAGCAGGAGATCGATATCGGATTTCAGGCCGAGCTTGGCGAGTTTGTCGACGGGCTTGGGCGGTACGGCAGCGGGTTTCAACGGCTGGACCTTGTCCGCGGCGATCTCCAGATTCGCGAGCGTTTTCGCGCCGCCCGAGCGCGAACGCTTGCGCTTTTGAACAGGCGCGTCGGGTTCGCCAGCTGCATCGGGAGCGTCTTGGGCGTCGGGAGCAGCGAGCAAACGGCGGTCGGACAAGGGCATCTAATCTCTTCAAAGTATATAATATCGGGTTAGTTCGGCACGGCGATGCTGTCATCATCTGCTCGCTGCGCGGCACACGTGGGGTCGTTACAGCGTCAGAACATGCATCCGGCAACGGGTTTTCGCCCATCGACCGGCACGGACGCAGCCGAGAAACCAACGGCTTCCGGGTGCATTCCGGGGCGGCCCAGTGGATATCGAGAGACCGCGCCGCTATTTGAGCCGTCGCAGCGGTCGATCAAAGAGCCTGCCCGCGAAACCGCATTTACGCACTGAACCCGCGCCTACCCGCGCCGACTTGCCAAACGCCTGGTCAAAATAACGCGCGTTTTATCGCGCATCGACCTGCTTTTCCCATGTTCACCCATGTTCACGCTTTCCGACTTCGATTTTAATCTGCCGCCCGAGCTGATCGCGCAAACGGCGCTCACCGAGCGCAGCGCGAGCCGTTTGCTCGACGTGGATAACCGCACTGCGACGGCGGCTTTCAGCGATCACCATTTCACCGAATTGCCCGATCTGCTCGAACCCAGTGACCTGCTTGTCTTCAACGATACCCAAGTCCTGAAGGCGCGGTTCCTCGGCCAAAAATCCAGCGGTGGCCGTATCGAGGTGCTGGTCGAGCGCCTGACCGGCGCAACCACCGCGCTCGCACAGATTCGGGCAAGCAAAAGTCCCTTGCCGGGTACGAAACTGATTCTCGCCGATGCATTCGAGGTCACGGTCGGCGAGCGCGTGGAACCGTTTTACACGCTGCATTTCCCCGTCGATTGCCTGACGCTGATCGACCAATATGGCTGCCTGCCGTTGCCGCCGTATATAGAACACGATCCCGATTCCTTCGATGAAACCCGCTACCAGACCGTCTACGCAGCCAACCCCGGCGCGGTCGCGGCGCCCACGGCGGGCCTGCACTTCGACCCGGCGCTCTTTGCCGTGCTCGACGCGCGCGGCGTGGAACGCGCGACGCTGACGCTGCACGTGAGCGCGGGCACGTTCCAGCCGGTGCGCGTGGAAAACCTCGCGGAACACAAGATGCATAGCGAATGGTATCGGCTGCCGCAGGAACTGGCGGACAAGATCACGGCGACGAAAGCGCGGGGAAACCGGGTGATCGCAGTCGGCACGACTTCGCTGCGCGCGCTCGAAGCCGCCGCCCGCGACGCTGCCGAAGCTGGCCGGCCGCTCGCGGAAATCAGCGCCGAGACGGACATTTTCATCACACCGGGGTATCAATTCCGGGTGGTCGACCGGCTCGTGACCAACTTCCACTTGCCGAAATCCACGCTGATGATGCTGGTCTCGGCGTTCGCCGGCATGGACGCGATCCGCGCGGCATACGCGCATGCGATTGAGGAGCGGTATCGGTTTTTCAGCTATGGCGACGCCATGCTGCTCACGCGGCAAGCGGCGCCCTCGGCAACGTAGTCCCAACGCAAGAACGATTGAACGCGCCACTTATGACCGTGGCGCCCACGAACACCTTACCCATTTGCGCCGGACTTGCCGGTCCGGAGTTGGCACTTCAGTGCCTTACTCTGGCCCCATGCAAAGCTGCTTCCGGTGGCACAGGAGCTTTTGCATGAACGAAGCAAGCAACCCCGCCGATACGATCAAAGCACCGGCCCAACCAGTGAACGGACTCAAGTTCGACCTGATAACCACCGACGGTCAAGCGCGGCGCGGTCGCGTCACCTTGAACCACGGTGTAGTCGAAACGCCGATCTTCATGCCCGTGGGCACGTACGGAACGGTCAAGGCCGTTGCACCGCGCGAGCTCGAGGAAATGAACACGCGGATCATTCTCGGTAACACGTTCCACCTGTGGCTGCACCCAGGGCTCGAAAGCATTGCCGCGCATGGCGGGTTGCATCGATTCATGAACTGGCAACGCCCGATCCTCACCGACTCCGGCGGTTTTCAAGTCTTTTCACTCGGCGATCTACGCAAAATCACCGAAGATGGCGTCACGTTCGCGTCGCCCATCAATGGCGACAAGCTGTTTTTATCGCCGGAAATCTCGATGCAGATCCAGAAGGTGCTAAATTCGGACATCGTGATGCAGTTCGACGAATGCACGCCGTACGCGACCAACGGCATGCCCACGCCGCATCAGGATGCAGCCGACTCCATGCGCATGTCGATGCGCTGGGCCAAGCGTTCCGTCTATGAATTCGCCAAAGGTGAAAATCCGAACGCGCTGTTCGGCATCGTCCAGGGCGGCATGTTCGAAGATTTGCGCGATGAATCGCTGGCGGGTCTCGCGGACATCAGCTTCCACGGCTTTGCGATTGGCGGCCTGTCCGTCGGCGAACCGAAGGAAGACATGATGCGGGTGCTGGAGCACATCGGCCCGAGGCTTCCCGCCGATAAACCGCATTACCTGATGGGCGTCGGCACGCCGGAAGACCTGGTGGCCGGCGTAGCTTCGGGCGTCGACATGTTCGACTGCGTGATGCCGACCCGCAATGCTCGCAATGGCTGGCTGTTCACCCGTTTCGGCGACGTCAAGATCCGCAACGCTGCCCACAAGAACTCGCTGAAGCCACTCGATGAAACCTGCGGCTGCTATACCTGCCGCAACTTCACGCGAGGTTATCTGCATCACTTGCATCGCGTGGGCGAAATTCTGGGGTCGCAGCTCAACACGATTCACAACCTGCACTACTACTTGCAGCTCATGCAAGAGATCCGCGATTCGATCGAAAATCACGCGTTTGACGCATTCGTGAAGCAGTTTAAAGAGGATCGCGCGCGCGGAATTGACTGACCGGATGGCTAACGTGCGGCCCTTGAATCGGCCATCAGCTCAAGAAACATTACAATTTCTTTGCGCAACGCTTTAACAGCTTGATCAAAAAGCGCATTCTGCGCTTGGCTTGCGAGCCCGATGATAGACTAATTGGTTAATTTTCTGATCGTTATAACGGAGAGACCGACGTGGATTTTATTTCAAAAGCCTTCGGCGGCGCAGATGGCGCCCAGTCGAGCATCATGAGTTTTTTGCCACTCATTTTGATGTTTGCAGTGCTGTATTTCAGCATGATTCGTCCGCAGATGAAGCGTCAGAAGGAACATCGCAATATGCTGTCTGCCATGGCGAAGGGCGATGAAGTGGTAACGAACGGCGGGATTGTGGGCAAGGTCACGAAGGTGACGGACGCGTACGTTGGTGTTGAAATTTCGGAAGGCACGGAAATCACCATCCAGAAGGCTGCTGTCACGACTATCCTCCCGAAAGGCACGATCAAGTCGCTCTAAGGCCAACTTTCTCGCGTCCGGCGCGGCCAGTTGCCGGCTCATCGCCGGACGCATTGCTTACCCTTCCTCGCCAACTCTCCTGTTCGGCCATCCTCATGAATCGCTACCCACTTTGGAAATATGCCGTGATGCTGGTGGCGCTAGTCATCGGCCTCGTTTATACACTGCCCAATTTTTTCGGCGAAGCGCCGGCGATGCAGGTATCGAGCGGCAAGGCAACGGTCAAGCTGGATTCAACTACGCTTGCCAACATCGAAAACGCGCTAGCCGCCGAGAAGGTGACGCCGGATGAAGTGACGTTCGACAATTCGTCGTTGAACGCCAACATTCGCGTGCACCTGAAAGACACCGACACGCAATTGCGCGTGAAGGACCTGTTGCAGAAGTCGCTCAACAGCGACCCGAGCGATCCGCAATACGTGGTCGCGTTGAATCTGCAATCGGCCTCGCCGAGCTGGCTGACCGCGCTGCACGCGCTGCCCATGTACCTCGGCCTCGACTTGCGCGGCGGCGTGCACTTCCTGTTGCAAGTGGACATGGCGGGTGCGCTGAACAAGAAGCTCGACTCGAACGCCGCCGATGCCCGTGCGCTTTTACGCGATAAGAACATCCGCGATGGCGGTGTGAATCGCGTGAATCAGTCAGTCGTGGTCAACTTCGCCGACCAGGCAGCAGCCGATGCTGCGCGCACCATGCTGACGAGCAGCCTGAGCGAATTGCAATGGGCGACGCGTCAGGGCGACGACGGTTACCAGGTCGTCGGCACGTTCACGCCAGCGGCTCAAAAGCTGGCGGAAGACAGCGCGCTCAAACAAAACATCGTTACGCTGCATAACCGCGTGAACGAACTCGGCGTGGCAGAACCTGTGATCCAGCAGCAAGGCTCCGACCGCATCATGGTCGAATTGCCGGGTGTGCAGGACACCGCAAAGGCGAAGGACATCATCGGCCGTACGGCAACGCTCGAAGCACGTCTCGCCGACCCGGTCAACACGCACCCCGGCCCGAACGCCCCGGTTCCTCCTGGCGACGAACTCTTCATGCAGGGTAATAACGGCCCGATGCTCGTGAGAAAGCAGGTGATCTTTACGGGTGACCGGATCATCGACGCATCGGCGGGCTTCGACGAACATCAACGTCTGTCGGTGAACATTCGCCTGGACGCAGCGGGTGGCCGCTCAGTGAGCAGCGTGTCGCGCGACAACATCGGCAAGCCGATGGCCATGATCCTGTTCGAAAAGGGCAAGGGCGAAGTGCTGACGGTCGCGACCATCCAGTCCGAACTCGGCGACCGCTTCCAGATTACCGGCCAGCCCTCGCCGCAAGCCGCCGCCGACCTGGCGCTGCTGCTGCGCGCAGGTTCGCTCGCGGCGCCCATGGACATCATCGAAGAACGCACGATCGGCCCGAGCCTTGGTGCCGACAACATCAAGAAGGGTTTCGATTCCGTGCAGTACGGTTTCGCCGCGATCACTGTTTTCATGATCGCGTACTACATGCTGTTCGGCCTGATCTCCATGTTGTCGCTGTCGGTGAACCTGCTGTTGCTGATCGCAATCCTGTCGATGCTGCAGGCCACGCTGACGCTGCAGGGTATTGCGGCTATTGCACTGGCCCTCGGTATGGCCATTGACGCCAACGTGCTGATCAACGAACGGATCCGCGAGGAACTGCGTAACGGCGCGCCGCCGCAGCTTGCTATCCAGAACGGCTTCGCGCATGCATGGGCCACGATTGTCGACTCGAACGTGACCACGCTTATCGCAGGTCTGGCGTTGTTGGCGTTCGGCTCCGGTCCGGTGCGTGGCTTCGCGGTCGTGCACTGTATCGGCATCCTGACGTCCATGTTTTCCGCTGTGTTCTTCTCGCGCGGCCTCGTGAACCTCTGGTACGGCGGCAAAAAGAAACTGCAATCGCTTGCTATCGGTCAAGTCTGGCGTCCCGCCGGCAGCGACACGGCTGCGGCCACCACCGCTTACCTGGCGAACGAGCGTGGTGACGACTCCGCTGTCGATCAAATCGTCCAGCCGGCTGTACGCCCCAAAGCACCGGTTCCAGCCCGTTCGCAAAAGCAGGCCGCGCCACCCGTTCGTACCGGCAAGCCGGTTGTGCGTCGTCGCTCGGGTCCGGGTATTGAACCGAAAGAACCCGGCTCGTCCAACTGAGTTCCGGAGAATAAATCATGGAATTCTTTCGTATTCACCGCGACTTACCGCTGATGCAACGCGCGTTGATCTTCAACGCAATTTCGCTCATCACGTTCCTCGCGGCTGTGTTTTTCCTCGTGCATCGTGGGCTGCATCTCTCCGTGGAGTTCACGGGCGGGACGGTGATGGAAGTGCAATATCCGCAAGCCGTGCCGCTTGAACCGGTACGCGGCACGTTGAGCATGCTCGGTTATCCCGATGCCCAGGTGCAGAACTTCGGCACGTCACGTGATGTTCTGATTCGCCTGCCGTTGAAGCAAGGTTTGACCTCGGCGCAGCAGAGCGACCAAGTGATGACGGCGTTGAAGAATCAGGACGCGCAGGTACAGTTGCAGCGCGTGGAGTTCGTCGGCCCGCAGGTCGGTAAAGAGCTTGTGACCAACGGCTTGCTCGCGCTGGCGTGCGTGGTGATCGGTATCGTGATCTACCTGTCGTTCCGCTTCGAATGGAAATATGCGGTGGCCGGCGTGATCGCCAACTTGCACGACGTCGTGATCATTCTTGGCTTCTTCGCGTTCTTCCAGTGGGAGTTTTCGCTCTCCGTGCTGGCAGCCATTCTCGCGGTGCTCGGGTATTCGGTGAATGAGTCGGTCGTTATCTTTGATCGGATTCGTGAAACCTTCCGCAAGCAACGCAAGATGACGGTGATCGAGGTCATCAACCACGCTATCACCAGCACGATGTCGCGAACAATCATTACCCACGGCTGTACGGAAATGATGGTGCTGTCCATGTTCCTGTTCGGCGGGGCAACGCTACATTACTTCGCACTAGCGCTGACGGTCGGTATCTTGTTCGGTATCTATTCGTCGGTGTTCGTCGCGGCCGTGCTCGCCATGTGGCTGGGCGTGAAGCGCGAAGACCTGGTGAAGGAAAAGAAGCCGAAATACGATCCCACCGATCCCAACGCAGGCGCAGAGGTCTGATAGCGAGCTTCAAGGTATGAGGTTAAAGATCTGAAAGTAGCAAAGGCCGATTCTCGCGAATCGGCCTTTTTGAAGCGGCAATTGCAACATTTCGTGGTCGGTGTCGATGTGCTCGCACAGCGCGCGCTGGAAAATAACCCCAACCTCGTACATTGTATGTACAATTCAATTGTCAAAATTGTCAAGTCAACAATATGGGCAGTCGCATGCAATTCGAATGGGATGAAGTAAAGAACCGAAGCAACATCCGCAAACACGGCATCGACTTTACAGACGCAATCGCAATTTTCAAGCATACGGTCCTGACCGCGGCGGACGGTCGGGAAGACTCTCGGAGAGGATCGCTGGATTGTAGTCGGATGGATGCAGTTGATCGTAGCCGTAGCGTAGTCTTGTACGTCGAGCATCGCGGAGACACCATCCGGATCATTTCGGCGCGCAAAGCAACCCGCGCCGAAATCAAGCGCTACGGACATGCGCTCGTACATTGAACCGCTTTACTGCCGCTTGTCGGCACAGGGTGAGGAGCACATATCATGAGCAAGACCACGAGACGGATTGGAAACGCCTGGAAACCATGCCGGATTCCAGTATCGACACGAGCGAGATGCCCGAGCTGGGAGACGATTTCTTCCAAAGCGCTGAACTACACTCTCCGCCCAAGCAAGCCGTGGACCATGCGCCTCGACGCTGACGTCCTGGCCCTTGGGAGGAACAAGGCCAAGGAGGGTTACCAGACTCGGATCAACAAACTTCTTTGCGCTTATATGCTGGCATGCTGGCGCAGCAGAAGCAGCACTAGTAAAACCACGGGGCCGCGGCGGGCGAATAAGCCCGTTGCGCAGAAACGCTACTTGAATTCCAGCCGCTTGCGTGCTGCCGTCAGAGCGACCAGGCTCACTACCGCGGCAAAGATCAAATAGAAGCTTGGGGCGGTCTTCGATCCTGTCGATGTAATCAGCCACGTGATGATGAACGGCCCAAATCCGCCGACCACCGTCACCGCGATGTTGTAAGCCAGCGACATCCCGGTCGTGCGCTTGGCAACCGGAAACATCTCCGACAACAATCCCGGCAACGCTGCGAAATACCCGGTCATCAACACGCCGAGCACGGCCTGAACGACCAGCAGGGTACCAAACGTGGGATGGCCGACCAGCCATGTGAACAGCGGATAGATCAACACGAGCAACAGCACCGCCGAGATCACCATGATCCGGGTGTTCGTCGTGGGTATCGGAGAGATGACCTACAAATGGCGAGAGAACCATCTGGATCGCCCCCGTGAGCAGGATGACGGAGAACGCCACCGACAGCGCGAGCCCCAACTGCCGGATTGCATACGTGGCATGAAGAGCACGAGGTAAGTCGCCACCGTGCCCAGCACCACCGTTCCAATGGCCATCAGCAAGCGTTCCTTGTTCGACGCGAAGGTGTCGCGCAGAGGGATGGTGGGAACGGCGGCGAGAAATTCCGGCATTTCGTCAAGGCGCGTGCGGATGTAGTACGCCACCGGCCCAATCAGCAAGCCGAAGAAGAACGGCACACGCCAGCCCCACGAGCTCATCTGTTCGGCCGAGAGGTTGCCGCACCACGCCGAAGATGGCCGCCAGGAGCGTGGTCAACCCTTGGCTCGCGACCTGCCAGCTCACGAAGAAACCGCGCCGGCCGGGAACATGTCCAGCCAGAAACGCCGTTGCGCTGCCGAACTCGCCGCCAGCCGGAAAGCCCTGCATCAGGCGCGCGAGCACCAGAATCAATGGCGCGGCAACTCCGATTGACGAGTACGTGGGCAACACACGGCAATGATGAACGTGCCCATCATCAACAGGATGGACAGCGTGAGCGCGGCCTTGCGCCCAGCCTTGCCTGTATACGCGCCAAGCACGATAGCCCCAAGCGGCCGTATGAAAAACGATACGCCGAACGTGCCGAGTGTCAGCAGGATGGACACGGAGTCGTTGCCCGACGGGAAAAACAGCTTCGAGATAACGACCGCGAAGAACCCGTAGACCACGAGGTCGAACCATTCGAGTGCGTTGCCTATGGACGCGGCCACCACCGCCCGCCAAGCGGCCGGGCGGCTGATAGGTACTGCTGCGGGCTTACTGCTCATGCATTGCTCCCGTGTCGGCGGGAGTTAGAGCTTTAGCTCTAACTCAGGTCCCGTGAAAGGTGGTTCTGTTATTGTCGATATGACTGGCTGTCAACAAACGTGCAAACGCTGCCGACTGTGCCACGCCGAAATCCGGATCGAAATGCTTGCAATACCGGCGGCGAAAAAAACCGCTTCGGTCGGAAGCGGTTTTCTTATCCTGCAGGAAAGAACGTCCGGCTTACTGCCTCACGCCTTCGGCTTGAATATGCAGCGTCGTTTTCATATTGAAGCCGTATGCCTTACCGTAGTCCACGCCGAAGTCGCCGCGATCAAAGGTTGCCGTCGATTCCGTACCGCACACTTCCTTCTTCAGCATCGGGTTCGTGAAGCACTTGAACGATTCGATCTTCAGGTTCAGCGGCTTCGTCACGCCATGCAGCGTCAGTTCGCCGATTACTTCGACCGGCACATCGCCCTTGAACTTCATCGACGTACCCTTGTAGGTCGCTGTCGGGAACTTATCGGCGTCGAAGTTGCGCGTTTTTCAGTTCGCCGTTCAGCTTGTCGTTGCCGATATCGATCGACGTCATGTCGATGGTCGCATCCAGCGTGCCCTCTTCTTGGCCGTATGATCGAGCGTCACCGTGCCGCTGCCCTTCGCGAACTTGCCACGCCAGATCGAGATGCCGCCGAAGTGATCGGTCTCGAAGCTCGGGTACGTGTGGTTCGGGTCGAGCTGATACGTGACTTCTTCAGCCATGGCGTTAAACGAAACGGCCGCGAAAAGCGCGCCTGCAGCTGCAATCAGAAGGTTCTTTTTCATGAGTTTTCCAGGATGAATGTGAAGGTCGATGAACGCTTATTTCTTCGTCGCAACAAGGTGGAACTTGATGACAACTTCGTCGGCCACGATCAAGGTGTCTTTCCATTCGCCCGAACCGACATCGAACTGCGTGCGTTTGATGGGCAGCGAGCCGTCAAAGGTTTGCGTTGCGCCCTGGCTCGTGACCGTAACCGGCACGGTGACGTTCTGCGACTTGCCCTTGATGGTCAACTTGCCGCTGACGTTGAACTTCGTGCCGCCGGCCGGCGCAATTGCGGTCGACGTGAACGTGGCGGTTGGGAAGTGCGCCGTATCGAACCAGTCCTTGTCGGTCGCCTGCTTGTTGTAGCTGTCATCGCCGAGATCGTAGCTGCTGGTATCGATAGTGATGTTCGCGCTGCCGGCAGCCGGTTTGGCCGGATCGAAGTCGAATTGCGCGGTGAACTTCTTGAACTTGCCTTCAACCGGCACGTTCATTTGCTTCGATGTCGCCGTGACCGTGCTTTTGGCCGTGTCGACCTGGGCTTGACCAAAGGCGGAAACCGCCGCGACCAGCGATGCGGCGGAAACACCTGCAAGCAACCAACGGGAAAATTTCACGTGTTTCATGTATGTCCTAAGGCCATCCGGAAAATCGGTTGAGCCGCTATTGAAGAGTCAAACGCAATCCAGCGCAACCCGCGCGCAGGAAACTGGCTATCAACAACAAGGGATCAGTTACGTCTTATTTCCGCTGAATGCGAACACAGACGGCGCTTATCGAAGGAACGGAAGCATGCGTGCAAGCAAACCATCGCGGTCGACAAATTGATGCTTCAGCGCCGCCAGCACATGCATGATCACAAGCACGAGCAGCGTGTAATTCAAGTAGATATGGACCATCCTGAGCGTGCCTTTCAGCAGGTTATCCGGTCCGATGATCGTCGGCAGCGGCACCAGTCCGAGATACACGACTTGAATGCCGGCCGCCGAGCTGTAGAGATATCCGGAGGCCGGAATCACCAGCATCAGCGCGTAGAGCAGAAAGTGCGTGAGATGTGCGACCCCTTTCTGCCACGCGGGAATGCGCCGCGGCATGGACGGCGCCTTATGCGTGGCGCGCCAGAGCACGTGCACGACCGCGAGCACGAAAACCGTTACGCCGATCCACTTGTGCCAAAAGAAATACTTGAGCTTGGTTGGCATGAAACCGGGAATGTCGGTCATGATCCAGCCAAGATAGAAGTCGCATACAATCAGCAGTGCGATCAGCCAGTGAAGGCTGATCGCGGTCCGGCTGTAGCGCTCGGAGCTGGCGAAATTCGAGCTGCGTTCCATACGTGGTTCACCAGAAAAGAGTGCGGAATTGATGACTTGACCTGAAGCGGGTTGTCGCCGATCACCGCAACAACCCCGGCGACAGGGTCTCAAGGCCGCCATCCTACCCGAACAAGTAAAAGACGGCTTTTCGCTAAAGAAATGAAATAGTTGCCGATCCGTCGGCGCCCGCGTTACAAATCTGGTATCGGTGGCTTGTTGACACCGTGAGCGGTCCACGCGGACGAAGCATTCCGCGCGGGCAAAACCGATCATAGGCTGAATTACAGGCCGATTGCAAACCGGCCCGCGCCCCGTAAGGCCGCATGCCAGGGAGCAGAGAGGACCGGTTACCGGCCAGGAAATGGCCGGCGAGCCCGGTCACAGCACGCATTCCGTGCGGCGGCCTCGCCGTTTGTTACCATGCCCGCAGGCCCGGCCCTTGCTCTCTTGTAGGCAGCCGCCCCGGTCCCAAAGTTTCAAGACACTAAATAAAACAACACGCCAGTATGAGCCCAGTATTTCGCCTATGGAAGAAGACGATCTGATCGCATGCCACGAATGCGACACGCTGTTTCATAAGCGCGCGCTGCCTTCCCGCAGTTCCGCGAAATGCACGCGCTGCGGCGCCACGCTCTATCAGAGCGTGTCGTCGAATCTCGACAAGCTTTGCTCTATCACGCTCGCCGCGCTGATCACGTTTTTGATCGCGCAGGCGTTTCCTATCGTCGAACTTGAAACAAACGGCATTACGTCACAAACGACCCTGATTGGTGCAATTGTCGCGTTGTGGGGCGAGAACATGGAAGTGATCGCGACCATGGTTTTTTGCGCGACCATCCTCTTTCCGCTCACCGAACTGGTTGCCATGCTGTATTTGCTCGTGCCTTTGCGCGGAGGGGTCATTCCGGCCGGCTTCAGCCAGGTGCTGCGTGCGACCCAGTTCGTGCGGCCGTGGGGAATGATCGAAGTGTTCATGCTCGGGATACTCTTCACGCTGGTGAAAATGGTGAGCATCGCCCGCGTGATTCCCGAAGCGGCACTATTCGCGTTCGGCGCACTGACCTTGCTGTTTGCGGTCATTCTCACCTTCGACCCGCGCGCGCTGTGGGAAATTGCGGAGCGCGCGGAAGGTCACGGACCGTTGCGGTACACGCCTTTCGGCGGCCTCCGGTCCGGCCCAGTATCGGCTCATCCAGCCGATCCACGTTCCAGCCCCTCATCCGACTTGATGCATCCGTTCGCACCAACCCATGGGACACCACCCGACACAGCAGCTCCACCGACGAAACCATGACCAATCAGCCCGATTCCGATACTGCCGGCACTTCCGACGCACCCGAATCGCCCAAGCCGATATACACCACGGCCAAGGAAGCGGGTCTGATCGCCTGCCACGCGTGCAACCGCGTGCAAAAGCGCGTGTTCACGGTCGAGCGCCAGCTTTGCGTGCGCTGCGGCTCGCCGCTGCATAGGCGCAATCCGGACTCGGTCGCGCGCACCTGGGCGTTGCTGTTGTCCGCCGCGATCCTGTACATTCCGGCGAATTTATATCCGGTGCTGCATACGTCGTCGATCATCAGCTCAAAAGACGACACGATCATGGGCGGCGTGGCGATGTTCTGGAACGATGGCGACTATCCGCTCTCCGCGATCATTTTTATCGCCAGTATTCTCGTGCCGATGCTCAAGCTCGGCACGCTGGCGTTTCTCACCTGGGCCACGCAATCGGGCTCCAAGTGGCGTCCCCGCCAGCGTACGACGTTGTACCGGATCGTCCAAAAAATTGGCCGATGGTCAATGCTCGATGTCTTTGTCGTGACGCTTACCGTGGCGCTCGTGCGCTTCGGTTCACTCGCCGTCATCACGCCGGGGCCGGGCGCGCTCGCGTTCGGTTGCGTGGTGGTGCTCACCATGCTGGCCTCCATGCAATTCGACCCGCGACTGATGTGGGATCACATCGAACCTTCAGGAAAGAAACATGATTAGCCCGCAAGGTCCTGCGAACAACACCGTCAAAGGCCCGAACGAGCCGTCGCGAAATGCAGGCGGTGACGGCGGTTTGCCGCCCAATCTCCCGGATCCCGTGATCGAACCGCGCAGTCGCTGGATACCCTCGCTCGTCTGGATGATTCCGCTGATCGCCGCGCTGATCGGCATTGCGCTGGTGGTGAAATCAGTGTCGGGACGCGGACCGACGATCACCATCAGCTTCGCAAGCGCCGAAGGCCTGGAAACCAGCAAGACCAAGCTGAAATACAAGGACGTCGATGTAGGCATGGTCAAGGACATCACGCTGTCGAAAGACCACTCGCGGGTGCTCGTGAATGTCCAGTTGACCAAGGTCGCCGAGGACTTCGCGGTAAAGGACACACGCTTCTGGGTCGTGCGTCCGCGCGTGGCCGCAAGCGGTGTGACCGGGCTCGGCACATTGCTGTCCGGCGGGTATATAGGCGTGGATGCTGGGAAATCCAAAGAGGACGAGACCCATTTTGTCGGGCTCGAAACGCCGCCCGCCGTGACCGGCGATCAAAAAGGACGGCAGTTCACCTTGCGCGGCGAGTCTCTGGGTTCTATCGATATCGGTTCGCCTATCTACTACCGGCGTGTGCAGGTCGGGCAAGTAGTCGGCTTTTCGCTCGACAAGGACGGGACCGGCGTCACTATGCAAGTGTTCGTCAATGCGCCGTATGATCGGTATATCGGCACGAATTCGCGCTGGTGGCACGCAAGTGGCGTCGACCTGCGGCTGGATGCAAGCGGCTTCAAGCTGAACACGCAGTCGCTTGCGACCGTCGTACTGGGGGGTATCGCGTTCCAGACACCCCCGAATCAGGAACCCGGGCAGCAGCAGGCGCCGGACAACATGACCTTCCGCCTCGGTTCGGACGAACAGGACGCCATGCGTGATCCGGACGGCCAGCCAATCCGCGTGGTCATGAATTTCAACCAGTCGCTACGCGGCTTGTCGGTAGGCGCACCTATCGATTTCCGCGGCATCCTGCTCGGCAGCGTGACGGGCATCGGGATTGAATACGACCCGAAATCGCGCAGCTTCCAGATGCCGGTGACCATGAATATCTATCCTGACCGGTTGGGCAAGCGCTTCCGGGATTCCGTGCCGCGCCAGAACACGGTGGCTGGACAGGAACTGCTCCAGAACCTGGTTTCGAACGGTTTGCGTGGACAGTTGCGTACCGGCAACCTGCTGACCGGCCAGCTTTATGTCGCGCTCGATGTTTTCCCGAAAGCACCCAAGGCCACCGTGAACGCTAGCGCCGATCCGCTCGAGTTGCCAACCGTGCCCAATACGCTCGACGAACTGCAACTGCAGGTGGCGGATATCGCGAAGAAGCTGGACAAGATTTCCTTCGACGACATCGGCAATAACCTGAACAGAGCGCTGAAGAACGCGAACAGCCTCTTCAAGCAACTCGATACGCAGGTTGCACCCGAAGCGCGCAATATGCTCGTCGCCGCGCAGAAGACCTTCGGCGAGGCGCAAAACACGCTGCAGCAGGACTCGCCGCTGCAGACGGATGTTCATCAGGCGTTGCAAGAACTCACGCGGACGCTGCAATCGCTCAACGCGCTGGCCGATTATCTGGAACGTCATCCGGAGTCGCTTGTGCGCGGGAAACCAGGAGATAAGCCATGAGTTTGGCCAGAGTATTGAGGGCCGTCGGCGCAGTGTCGGCGATAAGTCTGGTTACCGCACTCGCCGCGTGCAGCAGTTCGCCGACCAGCCGCTTTTATACGCTCAGCGGTAGCGAAACCACGACGAGAACCGCTGCGCCTGCTTCGTTCTATCTGGAAGTGTCCTCGGTGGACATGCCGCCGCAAGTCGCGAAGAACCAGATGGTCGTGCAGGATGGCTCGGCACAAGTCCGCGTGCTCGAGGACGAGCGCTGGGCATCCCTTCCCGCCGACGAAGTCCGGCGCGCGTTGTCGGCGGACTTGTCGCAGCGGTTGGGCGCCATCGATGTCTACGGCACGTCGCATCCCGAGGGCGTATCGGTGTATCGTGTGAAGGTGAATATGCAGCGCTTCGAATCGTCGCCTGACCGGCGCGCGCTGATCGACGCCGTGTGGAGCGTGCGCGGTGTGAATAACCAGGCCGTCCTGACCTGCCGGACGGTGGCCGAACAACCTGTCGACGCCGGGTATGACGCGCTGGTGGCGGGGCATCGGCGAGCTGTCGATCAACTCGCCAGCGAGATTTCCGCCGGGGTTCGGACCGTGAGTTCAGTGCCGGTATCGGTCGCAGCTTCGGCGAGCAAGGCCGGAAAAGTCTCGGCAACCGTGCCGACTGCGCTTCCCTGTCCTACTACCGCCATGTCCGCGAACGCGGCTTCGCCTGCACAATGAACGCGGCCCATACGGTTGGGCACCATACCTCAAGAGGATGCGGCGCGTAGGCCGAAGTAACCTGTCACGGGTACGACCCGGTGCCACTAGACTGCAACCCGGTTGCACCGAAAGGAGCCCCGGTTTTTGTCGCCCGACCACAACGCCGCCATCCTGAATTTACAGTCGGCTTGCGTCCGGGCGGTTAATATCCATCTCCGTGACTACTTTTTGCAGAAACGACAACACAGATGATGAAACTGATCGGTTCGCTCAACAGTCCGTACGTCCGCAAGACGCGGATTGTGATGGTAGAAAAAAATCGACTGCGAAGTAGTGCTCGGAAACGTCTGAGCATCCGATTCGAAAATCCATAGTTTTAATCCGGTCGGCAAACTGCTGCCGCAGGAACGCCGCGAACGTACCGAAGTGCGATGCTGGGAAGCACTCGCCGACGGCATGCTGGACGCCGCCGTCCTGATTCGGCTGGAAAGCAACCAGCGCGAGGAAGGGCAGCGCAACGACGCGTGGGTAGCGTGCCAACAGCGCAAGATTGACGACTGACGACGGCCTGAAGGCCATGTCCAAAGGCCTCGCTGCCAAGAACTGGTGTTCGGCCAATCACCTCACGCTGGCGGATATCGCCTGCGGCTGCGCGCTCGGTTACCTAGATGATTACCGGATGCCCCAAGTGAACTGGCGCGAGGAGTTTCCCAATCTGGACAAACACGTTCAGCGTTTGTCGCAGCGCCAGTCTTTCATCGACACATTGCCGGCCTGAAGCAGTGAGAATGACTTGAAAAGCCCCACGCGCCTGACGGGGCGTGGGGCTTTTCCATGGCGGTGATCACCTGCTTACTTCGCCAGCGCGTTCAGCATTGTTGACGGCTGCGTAAAAGACCGCGGCATAAACGGCGACAGGAGCCCGAGCGAATCGGTCAACAACAAAGGGGCT
>CALNPU010000039.1 GCA_940588625.1 uncultured Caballeronia sp.
GTCGACGACGCCCTCAATAGGGGTGGGGTAGGCCGAGATTCGCTCGCGCCGACATGATCGCTCAGTTCGCGCTAAGTGGATAGCCCTGGGTGTACAGTGTCGACTTCATCGGCTGTTATCTTGCTAATGCGCGTCGAACGGCGGCTTCCCAGCGCGGGCCACGTTTCGCCCAAGCGCACTGGCGGACGATCTAACTCATTGAACCGGTTGGGAAAAATTGGCATCCAACAACGCAATCCGTATTCGCGGCGCTCGCCAGCACAATCTCAAGAACATCGATCTGGACCTTTACACAGGTCAGATGACCGTGGTGACCGGTCCTTCCGGCTCGGGAAAATCGAGCCTCGTGTTCGATACGCTCTATGCCGAAGGCCAGCGTCGCTACGTCGAAACGTTCAGCGCGTACGCGCGGCAATTCCTCGACCGGATGGACCGTCCGCAAGTGGATCGCGTGGATGGCGTGCCGCCGGCAATCGCTATCGACCAGACCAATCCGGTGCGCAGTTCGCGTTCGACCGTCGGCACGATGACCGAGCTGAACGATCACCTGAAGCTGTTCTACGCACGTGCCGCCGAGCTCTTCGATAAAAAGACCTCGCATCAGGTCCGGCACGACACGCCGGAGACCATCTACGTCGAATTGCTCGAGCGCACGAAGGCGAATGATCCGCGGATCGCGATCACGTTTCCGGTGGAACTGCCTGAGTCCGCCAGCGACGACGAAGTTGCGCAGTGGCTTTCCGCCAGCGGTTATACGCGCGTGCAGGCAAAGCGGCACGTGGACGGCCGGCAAATGCTCGACGTGGTCGCAGACCGGTTCCGCCTGCAGAACACGGAGCGGTCGCGGGCGCTGGAGGCCATTGAAAGTGCGTTGCTGCGCGGCACGGGCCGCGTCAATGTCTACGTGCTGCCGGAGTCGGGCGCGGAGGACGCGGACAAGCCCATTGACGCGCCCACGTGGCGCTTCTCCACGGGCTTGCACAGCCCGGAAAGCGACATCCGCTACGCCGATCCGCAACCCGCGTTGTTCTCGTTCAACTCGGCGTACGGCGCGTGCGAAACGTGCCGCGGATTCGGCCGGGTGATCGGCGTAGATCTTGGCCTCGTGATTCCCGACGAACGCAAGACGCTGCGCGGCGGCGCGGTCAAGACGCTGCAAACGCCCGCATGGAAAGAGAATCAGGACGACCTGTTGCGCTACGGCGCGAAAGCGGGAATCCGGCTTGGCGTGCCCTGGAGCGAACTGACGCAGAAGGAGCGCGACTGGGTGATCAACGGTTCGCCCGACTGGTCCGGCAAGTGGCAAAACCAGTGGTACGGGGTGCAGCGTTTCTTCGATTACCTCGAATCGAAAGCGTACAAGATGCACATCCGCGTGTTGCTGTCGAAATACCGCAGCTATACGAAATGCCCGACGTGCGAGGGCGCGCACCTCAAGACCGAGGCGCTGTTATGGCGTCTCGGCACGAAGGAGCAAGCAGACGCCGTACTGAAGCCGGCTGATCGTTTCCTCCCAGCGGGCGTGGAGTGGACGCGTTCGCAACTCGAAGCGCTGCCGGGTCTTACGCTGCACGATCTGATGCTGATGCCAATCGACCGCATCCGCCGCTTCTTCGACTCGCTGACCTTGCCAAGCACGCTGCTCGACGACGCGCTCAAGCTCCTGCACAACGAAGTCCGCACGCGCCTGAAATATCTCTGCGATGTCGGGCTGGGTTACCTCACGCTGGATCGCCAGAGCCGGACGCTTTCTGGTGGCGAAGTGCAGCGGATCAACCTGACGACCGCGCTTGGTACGTCGCTGGTGAACACGCTGTTTGTGCTCGATGAACCGAGCATCGGCTTGCATCCGCGTGACCTGAACCGGATTGTCGAAGCCATGCACCGGCTGCGCGATGCGGGCAATACGCTCGTGGTGGTGGAGCACGACCCGTCAGTGATGCTCGCGGCGGATCGTCTTATCGACATGGGTCCGGGGCCCGGCGAACGCGGCGGCGAGATTGTCTATGACGGTTCGCCGAACGAAATCGAACATAGCGATACGCTGACGGATGCGTACCTCGGTGGCCGCAAGCATGTTGCGCATGCATCGAACTGGCAGCGTCGCGCAGTCGATGCAAAGACGCCGCGCCTGGTGCTCGAAAGCGCGACCCAACACAACCTGCGCGATGTCACGGTCGAGATCCCGTTGCAGCGGCTGGTGTGCGTGACGGGTGTGTCGGGGTCGGGTAAATCGACGCTGATCCAGGACGTGCTCGCGCCCGCGTTGCTGCGTCATTTCGGCAAGGCGACCGAATCGCTGGGCGCATTCCGCGCGTTGAAGGGCGCCGATGCGTTGAGCGAAGTGATCTTCGTCGATCAATCGCCGATCGGTCGCACAGCGCGTTCGAATCCGGCAAGTTATGTCGGCGCGTTCGACGAGATCCGCAAGCTGTTTGCAAAAGCGCCGCTGGCCACGCAACGTGGTTATAGCGCAGGCATGTTCAGCTTCAATTCCGGTGATGGCCGTTGCCCAACTTGCGGCGGTTCGGGCTTCGAACACGTCGAGATGCAGTTCCTGAGCGACGTCTATTTGCGCTGCCCGGATTGCGATGGGCGGCGGTATCGGGCGGAAATCCTGGATGTGCAGATCGAGCGCGACGGCAGGTCGCTCAGAGTGGCGGATGTACTCGACCTGACTGTGAGCGAAGCCGTCGCGTGCTTTGCGAAAGACAAGGAAGTGCTGCGGGTGTTACAGCCAGTTGTCGACGTTGGGCTGGAATACGTGAAGCTTGGGCAACCGGTCCCAACACTGTCCGGCGGCGAAGCACAGCGCCTGAAACTGGCGGGTTTCCTCGCGGAAACGGCACAAGCGAGCGGCAACCAGCCGGGCCGCCTGTTCATGTTCGATGAACCCACGACGGGCCTCCATTTCGACGATATCGCCAAGCTGATGCAGGCGTTGCGACGCCTACTGGAACGCGGCCATTCGCTGATCGTGATCGAGCACAACCTCGACGTGATCCGCGCGGCTGACTGGATCATCGATCTCGGTCCGGAAGGCGGCGATGCGGGCGGTATGGTGGTCTGCGTCGGCACGCCGGACGATGTTTCGGTATGCGAACAATCGCATACCGGCAAGGCACTGCTCGACTACGAAGAAGCAATGGCGCCCGGTGCGGCGCAGAAGCGCGCAGCGGGTGTTCCGCTGCAACTGGCCGCTGAAGTCGCGGCGGCGCGGCGCGCATTGCAGGGTGAAGACGTGGTGCGGATTGTCAACGCACGCGAGCACAACCTGAAGTCGCTTGACGTCGATATCCCGCACGGCAAGTTCAACGTGATCACGGGTGTTTCGGGCTCGGGCAAGTCCACGTTGGCGTTCGATATTCTCTTCCATGAAGGCCAGCGCCGTTATCTGGAATCGTTGAATGCGTATGCGCGTTTGATCGTGCAACCGGTCGGACGTCCTGAGGTGGACGCCGTCTATGGCATTCCGCCGACGGTGGCGATCGAGCAGCGTTTATCGCGTGGCGGCCGTAAGAGCACGGTCGCAACCACGTCGGAAGTCTGGCACTTCCTGCGGCTGTTGTACGTGAAGCTCGGCATCCAGCATTGCGTCCACGACGGCGCGCCGGTGACGGCGCAAAGTCCCGAATCGATCGTCGCGCAGATCATGCGGGATTTTAAAGGCCAGCATATCGGCTTGCTCGCACCGCTCGTGGTGAACCGCAAGGGGATTTACACGGACCTCGCGAAGTGGGCGAAAACACGCCGACATACGCATTTGCGCGTGGACGGCGAGTTTCTTTCCGTCGATCCGTGGCCGAAGATTGATCGCTTCAAGGAGCACACCATCGAGTTGCCGGTCGGCGACCTGGTCGTCAGCGCGAACGATGAAGCGGCGCTGAAAGCGATGCTCTTGGAGACGCTCGAACTCGGCAAGGGTGTGATGCACTTGCTGGCGCCGCTCGACGACTTGCATGGTGCGTTGAACGGAAGCAAGAAGGGGACGAAGCACGTTGGCGAGATCCGGGTGTTCTCGACCAAACGTGCTTGTCCGGTCTGCGGCACGAGTTACCCCGAACTCGATCCGCGCATGTTCTCGTACAACAGCAAGCACGGTTGGTGCCACACCTGCGTGGGCACCGGCGTCACGTTGACGCGCGAACAGCGCGAAGTCTACGACGACACCGTGATCTCCGACGACGGCCGCGGCCGTGAGCAGACGATTCCATCGGCACAACAGGAACCGGACGATGTGGGTGACCAGCCATGCCCGGATTGCAACGGCACGCGCCTGAACGAAGTCGCGCGGGCGGTGACATTCGGCGATCAGCCCATAACGGAAGTCGGCCGTTGGACGGTCAGCGCAACACGCGGCTGGATCAGGAAGCTGAAGCTCAAGGGCCGCGATGCCGATATCGCCCGCGACGTAGTCAGTGAAATTGAAGGCCGTTTACTGTTCCTCGAAGAAGTCGGCCTGGGTTATCTGAGCCTGAATCGTGCTGCGCCCACACTTTCGGGCGGCGAAGCGCAGCGCATTCGCCTTGCCGCGCAACTCGGCAGCAACCTGCAGGGCGTGTGTTACGTGCTGGATGAACCGACTATCGGTCTGCATCCGCGTGACAACAAGATCCTGCTGGACGCGCTGAAGAAACTCGGTGACAAGGGCAATACGCTGGTGGTGGTGGAGCATGACGAGGACACGATTCGCCGGGCAGATCACATCATCGATATCGGCCCCAGTGCAGGGAAACGCGGCGGTACGGTCGTGGCGCAAGGCGGCGTGGCCGATCTCGCGGCGCAGCCTGATTCGCTCACGGGCCAGTATCTGGCGAACCCGATCCAGCATCCGTTGCAAGCGCGTCGCGACGTAAAAACCGCAACCGCGAAGCGTGCCGCAACGCCCGAGAACTGGCTCACGGTTCACGGTGCGACGCTGCACAACCTGCGCAACGTCACCGCGAGCATGCCGCTTGGCCGCCTGATTGCGATCACGGGCGTGAGTGGTTCCGGCAAGTCCACGCTTGCTCGTGATGTGCTGATGACCAATCTGCTCGATGCTGTGGGCCGCTCAGTTCTGTCGTCGCCGGCGACCCGCCGCGCACGCAAGACCGCGCAAGCCGACATGCCCGCACGCGACCGGTCGAGCGTGTTGTCGCGCGAGGCGCCGCGTGTGAAGTTTTATTTTACGCATCGCTGGCAAGGGTGCACGGAGGTGACCGGGTTCGAGACCATCGACCGTGTGCTCGAAGTCGACCAGACGCTGATCGGCAAGACGCCGCGCTCGTGTCCGGCGACGTATATCGGCATCTGGGACACCATCCGCAAGCTGTTCGCGGACACGCTCGAATCCCGTGCACGGGGTTACACGGCATCGCGCTTCTCTTTCAACACTGGCGAAGGCCGCTGCCCGGCTTGCGAAGGCCAGGGCGTGCGCACCATCGCCATGAGCTTCCTGCCCGACTTCAAAGTACCGTGCGACGTCTGCTACGGTCAGCGCTTCAATCCGGAAACGCTGGCGGTGACGTGGCGCGGCAAGAACATTGGTGAAGTGCTGACAATGGAAATCGACGAGGCCGTCGATTTCTTCTCCGCGATGCAAAGCATCTCGCATCCGCTGCAACTGATGAAGGACGTGGGTCTGGATTATCTGATGCTCGGACAGCCATCACCGACGTTGTCAGGCGGAGAAGCGCAGCGGATCAAGCTGGTGACGGAGTTGTCGAAGGCCAGGGACGATATCGGCCGGCGTGGGCAGAAAACGTCGCATACGCTGTATGTGCTCGACGAGCCCACCGTGGGCCTTCACATGGCCGACGTCGCGAAGCTGATTCGCGTGCTGCATCGGCTGGTGGATGGCGGGCATTCGGTGGTGGTGATCGAGCATGATCTGGACGTGATCGCCGAAGCCGACTGGGTGATCGATTTCGGGCCGGAGGGCGGCACGGAAGGTGGATTGATCGTGGCTGCAACCGATCCGGATACGCTCTCGAAGAATCCGCGCAGTCACACGGGTGCCGCGCTGCGGCCGGTGCTCGAGCGCGGGAGCGTTGCAGCCTAGGCGGTTCAATAACTACTTGTAGGGGAGGAACTTCCCCGATAAGACCACGTTGACGCGGTCCCCTTTGGGATCCGGTTCGCGCTGGATATCCGTAGAAGAATCGATCAAAAACAAACCATGACAACCCCATCGCCGACCTGAACACGCTGCTTGCGTCCATGTCGTCCAAACTCCAGCCGGGCATCTACGTGTACGCAACCGTACCATCCACCTATGACCTCGGAAAGATCGTGCCGCTCGCGACGTTCCGTGAACGCGAAGGCTTGACGATCATCGTGGAAGAGGGCGAGGGCCTGGATCACGCTGACGGTTCATTCCGACCTCCAGGCAGTCGGTTTGCCGCGGCCTTCGCCCGGCGCTCGACCGAAGCAAACGTCAGTTGCAACGTGGTCGCCGCCGCATACCATGATCGCATCTTCGTGCTGATCGAATCCGCCGGCGCCGCGATGGTTGCACTGCAGCAACTCCAGCGCGAGGGACTCTGAGCAGCCGCGTTACGGTCCACTTGCCTCTCGTGTCACTGGTATGCTGGCGGCCTTATTCCACCAAGAAAACCACCGGACCAAGATGGCAATGCAGGACAAAGCACTCGCACTAAAGAAGAAGTTCGCCGTCGGCCTGCTGGTCGCGGCTGCCGCATTATTCCTGCTCGCCAAGAGCCAGCACGACGCCGGCGCCTGGGCGTTCTCGGCTTTCGCCGAAGCCGCCATGGTCGGCGTGCTGGCCGACTGGTTCGCCGTCGTCGCGCTGTTCCGCCACCCGCTCGGGCGGGCTGCCGATCCCGCATACGGCCATCCTGCCGGCGAACAAGGCGCGCGTTGCCGACAACCTCGCGGAATTCATCCGCGACAAATTTCTCAGCACCGACGCACTCGTCGCCCGCGTGGACGCCTTCGATCCTGCCGGTCGTCTCGCGGTCTGGTTGGCGTAACCGGCGAACGCCGCGCTGCTGGGTGCAAAAGCGGTCGCGGCGGCGGGCCAGATGCTCGATTTCGTCGACGATGAACGCGTGAAGTCGATGCTCCATGAAGCCCTGCGCCGCCGCGCCGAACAATTCGACCTGGCCGGTGCGGTGGGCGGATTGCCATCCACGCTGACGGTGGATCGCCGCCATCAAATGCTGCTCGACGAAGGCTTGCGCGAACTCGCGCAATGGCTGGATGGCGAGGAATATCCGAAACGGATCGGCATGCTTGGTTTTGTGGGCCTGAGCGCCGAAGACCTCGGCAACAAGTTCGCGGGCGGCCTGGTGCGAGGCGCGAACAAGTGGCTGCACGACATCGGCGACAATCCGGAACACGAGCGTCGCCAGGCTTTCGACAGGACGGTAGAAGGATTCATAGAACGCCTAAGGATGGACCCGGCGTTCCGCGCGCATCGACCAGCACAAACGTGAATGGCTTGTGGGACGAATTCAAGGACTGGCTGCGCCACGATCTCGCGCAGCCGGATTCGACGCTGCACAGGAAAGTGACGGGCGCGTCGGCGTCGTTCGCGGCTGCGCTGGGCGGCGACCAGGCATTGCGTGAATCAATCAACGAGCACATGCGCGACGCGCTCAAGTCGCTCGCGCCGGACCTGCGCGACGGCATTGCCGAGCATATTGTCGCGACCGTGCGCAACTGGGACGACGCCACGCTCGTGCGCGACGTGGAACTAAGCGTAGGCCGCGACTTGCAGTTCATCCGCGTGAACAGTATACTGGTGGGCGGTGCGGTCGCCCTGTCCGGCCTATCTTCACGCAGTCTCCACGTTACTACATCAATCAAGTGGCTTGCCACGGTGCGCGTCGTCGTAATGCGCATGCATCCTGAGCCAGCGCATGGTCGTCTTGCGGATCGATTCAGGGTAGCTGTGCGCGAGCGTGTCGCGGCTGCAGAGCAATGTCGACCATTTTCCGGTCACGCCTTCAACAGCGAAATTGGTCGCCGCCATGGACGTGTGCAGCGGGTCCGCGCTGCTGCTTTTCGAGCACCAGTGTGGCTCAGCGCAAATGCAAGCGTCGGCGCTTCGTCGACTTGCAGATCCTCTCGCGTGACATCGTGGGCCGCGGGCCCAGTCGACCCAGTAATCGGCGTGATTCTGCTCGACCCGGATATTGCGCGTGAGATACCGCCGCGCCATGCGCAAACCCGGTGTTTCTTCGGGTCCGATCTTCTGCAAATTCATGCCCATATACTGCGTAAACTGATTGATTACCGGCCAGCCGTTGATCAGGAATGTACGCATTTCACGCGGGCCGAGCTGGCCGTCACGCAAGGCGGAGAACAACGGATGAAACGTCACGCAGTATTTTGCCGCGCTGGGGTTTCCAACAAAACTTCCTGCAACCAAAGTGGGTAACTTGCCAATGTTCTTGAGGTTGCCCTCTCTTGTAACCCCTCCCATTACGCCTCCTTACTAGTGTCAAAACGGCCGGCTCTGTCCAAAGCGCTGGCCGTCCTACGTAATATCCCTGCGTATAATCCACCCCAAGCGCATGCAATGCCCTCAGGATCCCTTTACTTTCCACATATTCCGCAATGGTCCGGCATTTCATCGAATGGCCCATTTCGTTGATGGCAGCGACCATCTCGCGGCTCACCGGATCGAGCACCATGTCGGTCACGAAACTGCCGTCGACCTTCAAATACTCCACCGGCAGATGCTTCAGGTAACCGAACGACGACATGCCCGTGCCGAAGTCGTCGAGTACGAAATGACAGCCGAGCACATTCAGCTCGTGCATGAACCGCGCCGCCGCCAGATTGGCAATCGCGGTGGTTTCCGTAATTTCGAAGCAGATCGTGTCAGGGGGCCCGGTGCGCTGGAATTGCTCGCGCACGAAACCGAGGAAACGTTCGTCGCCCACCGAGGCGCCCGACAAGTTGATTGCATACTCCTTGAAACACTTATGACGGGTACGCGAAAATATATCGAAAGCATTGCGGATCACCCACCGGTCGATCCCCATCATCAGCCCGTAACGCTCGGCAGCGGGAATGAACAAGCTCGGCGCGATCACGCCGTTAGGCGCGTTCGGATCGAGCATGCGCAACAGCAATTCGGCGCGCTGCCCTTCCGTGGAGGCGGGCAAGCCTTCGCCCACGGCCATGATCGATTGCACGTAGAGGCAGAAATGATCGTGTTCGAGCGCGTGCTTGAGCCGCCGTCCCCACGATACTTCGCTTGCATGGCGTGCCAGTTCGCGGTCGCTCAGGTCTGCCAGCTGCACCCGGTCGCGGCCGCGCTCCTTCGCTATGTGGCAGGTGATATCGGCGAGCCGCATTGCCTCTTCCAAGCTCATTTCCGTGTTGCGCAGGTCGACTACGCCGACGCTCACGCTGGTGGTGAACGGCTGCGCTTCCCAGTTGAAAACAAAGTCATTCGCACGCAGGCGTTCCGCGACCGCCTAGATGCCCGGGGTGTCAACCCTGCAGCAAAACACGCCGAACTCGTCGCCGCCGAGTCGCGCGAGCATGTCGCCTGGCTGCAGGCTGGTTTCGAAGCGCAGCGCGACTTCGCGCAGCATGGCGTCGCCGGTCGCGTGGCCGCAGGTGCCGTTAACCACTTTGAAACGGTCGGGATCGAGAAACAGGAGCGCCGATGCCGCCGGCAGCCATGACGCCACCCCGCTCCAGCGCGTGCCCAGCGCGTGTTGCAGGCGCCGCTCGAATTCGGCACGGTTCACAGCGCCGTGAGACCGTCGTGCGTGGCTTGCCAGGCGAGACCTTTCGATGTATTCGTACTCGCGGGTCATGTTGCGCAGGATCACCACGAAGCCGGGTTCCGCCTTAGCCGCGCCGGCAGCGCTGATCCGCGACGTCACCGCCTGCACGCGAATCTCGGTGCCGTCACGCGCTACAGCAGCATTTCGGCGGCTTCGCCGTCCGGGCGCGTACCCGCCCTCTACCGAGTTGAGCGGCTGGCGGCTCTCGGCGTGCAGTAGCCTGAAGGTCTGGACGAGCAACCGTCCGAGACAATCGCTCGCCAGACGTCCCGCGATCCGCTCGGCCGCCCGGGTTGATGAATTCGATAGTCCCGACGGCCCCGTCGCGATGACGGCCTCGCTGATCGAGCCGAGGGTCGCCTTGGCGCGCGCCTCGCTCTGCTTGAGCGCGCAATGTACCCGCGCTGCCCGATCAGCCGCCGCACGTGCACCGTCGAGAGGCACACGAGCAGCAGCGCAGCAACCAGGTCGACAGTCAGCAACAACGACGCCGTCTTGCGGAACGCGGTACCCAATACCTGCGAGAAACCCCATGACAACGGCGCAATGGTCGCGTTGATCGTCCATCTCTGCGATTTATAGGCGGCCACGAGGGTCATGGGCAGTCCGCCGGCCGCGACCCGCGCATGCAACTCGTTGCCGAGCTGCTCCAGCTTCGCCAACTCGGCATCGCCGTTCGACCAGTAGTTGACCGCCTTGCTGAAATAACTGACGTGGCGAAACATCTTGAAGGTCCAGATGACATCGCTGACGTCGTCCGGATGCACCCCGCTCGCGATCAGCGCGCGAGGTGCGACCGACCGGATCCGGCTGGCTCTTGTGGAGCGCCAGGCGGGCCGTGCGCAGGTTGCGTGGGCCTTCCATGGCGGTCATTGCTTGTAAGTGTTTTCAGAACCGGTTTCGGCGGTACAGGTTCAAATAGAACGCCGCGTCTTTCTGGCCTTTCGACCAGATGTTTTCCCGCCAATGTAAGCACGTACCGACGACATGATGTCGATACTGAAAATGGCGAGCGAAACGAGAACAAGAATGATGACGACCAGAAACGGCAAGGTGATCCGGATGAGTTGCGCATTCTCGCCCTTAGACGGCATGTCCATCGGTATGTCCCTTCTCCCCAGGCCCGATGCTGGAGTGAATTGCCGGGGTCAGGCGGCGAGCATCGGATGGTGAGTCATTTGTATTTTCACGACTTTTGGGGGGTGCGCCCAGCCTATCGCAGAGCGCTTACATCCTACCAATGCCAGTCTGGCTCAAATTTATTACTCAATGTGTTAATTGGCGCAGACACCTGGAAATAATCGGGTTCCGACTGTTGTTTTCGAATCCGCGGCGGCCCGTTTCGGACAGCTGCGAAGCGCCATATTCGGACAGAACCTAGGCTCCTGCCGACGAAACCACCGACCGCTTTTACCTGTTCGCCAGCGACTTAACCGCGAGGCCCGAGCAGCATTTGAGCGCCATGGCGCGGACCTTGCGAGGCCGTTCCGGGGCGTGTTGACGCCGCCGCGGAGATGTCACATTCCGGCTCCCCCGGTGCTTGTCTAGCCTAGGGAGTCCGAAGCATTTTCTCGTCATACGAGTGACCGTTTTGTCCGATTAAACCGGACACGCAAGCGGAAAGGACAACCCTTGTGTCCCGCGAGGTTTTTGGCATGGCCCGTCTCTTCTTTCCCTCACCCTCCGATTCCGTGACCTGCAAACGTTGCGGCAACGCCCTCTCGGGCGATGCCGATACCTGTTCGCATTGCGGCGCCGATCACGGCCAAGCCTTCGGCGCCGCGAAGACCGCCGCGTTCTCACCGGGCCTGCGCCTGCCGTTCGGCGCGCACCGCGAAGCCCTGAGCATCCCCTCGCCCTACCCGAGCGTGCCGGAGGAGGCCGAACTGGCGGGCACCGGCGAGCAGCGCTGGGATCGTCGAAGATCCTCACGCTGAGCGCCGTGGCGCTGGTAGCCGGCGGCGTCATCTGCGTCATCTATTCGCAGCGCGGCAGCAGCGGCGGCGACACCGCCCGTTCCGAGCTGCCGGCCGGGCATAGCGCGTATGGCGCCGTCGATATGAAAACCCAAGCAGCGGCAGCGCTCTCCGTTGCCGCCCGCGAAGCCTTCCCCGCCGACACCTCCTCCAGCCGCGCGGCAGCCGTGCTCGCCAGTGCGACTGACAACCCCTGCAGGCCGCGCGCGACGCCATCGCGCGCGGGCGACCTGACCACGGCCCGCCGGCGGTTCTCGAAGATCCCGGCGTCGCAACTGAGCGCCGCCAATGTGCAGCGGACCCAGGCGGACCTGGGCAGCCTGGAACGCGCCCGCGACGAGATGCTGTAAGCCGCCCGCGATTGCGAAGCGACCGGCTCGTGGTTATGCGTGCGCCAGAACGCCCGCGATGTGCTGACGATCAACGCCAGCAATGTCGAAGCGCAAGCGCTAGTCGAACACGCGATCACCCGGTCGGGCTGGCTCAAACAAACCCCAGTTGCGTCAACAGCAGCGCATGGCGCGCCCCACAACGGGCAGACGTTGCGGCAACCTCGGCCGCGCAACACGCGCGCGCCGTCGCCGCGATGAGGGTGCCCACACCCATTCCAGGAGCCTGTGTCGGCCACACCGGCTGCACCCGTGGTCGTCACGACCCTGCGCTCGCCTGTCCTGTCGCCGCCACACCGGCCGTTGCACAGCCGACGACACCCGTGGGCGCCGGCTCGCAGGCTCCGCTCACGTCGCCGCCGTATCCCTCGCCGCCTCGTCCGTCGATACCAGTACCCGCCGTTCGTCCCGATGCCTGACGGTCCGGACATGACGCCTGTAACGGCACCCGTACGCAGCGCGCCGGCGAACACCGCGGCACGCGCGCCAGCGCAACCCACCCGAGCCTGCGGCCTCTACCCAGGTTCCAGGCGACACCTCCTCGCAGCCAGTGATGCGCCCACTCGCAGCGATCAGTGAAGCCGTACCGGGCGAGCGGCTATTGTGTCGCCTTCTGTCGCGACAAACGGCGCACCGGCAGGTATGCAAAGCGGTACTCGTCCACCCTCGCCCACGGTCCACCGCACGCTCGCGTCAGGAAACAACGCGGCTAGTGCAGCGCAACCTCGTGCGCCGGGCTTCAATGCGACCAATCCCGACGACGAAGAGCGCGCGATCCTGCAGTCTGGCTGGACCAAGGGCCAGTCATCGGCGCAAAGTTCGCCCCCGCAGTAGAGAAATGCAGGAGACAAGTAACAGGAGACTTAAAGGAGGATGAAGGCCGCGCCGGGAGACGCAGGCCACCGTGGTCTTTTCGTGTAATGAAAGTTGGCTAACACATTAAAACGACTCACACGACATCATGCACAAGACTTTCTTCATTCTGTTCGCCCTCTTCGGGCTTGCAGACCTCGTTGCGGAGGCTCATGCGCAAGCCGACTACAAGATCGTCACAGGACCGGAACGCGGCACTTACATCCTCCAGATAGGCCAGGACCTGTCGAAGATAGTGGCTGAGCTGATCGGCATGGACCTCGATGTGCCCGCGTCAAAAGGCTCCGCCGAAAACGTGCAGCGCATGCGTTACGAGCCGGGTGTGAAATTCGCGCTCGTGCAGTCGGACGTGTACCAGGCTTACCTCAATGTGGCGAAAGCCGGTAACGTGGAAGCGGGCAAGATCATCCAGCCGCTGCGGCCCATCTGTATAATAAAAAAATTTACTTCGTTATCTGATCGGATTCGCCGCTTAACTACATCAACGAGATCAAGAACAAGAACATCAGCGTCGGGCTGATCGGTAGCGGCACGGCACAATCGGCGACCACGCTGTACCGGTTGATGTTCAACGAGCCGATCCCCGACCAGTACGCGCAGCACTACAGCAACGAGGACGCGCTCGCGAAACTGATCGTGCGCAAACTCGATGTGGCGGTCATCATCGCAGGGCAGCCGGCCAAGCTGTTCCAGGACCTGAACCCGGACCTTCTGAGCCGATCAAGCTGCTCAAGGTCGATTCTTCTGCGCGCCCGAGACCGCGCGTGCTGGGCAGACCTATTTCCCGGCCACCATCCGCACGTCGAGTTATCCGAACTGGATCAAGGAGGAAGACTGCCCGACGTTCACCGTGAAGGTGTTTCTGGTCACCTACGACTACAACCTGCGCGGCACCGTCGGCGCGATGACGCAATTCGCCGACTCGCTCTGCAATCACTTCGATGAATTGCAGGCCAACAGCTATCCGAAATGGAAACAGGTGAAGATGGAATTGCCGCCGCTCACTCGCGGCTGGAAATATTATCCGCCGATAGAAAAGCGCTTGTGGGCATGTTTGTGGGCATGTATTCGCAAGATGGCGTCGAACGGCGGCGGCGACACGGACACGCCTGCGACGCCACGAGCGCCGAAGCGCTCACGCACCGATGCGGAAAAGGTGCTGATGTTGTGCAATAACGAATGACGCGAACGCCGGTGCCGCCATGGGACTGGCGGCACGCGGGCGTCGTCACTTCGTTGCCAGTTCCACTTCGGGCTGAACCTCGCCGCCTACCGGCAGGGCCTGCGTCACGGCGCTCGAACGCGGCTGCAACAGCAACGCGCCCGGGCCACTCCAGCTGGTCTGGTGCGCCGCGCCCACGCCGCGCCCGGTATCGCTCATGGAACAGCACGCGAGGTCTTGCGAGCGCGGGTCCGCCTGCAGTTGCGGATACGCGGCCATGACCGGGCGCATTCCCTCCTTGTCCTTCAGGAACAGGCGCGTCAGACGTCGCGCGAGTTCATCGGCTATGTCACTCAACGAAAACTTCTGGCCCGATCCGGTCGGATATTCCACGCGGAAATCATCGCCGTAGTACCGATGGAATTCGTATAGCGACTCGATCAGCAGATAGTTGACCGGCATCCAGATCGGCCCGCGCCAGTTCGAGTTGCCGCCGAACACGCGGGAATCGGATTCCCCCGGCTGATACTCTATGCAGAAGCGGTCGCCATTGTGCTCAAGAACGAATGGCTGGTCCCGATGCACCCGCGACAACGCCCGTACGCCGTAGTTGGACAGGAACTCGCTTTCGTCGAGCATGCGCCGGAGCAGCGCCTTCATCCGATGTCCGCGCAGCACCGACAGCAGCAGGCTATTGCCCTTGCCCAGCTCGTTCCAGCGCGACACCAGCCTCGCAAGGTCGGGCCGGTGCTCGAGGAACCAGGTAAGCCGGTCCCGCAGCCCCGGCAACTGGCCGTGTAGATGTTCTTCCAGCACATGTACTGCAAACAGCGGAATCAAGCCGACGATGGAGCGGATGTGCATTGGCACGCGGTGCCGTCGGGGAGTTGCAGCACGTCGTAGAAAAACTCGTCACGTTCGTCCCAAAGGCCGGTGTCGCAGGTATCGGTGCAGCCGACTGCCTCGGCTATGTACAGGAAATGCTCGAAGAACTTCACGCCGATATCGACAAACACGTGATTCGCCACCGCCAGTTCCAGCGCAATGCGCATCAGGTCGAGCGCGTAGGCCGCCATCCATGCGGTGCCATCCGACTGGTCGATACGGCCGCCCGTTGGCAGCGGCGCTGAGCGGTCGAAGATACCGACATTGTCCAGCCCAAGGAAACCGCACTGGAAAATATTGCGGCCGTCGTTGTCCTTGCGGTTCACCCACCACGAAAAGTTCAGCAGCAGCTTGTGGAACACAAGCTTGAGAAAGTCGCGATCCGCCTTGCCCGTGATCGCGCGATCGATTTCATAGACGCGCCATGTGGCCCATGCGTGAACCGGTGGGTTGGCGTCGCTGAACGCCCATTTGTAGGCCGGCAGTTGCCCGTTCGGATGCTGGTAGCGATCCTTCACCAGCAGCAGTTTCTTCGCGAACGCCGGATCGATCCGTGCGAACGCGGCAGCATGAAACGCGAGATCCCACGACGCGTACCACGGGTATTCTCACTTGTCGGGCATCGAGACAATGTCCGCATTGCACAGATGCCGCCAGTCGGCGTCGCGCCCGCGCTTGCGGGCCGCCGGCGGTGTTGGCTGCAACGGATCGCCGTCCATCCAGCGGGTGACGTCGAAGAGGTAACTGCTTCGACCACAGCATGCCCGCCAGCGCCTGGCGTTGCACGAGCCGTTGGTCGGCGTCATCCATTTCGTGCTGCAGGCCCGCATAAAAGGCATCCGCTTCGGCAATCCGGCTGGCGAACAGCGCGTCGATATCGAGCGCTTGCCGCTCACGGTCCGCATCCGACTCCGGGCGCCAGCGCATTGTGACTAAGGTGCGGCTATTCGGGGCGAACTCGAGATGCACGTGCGCGGCGGCGCGGGTGCCGGTATAGCGTCGGATGGCGCTTTCTTCGCCCTGCACGATGTAGTCGTTGAAGCCGTCCTTGAACGGTCCCGCCCCTTCCGAGCCGAACAGGCGCCTGACGTTGGTCTCGTTCTCGCAGAACAGCCAGTCGACCGTGGCGTTGCCGCGGGCTTCGGCCGTCACGACCAATGGCTCATGGCCCTCGCTGCGGGCGATCACACGGCTGCCCTTCCCGTCGACCGCCAAGGAGCGAGGGTTTCTTCGAAGGCTGCCACGACCATGTGTTGCGCGCCCAGATCTGCGGCAGCAGATCGAGCGACGCGGCGCGATCCCCGCGATTGTCACGCGCATCACGATATCTTCAGGCGTATTTTTCGCATATTCGACATGGACATCGAAATACGCGTTGTCTTCGAACATGCCCGTGTCGAGCACTTCGTACTCCGGCATGTCCGCGCCGCGGCGGCCGTTTTCAGCGACGAGGTCGTCGTAGGGAAACGCTGCGTGCGGGTACTTGTACAGCATGCGCATGTAGGAATGCGTCGGGGTGCCGTCGACGTAGAAGTACAGTTCCTTCACGTCCTCGCCATGGTTGTCCTGCGTGTTCGTCAGCCCGAACAAGCGTTCCTTGAGGATCGGGTCGCGACCGATCCACATCGCGAGCGAAACGCACCAGTTGAGGCGGTCGTCGCCGAATCCGGCAATGCCGTCTTCGCCCCAGCGGTAGGCGCGGCTGCGCGCATGATCGTGCGGGAAATAGTCCCAGGCTGTGCCGTTCTCGCTGTAGTCCTCGCGCACCGTGCTCCACTGGCGCTCGCTGAGATACGGTCCCCAGCGTTGCCAGCGCGAGCAGTCAGTGGAATGGAGCCGGGCTCCTTCTATGGTGTCGAGCGACTTGGTGGCGCGCAGTGGCGGCATGGGGCCGTCCTTGACTAAGAGCGTGACGGAAAGACCGATAATCTAGTGCGTTTGCGGCATATCGGCAGGATCCGGCATTGAGCAGATGTTCGAGGCGCATGAGTTCGCCGAGCGACCACGCCTGGAATGGCGTCCTGCCGGGCGTATGCGGCGCGTCGCCGTCCGCGACTTCGGAAATGTGGTCCAGTCCCGCACCGCGCAGGGACCTTAGAAACCGCTCGCGGGCCACGGCTTTCGACGCTCGCCATGCACCCGTAGCCACGCGTCGACGAACGGCCCCATCGCCATGGCCAGACTGTGCTCTGGTGATAGGCGCCATCACGTTCCACCGGCGTGCCGGTGGAACGGCCCTTGGGCGGGATCGGTGGGTGACAGGGTCCGAAGCCCGAGCGGCGTCAGCAAAAGCTGCTCGCATTGATCGACAACTGCGCGTGCGGTAACGCTATTGTCGATCACCCCGAACGGCAACCCGCCCACGGCCAGAAGCTGGTTCGGACGGATGGAGCGGTCAAGCTTGCCCGGCTCGTGGCCGGCGTCGACCACGTCGTAGAGCGCACCGCTGGCGGGATCTATGAAACATGAAACGTTGCTGGAACGCGTGAGTGGTACGCGTGGCCGGCTCCGTCCAGCGGGGATTCCACGCGGCCGCTCTATGCGCAGCGCGTTGATCCACAGCGCCTGCACTTCCATAGGCTTCCAATGCGCGGCGTCACCACCCAGTCGCCCACCTTCGCGTCCATCCATGTCAGTTGCACGCCGGGAACGCCGGCCCGCAGCAGACCATCGTCCGGATCGGTGGAAATCTGGAAACGCGTGCCGCTTGAGTAACCGTCGAGAATGCCCTCAACGGCTTGCTGCAACCGGTTCTGCGTTTCCCGTTGAGCGTGGCCCGTGGCGAGATAGTCGTGCACGGCGATCACAAACCACAACGAGGCATCCACCGAGTTGTATTCCGGCGCACCACTGTCCGGAAACGATTCGGCAGCATGCCTTCGGAGAGGGTGTCGGCCCATTCGAGCAGGATCGATTCGGCGTCGCTGTGTCGGCCGGATGCGATCAGCAAACCGCGCATCGTGATGAAGGTGTCACGGCCCCAATCAGTGAACCATGGAAAACCGGCGAGGATCGTGCTGGCCTCGTTTCGCGCCACGATGTAGGCGTCGGCGGAACGATGCAGCGGCGTTGGAAAAGCCGCGCGACGGGTTCGTTCGATGTCGGCAAGCTGTTTCGCGGTATCGGTGGCCTTCGTCTTCGCGCCCTCGTTCGCGCTCAACACGAGCACCGCTTCGCCCAGCACGCGGTTGCGTGGCCGAGAAGCAGTGCATGGTACCTGCGGCGGGTTCGTTCCGTGCCCGCCGTGCCCGATGCAAACCCGCCAAACGCGTCGGCTTCGAGCCATTCATCGTTGAGACAGCCTTCACTGGCCAGACATTCGAGGCGGGTCATTTTTTGGGTTGCTGCCGGTACGCTGTGAGACATTTGCACGCCTGCGCACGGATCTTGTTCTGGCACGAACGAGCTCCAGCCGAGCAACAGGCCCTTGAGCCCCAGTGCCTGCCGGCTCCATGCCCAGAGATCGAAGTTGTCGCGATGCTCGAAAATCAGGCCATCGCGAATCGCAAAACGCGCGTTGATACGGTTGACTACCGTGCGCCCGGTCTGCGTGAAACGATAGGTCGCGACCCAGTTCGCTGTTGCCGTCTGGCCGACGGTCTGGATGTCGCTGAAGGTCAGCGAGAATTCCGTGGCGTGCGAAATCAGCATGCGCCACATATCCGAGCACGCCGAACACGGGATCGCTGAACTGCACGTCGGGCGCATAGCACGCCGCCATTGCTTCGGCGTCGGAACGCTGAAAGGCTTCGTAGAAGCGCTGGATCAACGCGGTGTTCGGGTCCGTCATGTTCGATCTCTTTTAGAGGAAATTAGCTGACCGTGGCTACAAGGATTTGATTCCGCAGCTTAAACCAGTAGCCACCTTGCTGGGCCGCACACCGCGCACGGCTGACATCCGCGATGTCAAACGCAGCATCCAGCGCAGCTATGAATACTTCGAAGTCAGCTTGAACTGCTGCCTCGAAGCCTGACTGCCCGCCGCTTTACATCCTTACTTCGATAACTGCAGCTTGCCGTCCAGCCGCCGGTTCAAGCCGAGCGGATTGGCGGTTTTCAGCGCGTCCGGCAACAGGCCTTCGGGCATGTCCTGGTCGATGGCCAGGCTGCCCACTGAGGTGGATTGGCCGTTGGCGGTGGAGGGGAAAGGGCCGCCGTGGACCACGGCATGTCCAATTTCGACGCCGGTACCGAAACCCGTTTACGAGAATTCGTCCCGTGCGCCGTTCCAGCGCCGGCAGGAAGCGGCGGGCATCGCGTGATCTGCTTCATCGATGTGCGGGGCCGCGGTCAACTGACCTTTAAGCTACGATTTCAAGCATAGTAGCCAGGTCGGGCATCGCACGATCAAGTGAAGCCGTGCCGAAAATCTCCTCGTGCAATTCAGGATTGACGCGGAACGCCGCCGCAGTGGTTGAAAACAACCCCGCTTGCCTTTGCGTTGCGCTTTTCGCCGCACAGCCTCGCGCGAGCATCCTTGACCTCACCGTGCTCCGCTGTTTTGTTCACAGCCAATTCGTAAGCCTTGTGAATACTTCAGCATCGTGGCGGCGGGCGTCTCGCTCAGGGCGGCAACCGTTGCTTCGATGAACGTATCGAGGTCTGGGCCGTCGATGGCTAAAACTAGGCCGGGGTTCGTACAGAACTGGCCGGCGCCAAGTGCAAGTGAGCGGCGAAGGCCTTGCCGATCACCGCAGCGCGATTTTTCAGCGCATGCGGGAACAACAGGACGGGGTTGATGTTGCTCATTTCGGCGTAGACGGGAATCGGTTCGCGACGCGCTGCCGCGAGCTTCATCAATGCCGTGCCGCCGCCGCTCGAACCGGTGAATTCGACCGCCTTGATGCGCCGGTCCGAGACGAGGCCCTGGCCGATATCGCGGCCGATATCGAAGAGGAGGGAAAACGTGCCTTCCGGCAAGCCGCAATCCGCGACCGCTTTCTGTACGGCGCGTCCGACCAGTGCGGACGTACCCGGATGTGCCGAGTGAGCCTTCGCGATCACCGGGCAACCGGCAGCCAGTGCGGAGGCGGTGTCGCTGCCCGCCACCGAGAACGCCAACGGGAAGTTGCTTGCGCCGAACACGGCCACCGGGGCCGAGCGGCACGTAACGCAGCCGCAGGTCGACGCGCGGTAGCGGTTGGCGCTGAGGCTGCGCCGGGTTGATACGCACGCCGAGGAAATCGCCTTCGCGCACGACGGCCGCGAACATGCGCAACTGGCCGACGGTCCGGCCGTGTTCGCCTTCAATGCGTCCGCTGGGCAGACCGCTTTCGGTCACGCAGCGCTCGATCAGGGCATCGCCGATATCGAGGATGTTCTGCGTGATCGTTTCCAGGAATTTGGCACGGGTTTCAAGCGGCAGTTCGCGATAGATATCGGACACTTGCCACGCGAGCGCGCAGGCTTGCTCCAGTTGATCGAGCGAAGCGCCGCCGAATGCCGACTCGAGCGGCTCGCCCGTGGCCGCATTGATACCCTTGATCGAGCCGTTCGTGCCGCGAAGGATCTGTTTGCTGATCAGCAGATCGCTGGAAATTTCCATGATGGGTCGAATCCTGTTGGTGTAATTCAAGTGTCCGGATTGCGTTACTTGCCCCAGCTCAGCACGAGCGGATCGAGGCGGCGCGCAACTTTCATTAGGCTGGCGCGGGTCGACGGATGCATCGGCGTGAACAGGTGACGCGTGGTGTGCCCCCCATCATCAGCGCCTTGCAGGCCGCGAGACCGTATTGGCGGTTCTCATAGTTGATCAGCGGGAGCCATTGCTGATAGAGCTCAGCCACGCTTTCTGTGTCGCCGGATGTGTAGGCGTCGACGATCTTGCGAATCCCGTCCGGATAACCGCCGCCGGTCATTGCACTGATCGCGCCGGCATCGAAATCCGGAATCAGCGTGATGGCTTTCTTGCCGTCCCACGGGCCGATGATTGCATCGCCACCCAGTTCGATCAGTTCGCGCAGCTTCGACGCCACTTGCGCCGTTTCGATCTTGAAGTACGACACGTTCGCGACTTCCTTCGCGAGCCTCTCCAGGAACGCTGCGGAGAGCGGCGTGCTGGCAACCGGTGCGTCCTGGATCATGATCGGGATGTCGATGGTATCGGACACGCGGTTAAAGAACTCATAGATCCCGTGTTCGCCCACGCGGATGGTCGCGCCGTGATACGGCGGCATGACCATGACCACGCGGCGCCTGCGTTCTGCGCGGCGCGGCTGCGGGCCGCGCAGACATCGCTGCTGAAATGCGTGGTGGTCACGATTACCGGCACCCGGCCGGCCACGTGTTCCAGCACGGTCCTGCACCGCGCTGCGTTCGTCGTCCGTGAGCGCGAATTGTTCGGAAAAGTTGGCGAGGATGCACAGGCCGTGCGAGCCGGCGTCGATCATGAAGTCGATCACGCGTCGCTGGCCGTCCAGGTCGAGGCGTCCGGAGGCGTCGAAGACGGTCGGGGCGACCGGGAACACGCCGCGGTAGGTCGCGCGGTTGGTCTGATTGGGCATCGGAACTCCATTGTCTATTTGAGCCCCGCTATAGGGGCTGGTTCAAGGCGATGTATAGTGAAACCTTTACATCTCGTGATCGCTTTTGCGACTCACCCCAACGCATAAGCAAACGCGCCATGAAATCCACGCTGGATGTATTGATGGGCCGCTTGCGCATGAAGCAGTTGCAGTTGCTGATCGCGCTCGACGGCCACCACAAGTCGTTGCATAAGGCCTCGAGCGCGATGTCGATAACGCAGTCGGCGGCGAGCAAGGCGCTGGCCGAGCTGGAGTCGATGCTGGAAGCGCCGCTGTTCGAGCGCGCGAAGAAAGAGCTGGTGCCGAACCAGTTCGGTTTTTGCGTCATCCGCTACGCGCGGCTGCTGGCGGCCAACCTGATCTCGCTATGCCAGGAAGTCGCCGATATCCGCTTGGGCACGGGCGGCCGCCTGGCAGTTGGGGCGATCATGGGATCGGTGCCGGATCTCGTGGTACCCATACTGAACGAGTTGCAGGAGCGCAATCCGGGCTTGTCGATCAAAATCGTGGAGGACACGAGCGCGCGGATGCTGGCGCTGCTCGACGAAGGGCGGCTGCGGATCTGGTCGTCGGCCGCTTGATCGTCAGCGACGAACCGTCGAGGTATCGCTATCAGCCGCTCGTGGACGAGCCGTTGTCGGTCGTGGTCGGCTACGATCATCCGCCATTTGCGGCCGGCGAACTGACGTTCACCGATCTGGGCGGGCATCGCTGGGTCACATACTCCAGCGCCATGCCAATGCAGGCGCTGTTACAGCGCGAGATGGACCTGGCTGGGGCGCAGTTGCCGGTGAGCGCAATCTCGACGGCGTCGACGTTCGTGACGGTCGCGTGACTGCAATGTAGCGCCAACCTGGTCTCGGTGCTGCCGGCGGGCGTTGCCAGGTTGTTTTGCAAGCATCGCATGCTGCGCACGCTGCTGATCGGATTCAAGTCGAAGTCGCAGATGTTCGGCATTGTGACGCGCAAGGTGGGCGTGCTATCGTCCTCGGCGCGGCAGTTTGTTCAGCGCCCGCCTGATGGACGCAAGCACGTCGATGTCGCTCGCGGCGGCAAGCGGGCCGGACCCAATCAGTACACTCCCGCCATTGGGTCGTCCTTTTAATCACTCGCGTCGAATGCCCGGACCGAGCGTTCCGGTCGGCGCTATCCGCACCCCACCGGCATCAGCGTGACCCCAGGCGCCGACCCGGCGCTATAGCTTACGGATCTCGGGCATGAGCCAAATCACCACTGGCGCCTTGAAGGGTCTTGCCACCGTCCTGCGCGAGCAGCAGAAGCCGCTCACCGAGCGCTGGATGCAACTCGTGTTTGGCGACGCCGAGGCAGAGCACTCCAACGACCTCGCCTACCGGCAGCTTGCCGACCACATTCCTCGTATCTTTGACGAAATCTGCCTGGTGCTCGAATCGCAGGATATGGATTCGCAGGAGCACGTGATCGAACAGGACGCGCGCCAACACGGAAAATGGCGTTGGCAGCAAGGCTACCGCGTAGATGAACTGGTTCGCGAGCTCGACCTGTTTCGTCAGGTGCTGCTTGCGGCGATAGGTGATTACGCGCAGCAGCATCCCGCGTTTGACCGCAAGCGCGAGGAGCGTGCGCGCCTGATCACCGATCAGGCACTCAGTTTCGTCACGCTCACGTCCGTTCGCGAGGCGGTGGGCGAACACGACCGGAAACTCGACGAATACACCGGCATGCTGGAGCGCGCGAATCAGGAGCTGACCTTGCGGCAACGGCTGATCAGCGACCTTTATGAAACGCGCATGCAGGTGGCCCGGCGTGTCGCTCACGATCTGCGCAACTTCCTGAATGTGTTCGCCACCGCGCTGCAATTGATCGGTCGGTCGCAGGCGAAAAACGACCAGGCTCTCGCGCTCGCGAAACGGCAAGTCACCGACATGGCCACGCTCGTCGATGAAATGGGCGAATACTCGAAAGTGCTCGCCGATGATTCCATCCTGACGGTCGAGCGTTTCGACCTGACCGACCTCTTCGACGAACTCATGCTGCTCTGTCACACGTCGGCCAAGGCGAAGGGGCTGACGCTCAAGGGGCGCGTCGATCCGGCGCTGAGCATGATCACGTCCAACCGGCTGAAGATGAAGCAGATTGCACTGAACCTGTTGTCCAACGCAATCAAATACACCACGACGGGCCAGGTGGAACTGGCGATGGTCAAGTCAGGCGCGCTGCACTGGACGCTGCGCGTGTCGGATACGGGCATGGGGATCAGCGAAGAGGATCGCGAACGGGTGTTCGAGGAGTTTGAACGAGCGGCGTCCGACGAGATTCCCGGCACCGGGTTGGGACTGGCGATCATGAAGGAACTCGCCCGCGAACTGCAGGGCGTGATCCGGTTTGATTCATACAAGGGCCGCGGCAGCGTGTTCGAAGTGCGTTTTCCGCTGGTGCTTGAAATCAATGGCGGGGCTTCGGTGGTTTGAGGCGGGCGGGTGTTGTATCAAAACCGACGTAGGTTTCCGGATGAAGGCCTCTGGTCTATCAGTCTGGCGCTCCGTATAGCGTTCATGTACACTATACGAATGATCAAGAGCTTTCGACACAAAGGGCTAGAGCGGTTTTTTCTGACCGGATCAAAAGCTGGCATTACCGCTACTCATGCGGAGAAACTGCAAATTCGCCTGACGGCACTCCATGCCGCAACGGGTCCCGACGATATGAACGCGGCGGCGTTGAAACTCCACCCTCTCACCGGGCAGAATCCGAAGAAGCAGGCTGTGGAAAGCCACTGGTCAATATGGGTAACCGGCAAATGGCGTTTGAGGTTCTTTTTCGAAGGAACAGATGCCGTTCTTGTTGATTACCAGGACTATCTATCACCAAGGAGCCGACGATGACATCAATGCATAACCCGGCGCACCCCGGACTGGTGTTGCGCGACTACCTGGGCGAACTCAGTATTACGACAGTTGCTGAGCGGCTTGGCGTTACGCGTGCCGCGCTTTCGCGCATTCTCAATGGTCACGCCGGCATTTCGGCTGACATGGCTATATTGCTTGGTGCAGCGCTCGGAACGTCGGCTGAAATGTGGACTATCATGCAGGCTCGCTACGATCTGTGGCAGGCACAACGGAAACCGCACCGGAAGGTTGAGCCGTTCCCCGAACTGGCACGAGCAGCCTGACGCGCAATCGTCTCACCCACACCGCCCTCGCGGCGGTTTTTTTATACCGGGTCCGTGTACCCGATGTTTCCCGACAGCGCTGCTAAGCATAGAGGTTTTATGGGGTTCCAGTATTTTTCCTTTTGTTTAATCTTACTGTGTCGGAAATGGATGGGATCGATTGCTATTCTCCCGTGTCGAGAAGCGAGCGTAGTAGCCGTATCCCGA
>CALNPU010000040.1 GCA_940588625.1 uncultured Caballeronia sp.
ACTCCGATGCCGTCGGCCCGCGAAGGTCCGCTTAACCTTTCTTGTTCCCACAACTCACGGGGGGAGACGTTCATTCCCATTCCTCCAGCAGCGCCTCGAGCAGGATGTGCTGCCCTTTCCAGCGCGCGAGCCGAACGAGCCCACCCAGGAAGGCGTCCTGCGGCAAGCCGAAGCGCGCCCGCAACTCGTGATGCGCGACAGATTCCAGCTCGGTGAACGGCTCCGCGGAAATGCCGTTGAACACCACATCCAGCCGTTCCTCTTTTAGCCGCGTCAGCGCGGTGAGCGCTACAGCCGATGCCGTCGAATTCGCAATCACACTTTCCAGCATGAGCTTCGTGCACCACTTGATGATGGTGAGCTGCGTCTTGCCGAAATGCTCCAGGCTGACGATATCGCGCAGATGCCAGACCACCGGGCGCCGCGAGATCAGTCCCGCGATCACGCCGACCACCATCGCGCGCTGCGTGTTCACGTAGATCACATCCAAGTTCATCACGCCGCCGATCATGCCCGCACCCGACTGCTTCATCCCGCCGTCCTTGCTCAAGCCGCCGAACGCGGCGCCGTCGAGCACATTGACCTTGAGATCGACCACTCTTCGAGTGCGATGCGGAAAGGGCCGTCGTCGAACAACACGGTCTCGTTGTTGCCGCGCATGTTCTTCATCACCTCGAGCAACGAGAGTTCCGCGCCGCCCAGCACACCGCTTTGATCGACGGCCAGGACACGCATGGCGTCGGCCTCTTCGTGATCCAGCTGGGAAGCCGCTGCCCGTTGATACCGGTTCGATGACCGGCACCGGCGGCATCGCAGGCGGTGCGAGCATGAACTGAGGCGCGACGCTTTGCACGTAGGCGCGCAGGCCATCGCGGAAATGCCTGATCGAAAAACGCTCTGCATTCGCGCGGCAATCGACCGGATCAATCTTCACCGCGCCGAGTTCGAACCCCTCCACCGCCTCGATGATTGCGGCGGCACTCTGTTCATCGAAGAAAAGGCCCGTTGGGCACGCATGTGAACTATCGAGCACGGTCTCCAGCGCGCCGCCCTTGCCATATGCGATCACCGGCGTCCCGCACCCTTGCGCCTCGACCACCCAGATGCCGAAGTCCTCTTCGGCCGCGAACACGAACGCCTTCGCGCGGCGTATCTTGTCCTGCAGAACGGAGAACGGTTGATACCCCATGATCTCGACGTTCGGCGTAGCCTTGTCTCGGATCTTGCGCATGTCGGGACCGTCGCCGATCACGACCAGCTTGTGCTCGGGCATCTTCGCAAATGCTTCCACGATCAAATCGATCTTCTTGTAAGGCACCATCCGCGACGCTGTCAGATAGAAGTCCTCTTTCACCTCGCAAAGCTGGAACGTTTCCACGTCGACGGGTGAAAAGATCACATGGTAATCGCGGTGATAGACCTTGTTGATCCGTCGCGCTATGAACGCCGAATTCTCGATGAAATGGTCCACCGAGTTCGACGTGCGGATGTCCCAGTTGCGCATGTAGTGCAGCACCATGCGCGCGAGCAGCGACTTCATGCCCGCCGTGAGATTCGATTGCTGCAGGTACTGATGTTGCAAGTCCCATGCGTAGCGGATGGGTAAATGCACGGTAGCTCACGTGAATCTGGTCCGGACCGGTCAGCACGCCCTTCGCCACGGCATGGCTGCTAGAAATGACGAGGTCATAGCCGGACACGTCGAGTTGTTTGATCGCCAGCGGCATGAGCGGCAGATACGAGCGGTAACGCTTTTTCGCCTGCGGCAGTTTCTGGGTGAACGAGGTAGTGACCTTCTTGCCGCGCATCCATGACCGCTCTTCCATGAAGTCAACGACGCTGAACAGATCCGCATCGGGAAAACATATGACGATCTGTTCGAGCACCTTCTCCGCGCCCGCGAAAGCGACGAGCCAGTCATGCATGATCGCCACGCGCGGCACCCGTTTTGCGATTCTCGCGCGGTGGCGGGACGGTGTGTCCTGCACAGCAGGCGGGGGCAGGCCGACCGCGTCGAGCGTCACTCGCACCGGGTCGATGACCGCTTCATCGAGATCATGTCTCATGTGTCTCTCCTCACCTTAAACCGTGGATTTCACGCGCCGTTTCAGACGCACATTCAACTCGTGGACGAAGCTGCGCGCCATGGAGCGCAACGCGGGCCGCGTGAGAAGGGAGCAGCAGCAATTCAGGGCCGAGATAACGAACGCTGCTGCGATTGATTGCAGCGGGTACTTGATCGGATCGATGACAAAAGCCACGCCCAGGCCCGCGATGAGGAATGCGAGATGCATCAGCATGTCGGCGGCAATGGGGCGGGCGTGAATACGCGAGATCCAGAGCAAGAGGCCATAGTCGACAAGCGAGCGCAGCACGACCACGCTCGCCGCACCGATAGACCCGAAGTGTGCGATACCGAACCACAGCGCAGTCACGAAGAACGGCAGTTGCACCAGGCCGATACGCGCCGCGGTGGCGGGATTGATCTGCGACTGGATCACGATGCGCGTGACGCTGGCCTGTCCGACGAGCCACGCGCCGATGATCAGGATCCGGCCCACCGGTGCGCTGGCAATGGCGATTTCCTGCCCGACCCAGAGGTGCAGGAAGGGCGCGAGCACGAGCATGACAAAGAGTGCTATGGGGGTGAATACGCCGTTGAGGAATTCGAGGGACTGGCTGGACCATGGCGTCGGCGTGTTCGCGTTTGACGGCGGACAGGCGCGGGAACAACGTGCGAACGAGTGAGTTCGGCAGCATGTTCAGGCGGGTGATGAGGTTCTGCGGCACGGTGTAGTACGTGACGAAACGCGCGCCAAGATTGGCTCCCAGGAGGATGCGGTCGAGGGAGTCCGTGATCGTGCTGGAGATGGTTGCAACCGCATCCAGCCACCGACCTTGAACAAGCCGCCAGCGACGCCTAGCTGCGGCCATTTGATGCGTTTGATGTCGAGCACCTTGAAGCTCGCTCATGCGAGGAGTACGACGGCGAGTACGGTTTGCAGGTTCGGTGCGATTTTCCAGGCGGCGGCGAGCGGCAGCAACTGGAACAGGAAGGTACCGATAGTTTGATTGGTGTTGTAGATACCGAAGCGTTCGACGCCGTTGATTGTACCGGCGCAGCCCCATGACACGTTGGCGATGGGGATAGCGAGGGCGAGCCACGGGAGTGCGTGGTAAACTTCGCATTGCATGGGGGGCGATGAATGTGCCACGTAGGCGGTGTAAACGAAGGCGCCGAAGTAGATCAGGACACCGCCGATGATGCCGGTGCCGAGGTTAAGCCAGATGGCGCTCCAGAACACACGAGAGCGGGTTTCGGGATCGTTCGCGGCGTGGGCCTTTGAGATCTGGTGTTGAGCGGCCATGCCCATGCCGAGATCGAGAATGCCGAAGTAGCCGATAAGCGTCCAGACAAGGCTGACCACGCCGTAGCGTTCGACGCCGACGAGATGGATGTATGCGGGCACGGTGATCAACGAGACAAAGGTAGGCAGCACCAGTCCCGAGAAGTTAATCGCCATGTTCTTCACCATCGATTTTTCCATCGTTCGCACTCGTCCTTTGGGGGTTTGGGTGACTGGGTTTTCGGGGTTGGTGGTCGGGGTCTATGCCGGGTTGCTGCTTTCGGCGTTAGTGATATGCCCGAGTTACCTAATTTCTTTATCACTATTAGCCACTGCGCGTGGCAGCGCGTCATTTCCTTGTCCAAAGCGACAAAGAAACGAAGCAAAGAAAACGCTTTCAAAACGCGGGCACGTAAGTGTCCACAGCGTGTAGTCCCAATACATGGGTACCCCCAAAGCACGGTGCTCGCCAGAGCGAAGGATGTGTGAAGCCCTCCTGCTACGAACATCGATACCCACACGCTTCGCCACCAGTGACTGAACCTGCCCAAGGATCACCCCGCGCTATCCGCGGACAACCAAGCACCAAAACCTCCACTGTCCTATCAACACCCACTATCAAATAAGAGGACCAACTGGCTCAACAGGCCCGACAAACCCTACAGATTTAGCAAACCTTAAATATTTCGCATACCTTAAAAATAATATTTTACGGTGCAGATTTGGCGGTGACCAACACCGCAGGAAATGAAGCAAAAAATACGTGTACGGCCGTGCTGACCGTGGGGTGCTGGTGCTTGCCCGAGAGCACTGGTGGCGAAGCGTGTTCATGTCAGGATTCGCGAGAAGGAGGGGTTCAACCGTCAGTCGTTCTGGCGAGCACCGTACTTTTCGGGTGCCAAGTACTGGAACTGCACGCTGTGGACACTTACGAGCTCGCGTTTCGAAAGCGTTTTCTTTGCTTCGTTTCTTTGTCGCTAAGGACCAGGAAATGACGTGCCGCCACGCGCAGTGGCTAATAGTGATAAAGAAAACAGCTCACTCAGGCAGACCAGTAACACCGAAAGCAGCAACCCGGCATTGACTCAGATCGCTAACACTGGAACTTGCCACCCCGACATCACCCCCCCGACCACCGCCCTCAAAATCTCCGTCACCCAGAACCTAAAAGTGCGAACGAACAGCCTATGGGCGCCACTGGTACATCATCACCTTCCCCCGCGCATCCTCTTCAACGAACACACACCAGGTACTCACCATCCGCCTGCCGGCTCGCACTAATGCCATTCGGCACATCCACCCACCCTGACGCACCTCCCACTTCCGGACCCGGCTTGATCACCCCAACCTCACGGCCCGTATCCTTCTCATACACATGCACCATCCCAACCGGTTTCACCGTGAACAAATACTTACCCTCAACCGTCAAACCAATCGTCGTAGCCAACGGCTTGCTCTGCGTGTCCCACGGCAACTCAATCGAATACCGCTGCTCCGGCACCTTCGACCAATGGTCGTACCGTACCAACCGTCGCCCCACTTCCTTCCAGTACCCACGATCAAACGACTCGTCTGCCGCGTACCCAGTCAAATACATCGTGTCCGTATCCGCCTCATACACCGCCCGCTTCACCACGTTGAACGGCGCAGGCATCGCATAGTTCTGCGCATTGGCATACGCATAAACCGGATTGCCCACACGGTCCACACCACACCGTATCGAAAGCGATTGATCCCCCGCGTATCACTCGTGTGCCAAATATCGCCCTTCGTATCAACCCACCATCCCCACCCACCAGGATTAGGTAGCAGTCCGTTGTTCACGTCGAACTCATTCGCATCACACCGGCCATTGCCGTTGGTGTCACGCCATATCCAGTCACCATGCGGCGGATGATTCTGAATGTTCTGCGCACCACGCTCACCGACCTGCAAAATACCCCGAAAGAATCGCCAGCTCTCCATCACGCTTCGCATCGAAACGATAAATCTTCAAGTGATCCGAATACATGTCCGTCAAGTACAGGAACGTACGGCCGTCAACCCTCCGAGCCGTCGGCTGCCCCGGCCAGTCATCAACGCTAAAGCTAGGATCCTCGGGATACTTGAACTGCCCCGACAGGAACCCCACATATTTCCAGTCCTGTCCCGCCGGTTTCGACAGATCCAGTTCAAAACGCTTGTTGCCGGTGTAAACGCTGTTCGGACGCGCAGGATCCATCCACGCCCCGTCCACGAACAACAGTCCCTGCACTTGCCAAAACTGCCGGCCGTCAGGCGCATAACTCTCAAGCGTCGCGCCCAACCCCGCACCAGTCGCGCCCTGCCGCACACCTATCCCATTCGTCGACACATAAACATTCCCCGCCGCATCCACCACCCACGCCGGTTAACCCGTTGAAACGCCGCGGACCAGGCCGCCCCGCGACGCCCGAAAAAATGCCACCGCGCTCACCCAGTGCCGACGACTCGCGGTACTTGTCCGCGCCGCCATCGCGCGTGAAAATCAGCACCTGCTGACGCGGTCCGTTGTGAGCAACCAGCAAACGCCCCTGACCATCGATCATCAAATCGACAGCGTCGGTACCCGCAACCAGCGCGGGTGCATCGCCTATCGTCGGGCTCGCCGGCGTGTGTAATGCGCGAGCCGCGCCCGGTCGCCCTGCGTGTTGACCAGCGCCCATAACGTGCCGCCCCTCGCAAGCGCCAGAGACGTCCCGGCTGCGTGGCGTTCCATTTGCCCTTTTGCTGCATCGACTCGGCGTCGTATACCTCGATGCGGTTCATCACGGTATTCGCCACGTACAACAACGCATCCGACGCAACCAGTCCACCTACGTCCTGCTTTACGTCGTCCGTCTTCGGAGCACCGCGCTTGTCTTCCGGCGCCTCGTTGATCATCAGGAACGCGGCAGCGAGCTGCGCGTGCCCGTCCTTGTCGGCGGCCAGGTTCGCCTGAAACGCCACGCTGCGCTTCATGTCCCAGATGTCCCGGCGCGACACGCCAAACCACTGCTTGCCCTTGGGCGGCCACACGCCCGCCTTCTGCAAATTGCCGCGTTCGTTACCCAACCCGACCGCCACAAACGCATAGCGCCGGTTAAGCGCGATCATGTTGCCGCCGTAGTTGCCCCAGCCATGCGTGCCGCCGGCCGTGCCGAGCACCTTGCCGTCCTTGTAGACGCTCACTTCCGCACCGCTCTCGTCCCACGACGCATTGGTGTACACCCGGCCGTCAGGCGTGACGGCGATCACAGTAATGTTGATCTGCGTACAGGTGCCGTCGCCGAAACCGAAGGTATTTCCAATCCACGATGTACGAGCCTGCAGCACAGTGGGCGACGCCGGATACGCAGAGCTCACCGCAACCAGGCCGAGCACCCACAACCAGAAAACGTAATGCCAGAAGCAAAAAGCGCGAAAAACGGTGCAAGAGGTTTTCTCCGTCTGAGAGCGGCCCGCCCTGCTCCCATCGGCCGATGGTGCAGTAGAGGCGTCAGGACCGTTACTCGGGTTAGCTAAGACTAGCGTTCAAATATTGCAAAAAATCTTAAATAAATAGAGCGCGAAGCAGGATTGCCAGTGGTAAATGAACCACAAAATTCAATCAATTACTGTTAGAAGCCGCTTTTAAGTACACATCGCGCAGATCCGGAAGAGTCGATAGAGGTCCGAAGCCTTTGCCGGCGAGGCGCCGCACCTCTAATCGACTTTCAAATTGACTTATCTCATTCAAAAAAATTGTTTCGAGAAGTAGTAAATTCGACGCCGTTGAACCAGGCGAGCGTCCTCTCGGGAAATACTTTCGAACACGTGGCCAGTGACCGTCGAATATTTTCCGTCTTTCGTAAAATAAGCAAAGCGTAATGTTCGACGGTCGGGCTAAAACCATGGCGCAGCGTGCAGCCAGTGGTTTTCTTCGCAGCGGCCAGATTTCGAGGCGGGAATAACCGCGGTCCGAACAGCGCGTCTGGCGGCTCGACAATTAGTTGGTGCTACTTCACGACCGGCGCCCGTTATACCGGGTGTTCCGCCCCCTTGAAGCAGGGGCTACGTGATAAAATTTGCCATTAAATCGATGCGGAAAATGGCTGGAAAGCCTCGTGGCGCTGGACGCAGAGCGGAAATTCACATTCTCGTGCGAAACGCTGTTGCATGATGGAACTCATCGCTCGACAGCTGCATGGTCGGAAAACGGAAAGTAACTGGCGTCACCGGACAGGCATGCACAACCATTCCGATACGGCCGCAACACTTTGCCAAAATGCCGAAAGAGGCCGCCGCACATATCACGCGCAATGAACGATATAAAACATCCTGACGGCGGCAAACGCCGTAGCGCTCTCATCACGGGTCTTTCGGGCTTTACCGGACGCCATATGGCCGCGCGTCTGCTAGACGAAGGTTACGACGTGTGGGGCACGACTTCACCCGCGTCCGAGCCCGACGTACCCGGCACGACCGGCGTTCCGCTCAACCTGCTTGATCTCGACGCGGTGCGCGCGTGCGTCAGCGACGCCCAGCCGGATGTGGTTGTCCATCTCGCCGGGCTCGCGCACGTCACGGGCAACTTGCCCACGCAAAGTTATCTGGTCAACATCATGGGCTCGCGCAATCTGCTCGACGCGCTGTCGCAACTCGACAAGAAACCGCGCGCCGTGCTGATGGCGAGTACATCGAATGTGTATGGCAATGCGAGCGTGGAAGTCATCGACGAAAACGTGCCGCTGAATCCCGGCAACGACTATGCCGTCAGCAAGCTCGCCATGGAGAACATGGCGCGCTTGTGGCTCGACCGCCTGCCCGTTTTCTTCACCCGGCCTTTCAACTACACCGGCGTTGGCCAGACCGAAGACTTCCTGTTGCCGAAGATCGTCAATCATCACGCGCGTCATGAACCGCGCATATCGCTCGGCAATCTGGCGGTGAGCCGCGATTTCTCCGATGTCCGCGATGTCGTCGAAGTCTACACACGCCTGTTGGAAGTCGCGCCCGCAGGTGAGGCATTCAATACGTGCTCCGGCACCGGCCATTTGCTTGGCGAAATCCTGACCATGATGCAACGCATCGCGGGATACAAGATCGATATCTTCGTTGACCCCCGCTTCATGCGGCACAATGAGATTGCGAAGCTGGTCGGGTCGAACGTCAGGCTGCGGCGCGCGATTGGCCGCGTGCCCATCACCCCTATCTACGACACGCTCGAGTGGATGTTCAAGCATGCACGCGCCGCGCAAGTCGAAGGTGAAGCGGTACCGAGCGCCGCAGTCGTCAGGACGTGACGTGGTTCGCGTGATCGGCATGCGCGGTATGGCCATGACCGGAGAGCAGATCATCCGCGGCTATTTGCAATGACGACTGCCGCCTGTAAATCTTCGCGATCCACTCTATGAACACCTTTACCCGCCGTGGCTGATGCCGGTTCGCGGCATACAGGATCGACACCACGCGCGGATAGGGCGGATACGCCTGCAGTACTTCCTTCAGCGCACCGCTTTCCAGATAGACAGCGTATAGCTTGACGCCTGGATCAGCCCGAGGCCGGCGAGTCCGCCCACATACGAATCCGCATCATTGACGGCTAATATCGCCTTGAGCGGAATGGTCTTGGTCTCGCCATCCACCACGAACTCCCAGCTTCTGACGCGGCCCGTCTTGCTCACCAGATAATCCACGCACATGTGATGCTCGAGATCCTCGAGCGTCCTGGGCTCATCATCACCATATTTCGCGATATACGACGGTGCTGCCGCGGCGACCTGGGAATAGCGGCCAATCTGCTTTGCCACGAGGCCTATATCGCCGACTGCGCCTACGCGGATCACACAATCCACGCCCGCCTCGATGATGTCGACCTGCTTGTCGGCCAGGCTCATTTCCACGCGGATATCCGGGTAGGCCTCGAAGAATTCCGGCAGCGCGGAGATGATGGTGCTTTTAGCCATGAGTGCGGGCAGGCTGACGCGTACGGTGCCTTTCGGGCTCAGCTTGGAGCGCGACAGAACGGACTCCATGTCGTCCACTTCGCCGAGTACGCGCACGCATCGCTCGTAGTAGATCACCGTCTTCCGTGATGCTGATGCTGCGGGTAGTACGGTTCAGGGCGTGCGCCGAGGTACGCTTCGAGTGCCTGGACGGTGCGGGAAACGCTTGCGGCAAGCAAGCGCAGCGCATCGGCGGCCTTGGAAAAACTGCCGCTCTCGACCACGCACACAAAGACTTTCATTGCTAGAAAACGGTCCATGCCAATCGGTCCCATTCTGGCCCGCAGATGCCAGGTATCCTGGCTTTTTTGCGGGCCCCAACTGGGGGATAATACGACGGTTTTGAGGAGTTCCGCTTAAGAGGGACTTGTGGGGCAGCGCTGGATGAGGTTACTGGTTATCGTTTGCTTTTTTTATGGACGGCTCAATCGACCAGTGACGAGTTGCACGACGAGGGCAATGGAGTAGGGATTGATATATGACGTTCGTATTCGTAATGTTAGCATGCCGGTGCTTCTCTCTCACGATAGTAAAGGGCACATGTAGTTACAATAGCATATCTTCAGACATAAGTAATTGTACCAATAAGGCAATCCTTGATAAAGTCGTTTTCGGCTTTCTGAATCAGTAAAAACAGGAATTTTCAATAATTTCAGGTAACCGCGGGTAATAACTTCTATAGCATTCATTGGCTTATCGCCCCGATATAGTTTATCAATGGGACGGATTAATCGGCGTTTTCCCGAAGAATTTCGATTGCGGCGGCGAGCCTGAGAGATCGCGCGGCCGATGGAAAAATGCATTAAAGCCGCGAGGGTCGGTGCGAACAGAAATGGGCGGGCAGGGAGGTGGCGCTACGGTACCCGACGATTTGCAGCGCGCTTTTGCGGTACGGCCCTCGTCACTTAACCTGTACGAACACCCGCGTTTCAGACCCGGTTCCGGTTATCACAATCGTCGTTTCGTATGATCAATCGAAGGCTGGAGAAACATCAAGACGTCGCATGAAGAGCGCAGGATTCGCACGGCGGAGGCGCGGCAGACCTTCGCCAAATTCCACGCGTTGTGCCCACGCTGAAGGCGGCGGACGACGGACTTAGCGCGTTATCTCACCTTAAGAAGCACGTTCCATGGACACGATCAAGATGAAGGACGGCACGGAGATTTTCTACAAGAACTGGGGTACCGGCAAGACGGTGGTATTTTCGCACGGGTGGCCGCTGGATGCGGATGCGTGGGATTCGCAGATGTTGTTCCTGGTCCAGAAGGGCTACCGGGTCATCGTGCATGACCGCCGCGGGGACACGGGCGTTCGGTCAGCCCCGCAGGGCAATGACATGCACAACACCTACGCTGACGATCTGGCCGCTGTGCTCGATGCACTGGATGTGAAAGACGCCATGCTGGTGGGCCACTCAACGGGCGGTGGCGAGGTCGCGCGTTATATCGGGCGTCATGGAACGGGGTGGGTCTCGAAGGCCGTGTTGATCGGGGCCGTGCCGCCGTTGATGCTGAAGACGGAAGCGAATCCGGGCGGTTTGCCGAAGGATGTATTCGATGGAATCCGCGCAGGCGTGGCGGTAGATCGCTCGCAGTTCTACAAGGACCTGGCGGTGCCGTTCTTCGGCTACAACCGCGATAATGCCAAGAAATCACAGGGTGTGACCGACACGTTCTGGGCGCAGGGAATATTGGGCGGGATAATGGGCAGTACGCGTGCATCAGGGAGTTTTCAGAGGTCGATTACACGGAAGACCTGAAGAAGTTTGATGTACCGCCCCTGATCCTGCACGGCGATGACGACCAGATCGTGCCAATCGATGCAGCAGGAAAACACTCAGCGAAGATCGTCAAGAATGCGACGCTCAAGGTGTATCCGGGTGGTGCGCACGGCATGTGCGTGGTCGAGGCTGACAAGAAGGTGAACGCGGACTTGCTCGCGTTTGTGTCGAGCTAGAAGGAAGCCGCGTGCCGGCAGGAGAAACTGCCGGCGCGGGAAGCGCTACTTCTTTATCGGATGAGCTCGCCGGAACACCATCCATCGCGGCGATTTGAACCGGACGATGCTGACGTAAAGCCAGACATAGGTGAACGCAAACACCACGACAAAGCAGAACAGATGCAGCGTATGCCGCCAGAACAGCGTGGCGGGAATCACGGCCACCAGGCATAGCAGCCATAGATACGGCGAGGTGAGCGAATTGCGCCGCGTGATTTCGCGGGCATTCTGTGCACCAACCGCCCAGCGCATGAGGCGCTTGTAAACCAGCATATGCAGATGTACGCCATCGGGAATCCCGGGTGATATCCCGCGAATAAACTTCTTCCGGTAGATCGAGAAACAGGTCTCGAAGATCGGATACATGAACAGCAGCACCGGGAACCACGCCGAGACATCGCGATTGCGCATCACGAGCATGATGGACAGCTCGGCAAGCATGAAGCCGATGAAATACGCGCCGCCATCGCCGAGAAAAATCAGCCCGGCCGGGAAGTTCCAGATGAAAAAGCCCATCACCGCGCCCATCATGATCGGCGAGGCGAACAACACTACCGGGTCGTGAACCTGGAACGCCACGTACGCGAGCGACGCGAACATCATGAATGCGACCATGGACGCGAGTCCGTTGAAGCCGTCAATAATATTGATTGCGTTAGCCAAAGCCGCCACCGCTACCACGGTCACGAGACACGAGATGACCCCGTAGGTCAGCAGGAAGTCGAGCGGCGGAATGCTGATACGCGTGACCGCGATCCCGAGCAGGAAATACGCAAGCGCGGCCGCGGCCATGGTGCAGACCAGGCGTACAACCGGCGTCACCCGCTTGGTCAGGTCCTCGACCAGTCCCGAGAAAAACGCCGGCATGCCGCAAGCAACAATGGCGAGGATTCCGCTTGATACGACCGGATAAGTCCATCGAAGCTGCACGGTCGACACAGTGAGTCCGATCAGGATTCCGACCCCGCCGATGCGGGGCACGGACCGGGCGTGAAACTTCTGCACGCCGGCAAAATCGCTATCGCCGGAAATACCTTCGTGCAAATGGGCAAACCGCACGATCAACAGCGTGATGAACAGCGAAACGAGAAAACCGAGCGCAAAACTGAGCATGAAAAATAACCACTAGAAAGAACGCATCAGGCGGGGCCTGAACCAGAACGTCAGGCAAAACCCCTCGGGTTCTGCGACTGCCAGCGCCAGTGATCGGCGCACATCCGTTTGATGCCGTGTTCCGCCTGCCAGCCGAGCAGCTTCGCGGCGGCGGCCGGATCGGCGAAACACTCGGCGATATCCCCCGGACGACGGGCGACGAGCTCGTACGGCACGGGCTTGCCCGACGCCGCTTCGAACGCCTTCACCACATCCAGCACGCTATACCCCTGGCCCGTGCTCAGGTTCACGACAAAGCTGCTGTCAAGCGACTCCAGTGCATCGAGCACCTTGATGTGACCACGCGCCAGATCGACCACGTGAATGTAATCGCGCACGCCGGTGCCGTCGTGGGTCGCGTAATTGCTGCCGAAAATCCGCAGGCGTTCCAGCTTGCCCACCGCCACTTGCGCGACATATGGCATCAGGTTGTTCGGCACGCCCGCCGGATCTTCGCCAATCAAGCCGCTTTCATGGGCGCCGACGGGATTGAAGTAACGCAGCGTCGCAATGCGCCAAGCGGCATCGGAGATTTCCAGGTCGCGCAAAACCTGTTCGGCGATAAGCTTCGATTGTCCGTAGGGGTTCGTAGCCGACAGCGGAAACGACTCGTCGATAGGCACGCTCTTCGGCACGCCATACACCGTCGCAGACGAACTGAAGACGAATTTCTTCACGTTGCGCGCGCGCATGGTGTCGAGCAGCACGAGCAGGCTGTCGATGTTGTTACGGTAATACTCGATCGGTTTCGCCACTGATTCTCCCACCGACTTCAACGCGGCGAAATGGATCGCGCCAGTGATTGCGTGCTCATCGAAAATGCGGGCGAGGGCGGTTTCATCGCGGACATCGGCTTCGTAGAATGCCAGCGTCTTGCCGGTAATCTGCTCCACGCGTTTCAGCGACTGAGCGTTGCTGTTCACGAGGTTGTCGATCACGACGACGCCGTAACCAGCATTCAGCAATTCGACGCAAGTATGCGAGCCGATAAAACCGGCGCCGCCCGTGACAAGGATCGTGTTCTTCGCGCTTGTGTGACTAGTCATGAATAACGCTCCCGGAGGGTGATTTAGAGTGAAACGCCGGTAACCGCGCGTATCGTGCCTTTATAATCTTCGATGATCGCGTTTTCGTCGAATTCGCGTGCCACTTTGGCGCGACCCGCCACGCCCATTTCAGCGCGTGCCATGTGGCTCGAGAGCAGCAGCCGTTCGAGTTGCTGCGCGAGGCTGTCGGCGCTTTTTACTTCGCACAGCAGGCCCGTAACGCCGTTTTCGACGACTTCGCGGCAGCCGGGGACATCGGTGGCGACTATCGGGCGTCCCATTGCTGACGCCTCCATCAAGGTCCGCGGCACGCCTTCGCGATAAGACGGCAGCACCACGCAATCTGCATTACCGATAAACGCGCGGACGTCGTGCGCCTCGCCGAGATAATCGATGACCCCTTCGCGCTGCCAGGCCTGCACTTCGTCGAGCGTGATGGCGCTGGGATTGTCGACGCCCACGGGTCCGAGTAACTGGAACCACGCGTACGGATAGGTCAGGCGCAGCCGGCGGGCTGCATTGACGTATTCCGCGACGCCTTTATCCCACAGCAGACGGCCAATTAAAATGAAAAAAAAGCCTTCCGTCTGCGGGTTGGCACGCGGTAGCGGCTGGAAAGCGTAATCGTCGAGATCGACGCCTTCGCCGTGCAGCAAGCGCGCGCGGTCCGGATGAACCAGCAGGTTCTGGTCGATGAATGCTTGCCGGTCGTCCTGGTTCAGGAACCACACTTCGCGCGGAAACCGGAACGCAAAACGGTAAAGCCGCTTCGCGACGCTTGCCGTCCGGCTCTTCTGGATGAACACATAACCCAGCCCTGTGGTGACCGCAATCGAGGGTATGCCTGCGAGTTTCGCCGCGATCGAACCGTAGATGTTCGGTTTGATCGTGTAGTGAAACACCATGTGCGGCTGGGTTGCCCGGTACTCGCGATACAGCGCGGCGAGGGTCTTCAGGTCATCGCCAGGATTGGTACCTTTCGACGCCACCGGCAGCTCGACGCATCGGCAGCCCATTTCTTCGAGCGGCGCGAAGGTCCGGTCGCGCGGCGCGATCACCGAGACTTCCACGCCGTGTTCGATCAGCATCCGCAGCAGACCGCGCCGGTAGGTGTAGATCGCCCACGCGGTGTTGCAGACGAGGGCTATGCGAAGGCGGGATTTCTCTGCGTTCATTCGATGGGTTTCAAATACGGTATGTCAGGCGCTGGATGAAGGGCTTAAGTCATGGAAACAAGCGCGTTTTCAACGCATGCACGGCGCCGTACGGCAGGATCAGATGCGCAATATTTTTCGCCACGCCAAGCCAGTCGGGCAGGTTCGTCAAACGCATGTATTTCAATTGCAGCCGTAGCGTGGAAAGCGTTTGTGTGCGGCGTTTTGTTGCGCTGATGCCGTGCTCGTTGAGTTCGTAATACACGCCGAATTCCGGCAGGTTCGCGCAGTCGTGGTCTTCCATCAGGCGCAGGAACAGATCGAGATCCTCGGCCGCGCGATACTCCGCGCGATAGTTGCCGGCGTCCATCACGGCGTCGACGCGCAGCATCATCGTCGGATGGGAGAAGCAGGCGCGCAGCAGCATGACGCGGCGAATCACTGCTGGTTCGGCGGGCGGGCAAAGGTCGAACAGCGGCGCGCCCTCCATGCTGACCACATGCGTCCACATGCCGAGCGCCGCCGTTTCCGGATGCGCTTCCATATAAGCGCGCTGCTTTTCCAGCCGATACGGCGTCGCCAGATCGCCCGCATCAATTCGCGCGGCGTATTTGACACCCCGTTGCGCTAACGTGGCCACGCCGGTCTGCAACGCCAGTTCAATACCGCCATTGCGCGGCATGCGCAGCACGTCGATTGTGAGGTTCGCAACAGATGGCGCGACGATGGGCGGCAGGCTGCCGTCATCGACGATCAGCACCCGCACCGGCGCGCGCTCGCAGAACGATGCGAGCGCGCGGTCCAGGTCGTGCTGGGCATTGAACACCGGAATCAGCACGGTGACGTCGTCGAGCGTCGGAGATGGCATAGGGGGTGAGTAGGCCGTCATACCCGCAGCCTGAAGCGGATGTAGTAGAAATTGACCGATGCCGTCGCGAGATACCCCGTCGCCAGCCCGATCAGCGCGCCGTAGCTGCCCATGCGCGGAATCGCGATCAGGTTCACCACGAAAGCGACCGCCAGCGCCAGCAGCCACTTCGCAAGCAACACGAATTTCGCCTGGTATTTAAGCACGACGAGGTTACCGATTGCTTCTATGCCGACCGGCACTGAAAGCCAGACCGCCCAGCGGAAAATGCTGATGGATTCGGTGTAAGCCGGCCCGAACACGCGCGAAATGATGACCCCCGCGAGCAGGTCGAGCACGATCGCGCCGCCGATCATCAGCACGGCCGTCATCGCGATCAAGTGGCCGAGGTTGCGTTTCAGCTGCACGGCGTCGTGCACGCGGTACACGAACGCCGGGGCGATAGTCTGCGCGAGCATCAGCGCGAGCGTGATCCAGTTTTCGTTGAGTTGCTGCGCGGCCGAATACCGGCCGAGATCGGCGAACGAAATGTGACGTTCGAGTATGAGCCGGTCGAGCTTCAGGAACAGGTACATACAAATGAGGCCGAGCCAGAATACCGTGCCGGCACTCGCGAAATGGCGGAACAGCGAGCGGTCGATGTGCCAGCCGAGCTTGCCGCCGTGTCGATGAATGTAATACAGCATCAACACGCCGCCGATGACCGCTGCTTCCAGCGCCCACAGCCAGCCGAAGCGCGCCGGGCTTGCTGCTGCGCGCACGAGCACGTACACGAGCGCGGCTTTGGCGACCGCCGTGAGCATGCTGGTCAGCAATTGCGGTTTGCTGTACGTCATGCTTTGCAGCCATGCGTTGATCACGCCGACGAAAGGTTCACGGAACATCATGGTCACGGCAAGGCTGGCGAGCATGGTGCCGACAAGCGGGTCGGTAAAACCCGCCGCAATGCCTATCCAGGTGACAACCAAGGCCGCGGCAGATACGCCTATGCGCAACGCGAATGCGCTGCCGAGCACCGTGCCGAGCTGGCCTGGCGGGCGATTCACGATGGTCGGCACGAGGATTTCGGCGCCGCAGACCCAGGTGATGGGCGAGAGCACGAGCAGCAGCGTGTTGGCGTATTGCCATTTGCCGAAGACGTCGGGGCCGAAGTAGCGCGCGAGCAGTCCGCTGATGGCGATAGCCACCGCGATCTGCGTTAGGCGTTCGAGACCCAGCCAGACGATGTTCGCCAGCGCCTTGGTGACGTCGGGGTTCTTGATCCGTTTCAGCATCCGCGGGCGGCGCCTGATGTTTTAGTAGCCATAGGCATGGCGCTTGCGGTAAAAGAGCCGCCCGGGCTTCCTGTAATCCCTGCTGGCACCCCGTCGGGACCCGTCAACCTACGAGCGGTTTCCCGCCATTCGGTGCGACGTTTGTGCTTTACGGCGAAAAAGCGGCCTGGCATTGGATTAGAATATTTGCGCAGGTCCGTGCGGAAAGACTGCGATTATAGGTGCGAACAGTGCGCCCAACCGCGTGGTTGATACTCGCCGAGGGGTCCCCGAAGAGAGTGTCACGAGGATCGGGGTCGCGCGCGACGAATTTCTTTCGTTATTTTTTCGCGTTTCGTCCGGTATCGTTTCTGGCAGTTCGTGCGTCCGGCGAGTTATATCGGCGTAGTAACCGGTTTGGTCGAGTCAGGTCTTTTATTGTTGGCAGCAGGTCTGTGTCAAGGTGTCTCCGTGACCCGGGACGCTTCGGGATGTCCCGGAACCATTTAAATTATTAGTCAGGTAGCCATTCCATGAGCCAGTCACCGCAAGCATCAGTTACCCAGTCCATTTTCAAGGCTTACGACATTCGCGGCATCGTGGGCAAAACCGTCGATGCCGGCGTCGCGCGCAACATTGGCCGCGCGCTCGGTAGCGAGATCAGAAAGCAGGGCGGCGACTCGGTCGTCGTGGCACGTGACGGTCGTCTGTCTGGTCCGGAGCTTGTTGGCGCGCTTGCTGACGGCTTGCGTGAAGCCGGCGTGGACGTTGTCGATATTGGCATGGTGCCCACGCCCGTGGGTTATTTCGCGGCCAGCGTGCCGCTCGCGCTGCCTGCGGGCGAGCGGCGGGTGGATTCGTGTATTGTCGTGACGGGGAGCCACAATCCGCCCGACTACAACGGTTTCAAGATGGTCCTACGCGGCGCCGCCATTTATGGCGACCAGATCCAGGCGCTGTATCAGCGCATAGTCAATGACGACTTCACGAGCGGTGCGGGCACCTATACCGAATACGATATCCAGCAGGTCTACCTTGACCGGATTGTCAGCGACATCAAGCCTGCCCGCCCGATGAAGATCGTGGTTGATGTCGGCAACGGCGTGGCCGGCGATCTCGCACCGCGTTTGTTCAAGGCGCTGGGCTGCGAGTTGGTCGAACTGTTCACTGACATTGACGGGACGTTCCCGAATCACCATCCCGATCCGGCGCACCCGGAAAACCTGCAGGACGTGATCAAGGCGTTGAAGGAGACGGATGCGGAGATCGGTTTTGCCTTCGATGGCGACGGCGACCGTCTTGGCGTGGTCACGAAGGACGGCCAGATCATTTATCCGGATCGTCAGTTGATGTTGTTTGCGCAAGAAGTGTTGTCGCGCAACAAGGGCGGACAGATCATTTACGACGTCAAGTGCACGCGTAATCTTGCCAAATGGGTTCGTGACGAGGGTGGCGAGCCGGTGATGTGGAAGACGGGTCACTCGCTGGTGAAGGCGAAGCTGCGGGAAACGGGTGCGCCGTTGGCGGGTGAGATGAGCGGTCACGTGTTTTTCAAGGATCGCTGGTACGGTTTCGACGATGGCCTTTATACCGGCACGCGGATGCTTGAAATCCTGTCGCGGGTGGCTGATCCGAGCAAGTTGCTCAACGATTTGCCGAACTCGCTGTCAACGCCGGAATTGCAGCTGAAGCTGAATGAAGGTGAGAATTTTGAGCTGATCGCGAAGATGCAGAAAAACGCGAAATTCACGGGCGCGGACGATGTGCTGACCATTGACGGGCTGCGGGTGGAGTATCCGGATGGTTTTGGGCTCGCGCGGTCGTCGAATACCACACCGGTGGTGGTTATGCGCTTTGAAGCCGAAGGTGAGGAAGCGCTCAAGTGGATTCAGGAAGATTTTCGCCGGGTAATTCTGGCGGAGAAGGCCGACGCCAAATTACCATTCTGATTTTCGTTCGCCGGGGATTTTAGTTCGCACTCGGTTTTTTGCGGGTGAGGGCGTGGGTCTTCCGGTGCGCTTGGTCTGGGGGCAGTGGAGGTTTTTCGTGGTTGGTTTTACGCGGATAGCGTGGGGTGCCCCTTGGGCAGGTTCAGTCACTGGTGGCGAAGCGTGTGGGTATCGATGTTCGTAGCAGGAGGGCTTCACACATCCTTCGCTCTGGCGAGCACCGTGCTTTTGGGGTACCCAAGTAGAAGACTGCACGCTGTGGACACTTACGAGCCCGCGTTTCGAAAGCGTTTTCTTTGCTTCGTTTCTTTGTCGCTAAGGACCAGGAAATGACGTGCCGCCACGCACAGTGGCTAATTAGTGATAAAGAAAATAGCCAACTCAGGCAGACCGCTAAGGCCGAAAGCAGCAACCCGGCATTGGCCCGACCGCCAACCCCTGAGCGCGAGCGTAGAACCTATGAAAACTGAACCCAAATCCAAGCGCCAGCGGTAAACTCCGGCGCATCTCAAAATTGTCTACGCGCTGTCCAGTCCGACGGCGCCCACCGTGTCCAGCGTGCAAAAGATCTTGATTGTCCGGGTGTCGTCGCTAGGCGACGTCGTCCATAACATGCCGGCCATTGCCGATATCCGTCGTCTCCACCCCGATGCCCAGATCGACTGGCTAGTCGAAGAGAGCTTTACGGATCTCGTCGAACTCGTCGACGGCGTACGCCGCGCCATCCCATTCTCGCTGCGGCGCTGGCGCAAACGCCTCTTTTCCGTCGATAACTGGCGCGAGATCCAACGCTTTCGCCGCACTCTGGCCGCAGAAAAATACGACCTCGTCATCGATTGCCAAGGGCTCGTCAAGACCGCATGGGTCGCAAGCTTGGCACGCGGCACGCTGGTCGGCCTCGGTAACCGTACCGACGGCGCCGGCTACGAATGGCCCGTCCGCTTCTTCTACAACAAACGCGTGCCCATCGAACCACGCACACACGTGGTCGAACGCACCCGGCAACTGGTCGCCGCCGCACTAGGCGATCCGCGTCCGGAACCCACCGACGCAATCGAGTTCGGCATGGATACCCGTCGCGCCGCGCTGGCGTTATCGGAGGCAGGGCTGAACCTGCCGGTGCCTTATGTGGTGTTCGTTCACGCCACGTGCCGCGCCGATAAACAATGGCCCGACATCGCCTGGATCGAACTCGGCCAGACCCTGATCCGGCGCGGGGTATCAATCGTGCTGCCATGGGGCAGCGAGACCGAACGCGAAACCAGCGAAAAGCTGGCAAAAGAGTTCGGCGCAGCAGCAGTCGTGCCGCCAAAACTCTCATTGCCAGCCGTGGTCGGTTTGATCGACGGCGCCGCTGCGACGGTCGGCGTGGACACGGGACTTGTGCATATCGCGGCGGCCCTGAAGCGGCCGACCGTTGAGTTGTACAATTTCTCGACAGCCTGGCGCACCGGCGGTTACTGGTCGCCACGTGTGGTGAATCTGGGCAGCGCAGGCCAGTACCCGACGTTGCAGCAAGTCAAAGCGGCGCTTGCAGGGTTTGGGCTGCTTTGATGCAGTAATGGCAACAGGAGCGGTATCGGGTAGGGTGGCGAGTGAAGGTGAGGAAGCAGCTTCGGTTCGAATGATTAGCTCAATCGCCGCGATTCACAGTGATTTGCAGTGATTCGGCGGCGGCGCGCTTAACTAACCAGGTGAAGCCCGGCGGTTTGAGGTCTAGTTGAGGCCTATCAACTGCAACTGCCAGCCTCTCACGTAACGGATTTTGCAATCGGTTTGAGCGAAAATGCACCGCGCTTGCCAGGCGCGACGTTTCCCGATGCGTCAATCGAAGCCAATCGAGGTGGATTGCAGCCGATTGAAGCCAGTTGACGATAATCGGGCTCGCTCATCCGAACAAATCGAAGGTACATGACCGAATCTCAAATTATTGAAGTTGCGTCCGTCGACTGGCAGGGCCAGCAGCTTTCCGTGCCGCGCGAGGCGTTGCTGGCCGGCGTCGAGCGCGGCAAGGTCCTCTATTTCCCGCATCTGGCGTTTGCCATAGAAGGCGGCGAACGGGCGCTGCTCGACCCGAAGGTCGCCGATCCGCAGCGCAAGAACATCAGTCTTGTGCCCAACGGCGGCCCGTTCGTGGGTGTGCTCGGCGACGCCGTTACGCAATCCGCCGTCCGGGCGCTGATCGCGAGATATCAGGCGAACGCGCGCTCACTGGTCGACGGGCTCTTTCCCGAATATCAAGGCAAATTGCGGGTCGCGCCGACCAGCCTGCGGCTGCATCGTGTGGAAACGCGCGAGACGTCGTGGCGCAAGGACGACAGCCGCCTTCACGTCGACTCTTTCCCGTCGCGGCCGAATTATGGCGAGCGCATCCTGCGCGTGTTTACCAACGTCAATCCGGATGGCGCGTCGCGTGTGTGGCGCGTCGGCGAACCGTTCGAGGACATGGCAAAACGCTTCCTGCCCGCCATCAAAGCCCCGGTTCCCGGTTCGGCGTGGCTCATGAACCTGCTGCACATCACCAAGACGCCGCGCAGCGAATACGACCACCTGATGCTCCATTTGCACGACGCGATGAAAGCCGATCTCGACTATCAGGCGAAATCGCCGCAGCAGGAAATGCCGTTCCCGCCCGGCTGCGTGTGGGTGTGTTTCTCCGATCAAACCTCGCATGCCGTCATGTCCGGCCAGTACATGCTCGAGCAAACCTTCTTCCTTCCCGTTAGCGCTATGGCCCAGCCCGACTGCGCGCCGCTCGGCATCCTGCAGCGCCTGAAAGGCAGGGCGCTGGTTTGAGCGCCGCCGCCGGGTGGGGGTGTTCCGTGGTTTCGGGCTTCAGCGCGGGCGTCCGCCCGGGTTCTCATGTGCACGGTAAGCGATTGTTGCCGGCCTGCCGCGAGGGCGGCCGATGCTGAGGCTCGTGTATCGCGCGTTATGGTGGCTCGTCGCGCTGCTCGCGGTGTTGCGCCTCTTGATCCGCTCGCGGCGGGAGCGGTGGTATCGCGAGCATATCGGTGAGCGGTTTGGCTTTGGCCCCGTCCGCCGTGCCGACGACCTCGCGTCGTTGATCTGGGTGCATGCTGTGTCCGTTGGGGAGACGCGTGCGGCTCAGCCGCTGATTGAAGCGTTGCAGCAAGCGCATCCCGAAGCACGCATCCTGCTGACGCACATGACACCAAGCGGCCGTGCGACCGGCGTGGAGCTATACGGCGATCGTATTTCGCGCAGCTACCTTCCCTACGATTCGCCATCGCTCGTGCGGCGCTTCTTGCGCGCGTGGCGGCCGTCGCTGGGCATTCTGATGGAGACGGAGGTGTGGCCAACGCTCATCGACGAATGCAAACGGGCCGATATCCCGCTGGTGCTGACGAATGCGCGGATGTCGGCATGCTCGTTCAAGCGCGCGGCGAAGTTTGGCAATGTAACGCGGGAAGTCTTCGGTGGTTTTACGTGCGTGCTGGCTCAGACGCAGTCCGATGCGGACCGCTTAAGCGCGCTGGGTGCGCGCAATGTCGCAGTGCTCGGCAACCTGAAGTTCGATATGAGCGCGCCGCCCGAACTCTATGCGCGTGGCCACGCGTGGCGCGCGGCGATTGGAGATCGGCCGGTATGGGTCGCGGCGAGCACGCGCGAGGGCGAGGAAGCGCTGGTGTTGCAGGCGTTCACGACCTTGCGGACCCGCATACCCGAAGCGTTGCTGATCCTCGTGCCGCGCCATCCGCAGCGGTTTAACGAAGTGGCCGAGTTGATCGACGCCGCTGCCCAGTCTTATGTGCGGCGTTCTGCGTGGACGGGCCGGGCGGCGGGATCGGGAATCGATGCGGCGCCGGTTTTGCCTCCGGACGTCAACGTGCTGCTCGGCGATTCGATGGGCGAGCTGAGCATGTATTACGCGGCGTCGGATCTGGCGTTTATCGGCGGGAGTTTGCTGCCGCTGGGTGGGCAGAACCTGATCGAGGCGTGCGCAGCGGGCGTGCCGGTGCTGATTGGTCCGCACACCTTCAACTTTACGCAAGCGACGAACGACGCTATCACGGAAGGCGCTGCGCTGCGCGTGAGCGATCCGGCGGCGTTGGCGCGCGGCCTGCACGAGCTTTTCACCTATAAACCCCGCTGGCTCGCCATGAGCGCAGCGGCGTCGGCGTTCGCGGCGAAGCATCGCGGTGCGACGGCGAAGACGGTGGCGGTGTTAGGGGCGTTGTTGCGCATGCAGGCAGAGGAGCAGTGATCCTGGCGGTACGGGCGAACAACCCTGGTGGTTTAACCGCGTTCCTCCAAAATCCGTGTCACGCAAGCAACGAACCTTTCATTGCTTGCCTCCACGCCATACGCCCGTGCCCGGTCCAGCGCTTCACGCGTAAAGCCATCGCGCAGAGCATGGTCCGACAGCAATCGGGACAACGCCCCGGCCATGGCGTCCACATCGCCGATAGGAAGCAGCAGCCCGAACCGGCCATCGTCCAGGATTTCTCGCGGCCCCGTTGGGCAATCGTTGAGATCACCGGTTTGCCAAGCGCCAGCGCTTCGAGCAGCACCATCGGCATGCCTTCGTAACGCGAACTGAGTACCAGCGCACTCGCATGCGCCACGACCGCGTGCGGATTGTTCCGATACCCCGTGAAATGCACGCGCTTCCCCACGCCCAGTTCCACCGCCAGCGCTTCCAGCTCGCGGCGAAAACCGTCGTCGCCGACAATCACGAGGTCTTCCTGCAACTCGCCGTGACCAAACGTCCTGACAAGCTGCGCGTAAGCCCGCAGCAAGGTCCGGTGATCCTTCTGGATTTCGTCGAGCCGCGCCACTGAAACGATATACGGTCCGGCATACGGCGGCGGTTCCACATGTGCGCCGTTCTCGCGAATCCGGTCGATATCAATCGCATTCGGCAGCACAAACACGTTGCGCAGATGGCCATTGAACAGCTCGCTCGCTTCATCGGCCATCTGGCGGTTCAGCGCGGCAATGCCGTCATAGCGTATTGGGCAAGCAGCCGTTTCATCTTCCGGCGCCGGTCGCCCGGCCGCGCATCGAAACTGAAATGGTTGACGCCGAGTCCCGCCATGCCGAAGCGGCCAAGCGACATGTCGAAGTCGATGATGATGTCGTGACGCTGCGCCAGCGCGGCCACACGCGCCTTCACGTAAGGGCGCACGGCGAGCGTGTTGAAGACGTCGCGGCCGATGCGCCCGAGCTTGCTCAACCGATGCGCATAACGACGCGTCTGGAGGGTTTGTCGGTGAGGATCTCCATGCAGACATCCGCGGGAACCAGCGCGCTGAAGCGCTGCTCGAACACGGGTGACGAAAACATCAAGGACAGCGTTACCGAAAAGCGCGCGCGGTCGTAAGATTCGCAGCCATTGCATCAACGACGATTCAATGCCGCCGTCGTTGAAATCTGCGATGTGAAACAGCACGGCAACGCGCTTCGAGGGTTGCGCCATGGGTGTCGAGGACGCTGCGGGCGACGATTTCAGCCGCACGGCGGCGTCGCGAGCGAGGAGCTGTATCCGGGGCTGTCGATCAGAGGTCTCCGAAAGCGGGCCTATGGCCGTAAAAAAGGCAAGGCGACATGTTAAGGAAACTCTGCAAAAGTCCTGGCATTGGGGTTCGTGTGAACTATCGTGGGACGCAGTGGAGTGAATGGAGGAGAGTC
>CALNPU010000041.1 GCA_940588625.1 uncultured Caballeronia sp.
TCCCAACTGTCCACGTGGACAGGTAGCATCGGAAAATCACTCGTTCATTGCTAGGGCATCCTTCAAGAACCGCATACTCTCAACCAGCATGCGTTTGGGTCGATTCATGGGTATCAGCTCCAAAAGCGTAACGAGAGGTACAACACTGCAACGCCCAAATTATCGCTGGGAATGTGTTTCCAGCGTCATTGTGGCGTCGCGAGAAACCTTGCGAATAACTTTCTATTAAAAGATTCGGGCAGTCCAGGCATAAAAAATGCCGCTTTTTCGAGTGGCATTTTTTTCGTCGACAAAAAATTTCTTCGATGCTTGATCAAGCGAAATCAGAAGAAATTCCGTTGATCGGGATCGTGAAGCGGGTCGGGCGTTTTTTGCGTCAGGCGCAGCGTGCCCTGATCGTCGAAGTAAAAGCTGTACATCATGTACCAGACGTTTGCTTCCATGTACCGGTAGGTCCACACCTCGCGTTTCATCAACGGGAAGTAGGAGGTCTCCACCGGACGCCCGAAGTTGATCAGCACGTCCTTGCGTGTCCAGGTGCCGACCTGCGCTTTGAAGAACTCGTTTTCATCGAGGACCTGGCGCACGCTCACGATCTTTCCCGATGCATCGATATCCGCTGCCGTGGTCACTTCGCCCAGCGACTGGGTCGGCCACATCAGGTGCTTGCCGCCGTTCGGCAAGTCATAGACCTCTCTGGACGGTCCCAGCTTTGCCGTGATGGTGACGAGTCCGCGCCTCCTGCCTGGTAGTTCTGCCACGGCTGTGCGCACGCCGTGAGCAGAAGGGCGAGTACCATTGCCGCCGCGGGTTTTCGTATTGCCTTGCTCAACATCGAAGCTTCCTTCGTATTCGTATCCATGATCGGCCGTGGGGTTTTCTGCTGTATTGCGTGCTGTATTGCGCCGCATCGCTTATTTTGACATACGGGGTAGGCGCGCGGTTTTGATCGCGGCCGTCAGGACGCGCTTGTTGCATGTAGATGGAACATGCGGGGCCGGGCAGCTATTCCATTTCCATTCGCATTTCCCTGGCGGTTGCATGCAGCATGACGAACGTCCTATGATCCGCGATTTGCTTTGCTGTCATTTATCCATGGATAGACTAATGGACTGTATGGGTCTCGACCTCGGCTCTGGTTTGCGGCGCGTGCTTTCTCTCAGGGCAAGTGAGCGGTGCCTAGCGACACGGCGGTCCCGGCTTCTCGGCCGCGCATCGCATGCTGGCAAGCGCCTGAGCGGTTTGTTGCTGGGCGTCATGTGTCGTCAGCGCGCTTTTTGCTCCCGCGCTTGCGGCGGACGCCGCTCCCGGTTTGCCCCCCATTCGCATTGCGATGATCGAAGGCATGTCCGGTCTGTTCGCCAACGCGGGCGCGGCCATCGAACGGAATCTTCGCTTTGGCGTGGAGCGCGTGAACGCGAACGGTGGCGTCGCGTTGCCCGACGGCAAACATCCGTTCGTTCCATGGTGGTCCTCGACGGCAAGGGCAGCAGCGAAGCCAGCCTTGTCCAGTTGCGTGCGGTTATCGACCAGAATATTGGCTTTGTCATGCAGGGCAATAGCTCGGCGGTCGCGGCTGCGCTTATCGACGCGATCAATAAACAAAATACCCGCGATCCGGAACATCGCTTGGTTTTCCTCAATTATTCCGCCGACGACCCCGCGCTCACCAACGCCGATTGCAGTTTCTGGCATTTCTGCTTCGATGCCCACGCGGGCGAGCGCATGAATGCGCTCGCCGATGTCATCCAGCACGATCAATCGGTGAAGAAAGTCTATTTGTTCAACCAGGACTACAGCTTTGGCCACGACGTCAGCCATGAAGCCCAGCGTGCGCTAAAGGAGCGCCGTCCGGACATCGCAATCGTCGCCGATGAATTCATCTCCGCCGGGCGCGTGAAAGATTTCGCGCCGTACAGCCAAGATCCGCGCAAGCGGCGCCGACGCGGTGATCATCGGCAACTGGGGCAATGGACCTGACGCTGCTTGTCAAAGCTGCCCGCGAACAGGGGCTCGACACGCATTTCTATACGTTCTACGGCAACAGCCTGGGCGCGCCCGCCGCTCTGGGCGACGTGGGCGTAAAACATGTCTTGGCGGTGGCCGACTGGCATCCGAACGTAGGCGGCAGCGCGTCGGATGCTTACTACGCGGTTTTTCGCACCCGTTTTCCGGCTGCGGTCGACGATTACCTCTTCCTGCGCATGCCGCTCATGATCGAGATGCTGGCGCAGGCCATGGAGAAAGCGCACAACGCCGACCCGACCGCGGTCGCCCGCGCACTGGAAGGCATGAAGCTGGACAAGGGATTCCAGACGACAGAAATGCGTGCCGCCGATCATCAATTGATCCAGCCCCTTTATGTGATGGAGGTGGACAAGGTGGGCACGCTGGGCGTGCATTTCGACAACGAAGGGTCCGATTTTGGATTTCGAACGCTGCTCAAGATCCCGGTCGTGCAGACGGTCATGCCCACCACCTGCCAGATGAAGCTAAAAACAACACCATCCTGGGCGCAGGACTATTGCATCATTTCACCCGTCGTCCCCAACCGGGTCGACGGCGGGTCGACGGCAAAAACAGCTATATATTATAATTCGCGACTTGCCGTACTTGGGGACGGTTGTAGAACCCCGTCCGGCAAGCGAATCAGAGGTTGATTCAAGTAACGTAGAAAACCCACGGCACGGCTTTTCTTCCGTGACCGCCTGTCCGTTTCAAAGGAAAATCAAATGTCTACCGTAGTTGCTGCTCATGCAAAGAAGTCCGACGTTGTCGCAAAATATGCGCGCGCCGCTAACGACACCGGATCGCCAGAAGTGCAAGTTGCACTGCTGACCACCCGTATCAACGAACTGACCGTTCACTTCAAGGCTCACACGAAGGATCACCACAGCCGCCGCGGCCTGCTGCGCATGGTGAGCCGCCGTCGCAAGCTGCTCGATTACCTCAAGGGCAAAGACGCTGACCGTTATCGCTCGCTGATCGAGAAGTTGGGCCTGCGCAAGTAAGCGGCTAGCGTTCACAACGAAATGCCTGTGTCAGTCTGCTGATACAGGCATTTTGTTTTTGAACGGCGCGCTCTTCATGGGCGTAGAAAGGAAAGTGGCGGGAAATATCGAAGGCTTGCATTAAAGCCAACCCCGGATCGGAAACCGATTCGACTACAGGACCGGGCCTCGCGGTAGAGCTTTGTGTCATTCCAGCGCGTCATGCGCATCGCGTGTCGTGTTGGGTTGGAATGACATACACCCCTCTTTCGTGCGGTTCCGGTCATCGCTTGGCTTCGCCGTTTCTTTACCGTGTGCACGGGCTCGGGATGCTCCGGAGTCCACGACAACACGTCAGGAAACACGCGAGGCATAACGAAGAAGGAGTGAGAATGTTTAAAAAGATCGTTAAGGAATTCAAGTGGGGACAACACAACGTTCGCCTGGAAACAGGTGAAATCGCGCGTCAGGCAAGCGGCGCTGTGATCGTCGATGTGGAAGATACCGTGGTGCTCGCGACGGTTGTCGGCGCGAAGACGGCAAAGCCGGGCCAGGATTTCTTCCCGCTGACCGTCGACTATCTGGAAAAGACCTACGCAGCCGGCAAGATCCCGGGTGGTTTCTTCCGTCGTGAGGGCCGTCCGTCGGAAGGCGAAACGCTGATCTCGCGCCTGATCGACCGTCCGTTGCGTCCGCTGTTCCCGGAAGGCTTCTATAACGAAGTGCAAGTAGTAATCCATGTGCTGTCGCTCAACCCCGACGTGCCTGCCGACATCCCTGCGCTGATCGGCGCGTCGGCAGCGCTGGCTATCTCCGGCCTGCCGTTCAATGGCCCGGTGGGTGCAGCCCGCGTGGCCTATATCAACAACGAATACGTGCTGAACCCGACCCGTCCGCAAATGAAGGAATCGGCGCTCGACCTGATCGTCGCTGGTACGGAACGCGCGGTGTTGATGGTGGAATCGGAAGCGCAGCAATTGACTGAAGAAGTCATGCTCGGCGCCGTGGTGTTTGGTCACGACCAGATGCAGGTCGCTATCGACGCGATCCACGAACTCGTCGCCGAAGGTGGCAAGCCTGAGTGGGATTGGGCGCCGGCACCGAAGAACGAACCCCTGATCGCACGCGTAGTGGAACTGGCGCAAGCCGACCTGAACGCCGTGTACCAGATCCGCGACAAATCGGCTCGTACCGCCAAGCTGAAGGAAGTCTACGCGGCGACGACCACGAAGCTGACCGAAGACGCAATTGCAGCGGGCGAAACGCCGGCTGACAAGGCGACCATCGGTAACGTGATGTTCGACATCGAAGCGAAGATCGTTCGTAGGCAGATCCTGAACGGCGAACCGCGTATTGACGGCCGCGACACCCGCACCGTCCGCCCCATCGAAATCCGTACCGGCGTGCTGCCACGTACGCACGGTTCGGCTCTGTTCACGCGCGGTGAAACGCAAGCGCTCGTGATCGCGACGCTGGGCACGAAGGGCGACGAACAGAACATCGACGCGCTCGAAGGCGAGTATCGCGAACGCTTCATGCTTCACTACAATATGCCTCCGTTCGCGACCGGCGAAACGGGTCGCGTCGGTTCGCCGAAGCGTCGTGAAATCGGTCACGGCCGTCTGGCCAAGCGCGCGTTGGCGGCTTGCCTGCCGAGCGCCGACGAATTCGGCTACTCCATCCGCGTAGTGTCGGAAATCACGGAATCGAACGGCTCTTCGTCCATGGCTTCGGTCTGCGGCGGCTGTCTCGCGCTGATGGACGCCGGCGTGCCCATGAAGGCGCACGTCGCGGGTATCGCGATGGGCCTGATCCTCGAAGGCAACAAGTTCGCGGTGTTGACCGACATCCTGGGCGACGAAGATCACCTCGGCGACATGGACTTCAAGGTGGCGGGCACGGCGCAAGGCGTGACGGCACTGCAGATGGACATCAAGATCCAGGGCATCACGAAGGAAATCATGCAGGTCGCGCTCGCGCAGGCGAAGGAAAACCGCATGCATATCCTGGGCAAGATGACGACCGCTGTTCTGGGTACGAACACGAACCTGTCGGACTACGCGCCGCGCATGATCACCATGAAGATCAATCCGGAGAAGATCCGCGACGTTATCGGCAAGGGCGGTTCGGTGATCCGTGCGTTGACCGAAGAAACCAACACGACCATCGACATTTCGGATGACGGCGTGGTGACCATCGCGAGCACGAGCAGCGAAGGCATGGCGGAAGCGAAGAAGCGCATCGAGAACATCACGGCCGAAGTGGAAGTGGGTCAGGTCTACGAAGGCCCGGTACTCAAATTGCTGGACTTCGGCGCGATCATGAATATTCTTCCGGGTAAGGATGGTCTGCTGCACATCTCGGAAATCGTGAACGAGCGCATTAAGGACATCAACGACTACCTGAAGGAAGGCCAGATCGTGAAGGTCAAGGTCATCCAGACAGACGAAAAGGGTCGTGTTCGTTTGTCGGCGAAGGCTTTGCTGAATGAAGGCGGCGCGCCTATCGAACCGATCCAGCCGACGCAGCAGTAATGCGGTAAGTTCGGGATGGTCGGCGCGTGAGTCCCGCGCGCCGGCCGTTTTTTGAATTTGATGGTTCAAACATGATTCGATGTTATTGCGGGTTTCGGCTGAGTGAGCCCGCAATGCCATGGGGTTATGCATCGGTGTCAGGCGAGTGTGACTTGAAGGGAATAAGCAGATGAAAGCCATCGAAATCACCGAGTTCGGTTCGCCCGACGTATTGAAGCTGGGCGAGCGTCCAATGCCGGAGCCGACGGCCGGCGAAGTGCTGATCAAGGTCGCGGCGTCGGGCGTGAATCGTCCGGACGTGTTCCAGCGCAAGGGCGGTTATGCGCCACCGCCGGGCGCCTCGGATCTGCCGGGGCTGGAAGTGGCCGGTGAGATCGTGCGCGGCGACTTCGATCCGAAGCACAATCCGTTCGGTTTGAAAGCAGGGGATCGCGTGTGTGCGCTGCTCGCGGGTGGTGGTTACGCTGAATACGCGTGTGCGCCGCTCGATCAATGCCTGCCGGTGCCGAAGGGGTTGACGGATATCGAGGCGGCGTCGTTGCCGGAAACGTTCTTCACGGTCTGGAGTAACGTGTTCGAACGTGCGCACCTGGGCAAGGGCGAGAACGGTGCAGAAGAAACGCTGCTGATCCAGGGCGGGTCGAGCGGTATCGGCGTAACGGCTATCCAGATTGCGAAGGCGCTGGGGCATCGTGTGTTTGTGACGGCTGGGAGCGACGAAAAGTGCCAGGCGTGCGAAAAGCTGGGCGCGGAACGCGCAATCAACTACAACACGGAAGATTTCGTCGATATGGTGAAGTCGCTGACGAACGACCGCGGCGTGGACGTGATCCTCGACATGGTCGCGGGCGACTATCTTCCGCGTGAGCTGAAGACGCTGGCCGACGGCGGCCGGGTGGTGGTGATCGCAACGCTGGGCGCTTCGAAAGCCGAGATCAACCTCAACGAATTGCTGCGCCGCCGTCTGGTGATCACCGGCTCCACACTGCGGCCGCGCTCGATCGCGTTCAAGGGCAGGGTCGCGGTGCAATTGAAGACACACGTATGGCCGGAGATCGAGGCCGGGCGGATCAAACCTGTCATTCATCAGGTTTTCCCCGCCGATCAGGCCGCCGCCGCTCATGCACTGATGGAAGGCAGTACGCACATCGGCAAGATCATGCTGGACTGGGGCCAGGTTGCCTGATTCCCAGTCCGGGACTTGAATTGACCGACGGATCAAGTTTCGTTGTTTGACCGATTTCCGCCGGGCACAGTAAAATCACATGTTATGCCGTTGCGTCCGAAAGTTCCATTTTTCTATTTCAATGATCAGCAGCCTCGCTGCTACGACGAGACAAATGCCGAAAGAACAAGCCAAGCGCGCAAAACTGGTAGTCGGGAACTGGAAGATGCACGGCCGTCTGGCTGAGAACGCGGTCTTGATGCAGGCAGTGGCCACCGGCGCCGCGACGTTGCAGAAGGGCGTGCGCACAGCGGTTTGCGTGCCCGCGCCGTATCTTGCGCAGGCGCAGGCGTTGTTGGGCGGATCGGTGGTCGCGTGGGGTGTCCAGGACGTGTCGGCCCACACGCAGGGCGCTTATACCGGTGAGGTCGCCGCAGGCATGGCGGCCGATTTTGATGCAACATTCGCGATCATCGGTCACTCGGAGCGGCGCGCCTATCATGGCGAGCATGCGGACCTAGTCGCGGTGAAGGCGCAGCGAGCGCTGGGAGCCGGGCTGACGCCCATCGTGTGCGTGGGCGAGACGCTGGAACAGCGTGACAACGGTTTGACAAAGCAAGTGGTCGGCACGCAACTGGAAGCAGTGTTGCTGTTGCTGAGCGAGCACCAGGCGGCGAAGATTGTCGTGGCTTACGAGCCGGTCTGGGCGATCGGCACGGGAAAAAGTGCGACGACAGAGCAGACGCAACAGGTTCACGCATTCCTGCGCGCGAGACTGGTGGGCAAGGGCGCAGCAGTGGCGGACGTGCCGGTCTTGTACGGCGGCAGTGTCAAGCCGGAGAACGCGGAAGAATTATTCGCTCAGCAGGACATTGATGGCGGATTGATTGGCGGCGCATCGCTGAAGTCGAACGATTTTCTTGCGATTTGCCAAGCGGCACAAAACGTTTCGGTTTAGTAATCGAGTTTAAGCTTTCGAAAATGTAAACATCAAAAGCGTGACGCAACAGTGTTACGTGAACATTAAAGAGTCGGGTGAACGGAATGCTGTATTTAAAGACTTTGATTATCGTCGTCCAGCTGTTGTCGGCGTTTGGTGTTATCGGGCTGGTATTGTTGCAGCACGGTAAGGGTGCCGACATGGGCGCGGCGTTCGGTAGTGGCGCGTCGGAAAGCCTGTTCGGCGCAACCGGTTCGGCCAACTTCCTGTCGCGTACAACTGCTGTCCTCGCCGCCGTGTTTTTCATCTCGACACTGGCACTGACGTACTTCGGCAGCTATAAGCCGGCGGTCTCCACAGGCTTGCTGGGCGGGGCGGCAGTAACCGCGCCTGCGGCACATCCGGCGGTTGCCGGGTCAGTTCCGGCGGTGGCTTCGGCGCCTGTCGCGTCGTCGGGTCCTGGCTCGGACGTGCCGAAATAATTTTTCGCCTGGAGCGCTTTTTGTGCGTTGAACAAACTGGTTAACCCGGTTATAATTTTATTCTTGAAGCGATTTCCGGCAATTAGAAGTTGTTGTTTTTCCGGATTACAAGACAGTGCCGACGTGGTGAAATTGGTAGACACGCTATCTTGAGGGGGTAGTGGCGAAAGCTGTGCGAGTTCGAGTCTCGCCGTCGGCACCAAAAGTTATCCAATGCCAGCCGGATGCATTGCTTCGGCTGGCATTGTCGCTTCTGGCGAGTGAATTTGCTCAAGATCTCTTGTGCATGTTTCTCGGTTTTAGTCGAAAATCGGTTGGGCAGTCGTCCCGGCCGGCACGCCAGATCAAACCGATTTGAGGGTAGTCGTGAATCTCTCAGCCTATTATCCTGTCTTGCTGTTCCTTGTCGTGGACACCGGTTTAGGTATCGTGCTCGTCAGCATCGGTAAGATCCTCGGTCCTAATAAGCCTGACACTGAAAAGAACGCACCTTACGAGTGTGGCTTCGAAGCATTCGAAGACGCCCGTATGAAGTTCGATGTGCGTTACTATCTCGTCGCTATTCTGTTCATTATTTTCGACCTCGAAACCGCGTTCCTGTTTCCGTGGGGCGTTGCCCTGCGCGATATCGGCTGGCCAGGTTTCCTGTCAATGATGGTTTTTCTGCTCGAGTTTCTGCTTGGTTTCGCCTACATCTGGAGAAAGGGTGGGCTGGACTGGAAGTAATGGTGTAACGGGCGGGTTGAAGGGATTGCTGGGCGGCTATGGCTGGCTGCTCATCTGGAGTGAAAGCAAATGAGTATCGAAGGGATCTTGAAGGAAGGGTTTGTCACCACCACGGCTGACAAGCTGATCAACTGGACGCGCACGGGTTCACTGTGGCCCATGACGTTCGGTCTGGCGTGCTGTGCGGTCGAGATGATGCACGCGGGCGCTGCCCGTTACGATCTGGACCGTTTCGGCGTCGTGTTTCGTCCGAGTCCGCGGCAGTCGGACGTGATGATCGTCGCCGGCACGCTGTGTAACAAGATGGCGCCGGCGCTGCGCAAGGTCTACGACCAGATGGCGGAGCCGCGCTGGGTCATCTCCATGGGTTCGTGCGCCAACGGCGGTGGCTACTACCACTATTCGTATTCGGTTGTGCGCGGATGTGACCGGATCGTACCGGTCGACGTCTACGTGCCCGGATGCCCGCCGACGGCTGAAGCGCTGGTGTATGGCGTGATCCAGTTGCAGGCGAGAATTCGCCGCACCAGCACGATCGCCCGTCAGTAATTGTCGTCAGCCAAGTGCGCCGGCAAGTCCTGGCGCACGTAAGCACGCCAGTCAGCGTTGTTGAAGTCCCTGAAGTCCCATTAAGCGTCACCAAGGCCAGAGCCTCCCCAAAATATGGCAAGCAAACTCGAGACCCTGAAAGCGAACCTCGAGGCGGTGTTCGGCGACCGCCTGCAAAGCATCACCGAGTCGCTTGGGCAACTGACCATTGTTGTCAAGGCAGCGAACTACGCTGATGTGGTGCTCAAGCTGCGAGACGACCGTTCGCTCGGCTTCGAACAACTCGTCGACCTGTGCGGCGTGGACTACTCCACGTACAGCGACCGCGCCTACGAAGGCCCGCGTTTCGCAGCCGTCCTTCATCTTCTTTCGATCGCGAACAACTGGCGTCTGCGCGTGCGCGTGTTCGCACCGGACGACGAAGTGCCGATCATGCCTTCGGCTGTCGACGTCTGGTCGTCGGCGAACTGGTACGAACGCGAAGCATTCGACTTGTTCGGTATCGTCTTCGAAGGCCACCCCGACCTGCGCCGCATTCTCACCGACTACGGTTTTATCGGTCATCCGTTCCGCAAGGACTTCCCGGTGTCGGGTTATGTCGAAATGCGTTACGACCCGGAAGAGAAGCGCGTCGTGTACCAGCCAGTGACGATCGAGCCGCGCGAAATCACGCCGCGCGTGATCCGCGAGGACCGCTATGGCGGTCTGAAACACTAAGAGAATGCCATGGCAGAGATCAAGAACTACACGCTCAATTTCGGCCCGCAGCACCCGGCCGCGCACGGTGTGCTGCGCCTCGTGCTGGAACTGGACGGCGAAGTGATTCAGCGCGCCGATCCGCATATCGGGCTGCTGCACCGCGCGACTGAAAAACTTGCGGAATCGAAGACCTTCATCCAGTCCGTACCGTACATGGACCGTCTCGACTACGTGTCGATGATGGTCAATGAGCACGGCTACATGATGGCGATCGAGAAACTGCTCGGCATTGACATTCCGGTTCGTGCGAAATACATCCGCGTGCTGTTCGACGAAATTACGCGCGTGCTGAACCACCTGATGTGGATCGGCTCGCACGCGCTCGACGTCGGCGCAATGGCGGTGTTTTTGTATGCATTCCGTGAACGCGAAGACTTGATGGACGTGTACGAAGCGGTATCCGGCGCACGGATGCACGCTGCGTACTACCGTCCGGGCGGTGTGTATCGCGATCTGCCTGACGCAATGCCGCAATACAAGGCGTCGAAAATCCGCAATGCAAAAGCGTTGTCGCGGATGAACGAAACGCGTCAAGGTTCGTTGCTCGATTTCATCGACGACTTCTTTACCCGCTTTCCGAAGTGCGTTGACGAGTACGAGACGCTGCTGACCGATAACCGCATCTGGAAGCAGCGGCTGGTGGGTATCGGCGTGGTCAGTCCTGAGCGCGCGTTGCAGCTCGGCATGACCGGCGCTATGCTGCGCGGCTCGGGCATTGAATGGGATTTGCGCAAGAAGCAGCCGTATGAAGTCTACGATCAGCTCGACTTTGACATCCCGGTCGGCGTGAACGGTGACTGCTACGACCGTTATCTCGTGCGCGTGGAAGAAATGCGTCAGTCCACCCGCATCGCGAAACAATGTATTGACTGGCTTCGTAAGAATCCAGGCCCGGTGATGGTCGACAATCACAAGATTGCGCCGCCTTCGCGCGTGGGCATGAAGACCAACATGGAAGAGCTGATTCACCACTTCAAGCTCTTCACCGAAGGCTTTCACGTCCCCGAAGGCGAGACATACGCGGCGGTCGAGCACCCGAAGGGCGAGTTCGGCATCTATCTGATCTCGGATGGCGCGAACAAGCCGTATCGCCTGAAGATTCGTGCGCCGGGTTATGCACATCTTGCTTCACTTGACGAAATGGCTCGCGGTCACATGATTGCGGACGCGGTGACGATCATCGGCACGCAGGACATCGTGTTCGGTGAGATTGATCGCTGACATGCAGTCGCCACGAAACTGCGCCGCACTTCGCCGGCAAGCACGCGCAAAAGCGCTGAGCATGCCGGCGAACCAACAACAGCAGGACGCCAGGTCTGCCGCAAAAGAAAAACGCGGCGGGTGTTCGTTCGGTAGGAGCTGAAAGAGTCGTGTCTGAAATGATCTCAGCTGAAGGCCTGAAAGAAATCGATCACGCGATCGCGAAATATCCCGTGGACCAGAAACAGTCCGCGGTGATGTTCGCGTTGACCGTGGCTCAGGAAGAGCAAGGCTGGCTATCGCCGGAACTGATGCAGTTCGTGGCCGACTACCTCAGCATGCCCGCCGTGGCCGTGCAGGAAGTGGCGACGTTTTACACCATGTATGAGACCTCGCCGGTCGGCAAACACAAGATCACGCTCTGTACGAACCTGCCGTGCCAGCTTGGGCCCGACGGCGGTTCGGAAAGCGCTGCTGAATACCTGAAGCAAAAGCTCGGCATCGGCTTTGGCGAAACCACTGCTGACGGCAAATTCACCTTGAAAGAAGGCGAATGTTTCGGCGCGTGCGGCGATGCGCCCGTGTTGCTCGTGAACAATCATCGTATGTGCAGTTTCATGAGTCGCGAGCGGATCGACACGCTCCTCGAGGAACTATCGAAATGACGTCTCTTCACGACCGCCACATCCAGCCCCTGATTCTCGCTGGTCTCAACGGCGACAACTGGCACCTTGAAGACTATGTGGCGCGCGGCGGTTACGCCCAGCTGCGCCGCATCCTCGAAGAAAAGATCCCGCAAGAGCAGGTCATTGCCAACGTCAAGGCGTCGGGCCTGCGCGGTCGCGGCGGTGCGGGTTTCCCGACCGGTCTCAAGTGGAGCTTTATGCCGCGTCAGTTCCCGGGGCAGAAGTACCTCGTCTGCAACTCGGACGAAGGCGAACCGGGCACGTTCAAAGACCGCGACATCCTGCGCTGGAATCCGCATGCGCTGATCGAAGGCATGGCCATTGGCGCGTATGCCATGGGTATCACGGTCGGCTACAACTATATTCACGGCGAGATTTTCGAGGTCTACCGGATCTTCGAACAGGCGCTTGAAGAAGCGCGTGCGGCCGGGTATCTCGGTGCGAACATCCTGGGTTCGGGCTTCTCGTTTGAACTGCATGCGCACCATGGTTACGGCGCGTATATCTGCGGCGAAGAAACCGCGCTGCTCGAGTCGCTGGAAGGCAAGAAAGGCCAGCCGCGCTTCAAGCCGCCGTTCCCGGCGAGCTTCGGCGTGTACGGCAAGCCGACCACGATCAACAACACTGAAACCTTTGCGGCCGTGCCGTTCCTGCTGGCTATCGGCCCGCAGAAATATCTCGAGATCGGCAAGCCGAACAACGGCGGCACGAAGATTTTCTCGGTGGCCGGGGACGTCAATCGTCCGGGCAACTTCGAAGTGCCGCTGGGCACGTCGTTCGAGACCTTGCTCGACTTGGCCGGTGGTGTGCGCGGCAAGTCGGTGAAAGCGGTGATCCCGGGTGGATCGTCGGCACCGGTGATTCCGGGCGACATCATGTTGAAGACCGACATGGATTACGACTCCATCGCGAAAGCTGGCTCCATGCTGGGTTCTGGCGCCGTGATCGTGATGAACGAAACGCGTTGCATGGTGCGCTCGCTGCTACGTCTGTCGTACTTCTATTACGAAGAGTCGTGCGGTCAATGCACGCCTTGCCGTGAAGGTACGGGCTGGCTGTATCGCGTGGTCCATCGTATCGAACATGGACTCGGGCGCAAGGAAGATCTGGATCTGCTGAACTCGGTCGCCGAAAACATCATGGGCCGCACCATCTGTGCCCTCGGCGACGCGGCGGCCATGCCGGTGCGCGGCATGCTGAAGCACTTCTGGGGCGAATTTGAATATCACGTCCAGCATAAACATTGTCTCGTCGACGGACACGCGCACCATGCGCACACGTCCGAAGCGCTTACCGCGTGATCAGTGATCAGGCCAAGGACCATTCCCCATTATGGTTGAACTAGAAATCGACGGCAAAAGTGTAGAAGTGCCTGAAGGCACCATGGTGATCCAGGCTGCGCATAAGGTAAACACATACATTCCGCACTTTTGCTATCACAAGAAACTGTCGATCGCGGCTAACTGCCGGATGTGCCTGGTCGAAGTCGAAAAAATGCCGAAGGCGGTTCCCGCCTGCGCCACGCCGGTGTCGGCGGGCATGATCGTGCGCACGAAATCGGACAAGGCTGTGAAGGCGCAGCAGTCCGTGATGGAATTCCTGCTGATCAATCACCCGCTCGATTGCCCGATCTGCGATCAGGGCGGCGAATGCCAGTTGCAAGACCTGGCGGTGGGTTACGGCAAGTCCCAATCGCGCTACAACGAAGAAAAGCGCGTGGTGTTCCACAAGAACGTCGGACCGCTGATCTCGATGGAAGAGATGACGCGCTGCATCCATTGCACGCGTTGTGTCCGTTTCGGTCAGGAAGTGGCCGGCGTGATGGAACTCGGCATGCTGGGCCGTGGCGAGCACTCGGAAATCAAATCGTTCGTCGGCAAGACGGTGGACTCGGAACTATCGGGCAACATGATCGACTTGTGCCCGGTCGGCGCGTTGACGAGCAAGCCATTCCGCTACAGCGCTCGTACGTGGGAGTTGTCGCGCCGCAAGTCGATCAGCCCGCACGATTCCGTCGGCGCGAACCTGGTCGTGCAAGTGAAGAACAACCGCGTGATGCGCGTTTTGCCGATGGAAAACGAAGCCATCAACGAATGCTGGATCTCGGACAAGGATCGCTTCTCGTATGAAGCGCTGAACAGCGACGAACGTCTCACGCAGCCCATGTTGAAGCAAAGCGGCAAGTGGCTCGAAACCGACTGGCAGACGGCGCTGGAATACGTGGCGAAGGGTATCAAGGGCATTACGGCTGATCACGGCGCGAATCAGATCGCTGCCCTGGCTACGCCGCATAGTACCGTCGAAGAACTGTATCTGCTGAAGCAATTCGCCGAAGGCGTGGGTACGCCGAACGTCGACTTCCGTCTGCGTCAGAGCGACTTCTCGGCGCTGGTGTCGGATAGCGCGCCGTGGCTTGGCGTGAAGATCGCAGACCTGACGAATATCGACACGGCGTTTGTGGTCGGTTCGTTTCTGCGTCGCGATCATCCGCTGTTCGCTGCCCGTCTGCGTCAAGCAGCCAAGGGCGGTGCGAAGCTCACGCTCCTGAACGCGACGAATGATGACTCGCTGATCCCGGCTGCGCACCGCGTGGTCGCGGCGTCGTCGGAATGGCTCTACCGCCTCGGCAGTCTGGCTGCAGCGGTGGCCGAAGTACGGGGCGTCGCAGTGCCGGAAGCGTTCGCAGGACATGAAGCGTCGGCTGCCGCAAAAGACATCGCAGCGTCGTTGTCGGCAGGTGACCAGCGGCTGGTGCTGCTCGGCAACAGCGCGGTTCAGCATTCCCAGTTTGCGCAGATCCAGGCTGTATGCCAGTGGATCGCGGACAACACGGGCGCTACGCTGGGTTACCTGACGGAAGCGGCCAATACGGTTGGCGCACATCTTGTCGATGCACTGCCGGGCGAGGGCGGACTGAACGCACGTGAAATATTCGAGCAACCGCGCAAGGGTTATGTGCTGTTCAACGTGGAACCCGCATTCGATACCGCCAACCCCGCCCAGGCGTTCGCCGCATTGAAGCAGGCGGAAATGGTTGTCGCGTTGTCGGCATTCAAACATGGCGCCGATTATGCCGACGTGCTGCTGCCGATCGCGCCGTTCACGGAAACGTCGGGCACGTTCATCAATGCTGAAGGTACCGCGCAGACGTTTAACGGCGTGGTGCGTCCGTTGGGCGAAACACGTCCGGGCTGGAAGGTGCTGCGCGTGCTGGGCAGCATCCTCGGCCTGAAGGGTTTCGAATTCGATACAGCCGAAGAAGTCCGCGACGCCGCATTGGGCACGGGCGATCTGACGGCGCGTCTGTCGAACAAGACGACCGTGGCGATCAAGGCTGTTGCGAAAGCGGCCACGCCTAAGGAAGGCAGCTACGAACGCCTCGCCGACACGCCGATCTATCACGCCGACGCATTGTCGCGCCGCGCTGAATCGCTGCATCTGACGGCTGCTGCGCGCGACGCAAACGTGGTTGGGTTGCCGACGTCGCTGTTCGAGAAACTCGGTCTGAAAAACGGCGACGCAGTGCGTGTCGTCCAAGGTGATCTCGCGGTGGTCCTGCCGGCAGTTCGCGACGCGAACCTGGCGGAAAGCGTGGTGCGTGTATCGACCGGAACGTCGGCCGGTGCAGCGCTCGGGGCTCTGTTCGGTGAACTGGTAGTGGAGAAGGCGTAAATGGGCTTGTTCGATACGATCAACGCAGGCGGGACGCAGATTCTCGGCGTCCCCTGGCCGACGGTGTGGGCGTTAGTCCGCATTCTCGTGGTCTCGGTAGTGATCCTGCTGTGCGTGGCGTACCTGATTCTGTGGGAACGCAAGCTCATCGGCTGGATGCACGTGCGCCTCGGGCCGAATCGCGTGGGTCCGCTCGGTCTGTTGCAGCCGATCGCCGACGTGCTGAAGCTGTTGCTGAAAGAGGTGATTCAACCGACGCAGGCAAGCCGCTGGATCTACCTGATCGCGCCAATCATGACCGTGGTGCCCGCGTTCACGGTGTGGGCGGTGATTCCGTTCCAGGCGAAAGCGGTGCTCGGCGACATCAATGCCGGTCTGCTCTACGTAATGGCGATTTCGTCCGTCGGTGTGTACGGCGTGATTCTCGCCGGCTGGGCGTCGAACTCGAAGTACGCATTCCTTGGCGCGATGCGCGCGGCAGCTCAGATGGTGTCGTACGAAATCTCGATGGGTTTCGCGCTCGTGGTCGTGCTGATGGTGACCGGCAGCCTGAATATGTCGGCCATCGTGGTGTCGCAGGAACAGGGCATCTTCGCCAGCTGGGGCATCAACTTTCTCTCGTGGAACTGGCTGCCGCTGCTGCCCATGTTCGTTGTGTACTTCGTCTCGGGCATTGCTGAAACGAACCGTCACCCGTTCGACGTGGTGGAAGGCGAGTCGGAGATTGTCGCGGGTCACATGATCGATTATTCGGGCATGGCGTTCGCGCTGTTCTTCCTGGCTGAATACATCAACATGATCGTGATTTCGGCGATCGCAACCACGCTGTTCCTTGGCGGCTGGAGTACACCGTTCGGTTTCCTGTCCTTCATCCCGGGCATTTTCTGGTTCGTGCTGAAGATCTTCTTCCTGCTGTCGGTGTTCATCTGGGCCCGTGCGACATTCCCGCGTTATCGCTACGACCAGATCATGCGTCTCGGCTGGAAAATCTTTCTGCCGGTGTCGGTGGTGTGGGTGGTCGTGGTCGGGTTCTGGATCATGTCGCCGCTGAACATCTGGGAATAATGGGCAGATGAAATAACCATGAACGCATTACAGAATTTCTTCAAAACGTTTTTCCTGACCGAGTTGCTGAAGGGTCTGGCGCTGACAGGCAGTTATCTGTTCCAGCGCAAGGTGACTGTTCAGTTCCCGGAAGAGAAGACGCCTATTTCCCCGCGTTTCCGTGGCCTGCATGCATTGCGCCGATACGAAAATGGCGAAGAGCGCTGCATCGCATGCAAGCTGTGCGAGGCCGTGTGCCCCGCGCTCGCCATCACGATCGAATCGGAAACGCGCGCTGACAACACACGCCGCACCACGCGCTACGACATCGACCTGACCAAGTGCATCTTTTGCGGTTTCTGCGAAGAAAGCTGCCCGGTCGATTCGATCGTCGAAACGCACATCCTCGAGTATCACGGCGAGAAGCGCGGCGACCTGTATTTCACGAAAGACATGCTGCTCGCAGTGGGTGACCGTTATGAAACAGAGATTGCCGCTGCGAAGGCGGCTGATGCTCCTTATCAGTAAAACGCAGTAAAGCAAAGCGGGGCAGAGCAGACAAAATACCGCCGCGCTCCTTGCTGTTCCTGCATTTGAATTGACCTGCTGTTCCGGCCCGCGCGCCAAGGTTGTAGGTTGCGTTCTTGAAAAACGCGACACGGCGCGCTTGTGTCAAAACACAAAGCCTAACGATAAACCGGTAATCATGGAATTCACGACCGTACTGTTTTACATCTTCGCGCTGCTACTGGTTGTGTCGGCGTTGAAGGTGATCGCTTCGCGCAATCCGGTGGCGTCCACCTTGTTCCTCGTGCTCGCGTTCTTCAACGCGGCCGCGATCTGGATGCTGCTTGAAGCCGAATTCCTCGCCATTCTGCTGGTTCTCGTCTACGTCGGCGCGGTGATGGTGCTGTTCCTGTTCGTGGTGATGATGCTGGACATCAACCTCGACGTGCTGCATGGCGATTTCAAGAAGTTCGTGCCTATAGCCAGCATCGTGGGCGCGATCATCATCATTGAAACTGCGCTGATCCTGTGGCACGGCTACGGTGCGACCATCACGCCGGTTCGCGACCCGATGCTCGGTAACGTGGCGGCGGGCAGTGCGGTGATGTCGAACTCGCACCTGATCGGCAAGGTCATCTACACCGACTACATCTTCGCGTTTGAAATCGCCGGCCTGATCCTGCTGGTGGCAATCATTGCTGCCATTTCGCTGACTGTTCGCGAGAAGAAGGATAGCAAGCGCCAGCGCATCAGCGACCAGGTCAAGGTGCGTGCGCAAGATCGCGTGCGGATCGTCAAGATGAAGTCCGAGAAAGAAGCGCTGGACGCCACGACCATCCGCCCGTGACCGGCAATGCAGGTGCCGGTACGGTCGACAACAAAGGCTGAGGAGATAAATAACCATGTTGAGTCTTGCCCATTACCTTGTGCTTGGCGCGATCCTGTTCGCGATCAGCATCGTCGGCATTTTTCTGAATCGACGTAACGTGATCATCATCCTGATGGCAATCGAACTGATGCTGTTGGCGGTCAACACGAACTTCGTCGCCTTCTCGCACTATCTCGGCGACATCCACGGACAGATTTTTGTGTTCTTCGTGCTGACGGTCGCGGCGGCTGAAGCAGCAATCGGCCTCGCCATCCTGGTCACGTTGTTCCGCAGTCTCGACACGATCAACGTCGAAGACGTCGATCAGCTCAAAGGTTAATTTCCGGCAAGACAGCTATGTCTACGACACTCAATGAAAACCTTCTGCTCGCGATTCCGCTGGCGCCGCTTGCCGGCTCGCTGATCGCGGGGCTGTTCGGCTGGAAGATCGGGCGCAAGAGCTCGCATCGCATCACGATCCTCGGCGTGATGATCTCGTTCGTGCTCTCCTGCATCGTCTTCCTCGACGCGGTGCAGGGCGCAAGCTTCAACGCGACCATCTACGAATGGCTGACGGTCGGTCCGCTCAAGATGGAGATCGGTTTCCTGGTCGACTCGCTCACCGCCATGATGATGGTGATTGTCACCTTCGTCTCGCTGATGGTGCAAATCTATACGATCGGCTACATGGCCAACGAAGAGATGGGCTACGAGCGCTTCTTCTCGTACATCTCGCTCTTTACGTTCTCCATGCTGATGCTCGTGATGAGCAACAACTTCCTGCAGTTGTTCTTCGGCTGGGAAGCGGTGGGCCTGGTATCGTATTTGCTGGTCGGCTTCTACTTCACGCGTCCGATGGCCATCTACGCGAACATGAAGGCGTTCATCGTGAACCGCGTGGGCGACTTCGGATTCCTGCTAGGCATTGGCTTGTTGCTGGCGTTTGCCGGTTCGCTCAACTACGGCGATGTGTTCGCTCACCGTACCGCGCTGGCCGCCATGACGTTCCCGGGCACCGACTGGGGTTTGCTGACCGTTGCCTGTATCTGCCTGTTCATCGGCGCGATGGGTAAGTCGGCGCAGTTCCCGCTGCACGTGTGGCTGCCAGACTCCATGGAAGGCCCGACACCGATCTCGGCGCTGATTCACGCGGCAACCATGGTGACAGCCGGTATTTTCATGGTCACGCGGATGTCACCGCTGTTCGAATTGTCGGATTCGGCGTTGTCGTTCGTGACGGTGATCGGCGCGATCACGGCGCTGTTCATGGGCTTTCTTGGTGTGGTGCAGAACGACATCAAGCGCGTGGTGGCTTACTCCACGCTCTCGCAGCTTGGTTATATGACGGTGGCGCTCGGCGTCTCCGTTTACCCGGTGGCAGTGTTTCACCTGGCGACGCACGCGTTCTTTAAAGCGCTGCTGTTCCTTGGCGCGGGCTCGGTGATCATTGGCATGCACCACGACCAGGACATGTGCAACATGGGCGGCCTGCGTAAATACATGCCGATCACGTGGATCACTTCGCTTATCGGTTCGCTCGCGCTGATTGGCGCGCCGTTCTTCGCCGGTTTCTATTCGAAGGATTCGATCATCGACGCCGTGAAGCTGTCGCACCTTCCGGGTTCGGGCTTCGCGTACTTAGCGGTGGTCGCAAGCGTGTTCGTGACTGCGCTGTACTCATTCCGCATGTACTTCATGGTGTTCCACGGCAAGGAGCGCTTCCGTGGTCCGAAGCATCCGGAAAGCCCGATGGCAATCGAAGCCGCGGCGCACGCGCACGACTCGCATGGTCACGATGCACACGGCCATGACGATCATGGGCATAGTCATGACCACGTGCATGTTCCGCACGAAACGCCATGGGTCATTACTCTTCCGCTAATCCTGCTGGCAATTCCGTCGGTGATTATCGGTGCGATTGCGATCGGCCCGATGCTGTTCGGCGACTTCTTCGCGCACGGCGTGGTGTTCGACCGAGTTATCGCCATCGGTGAGAACCATCCTGCGTTGCACGAGATGAGCAAGGAATTCCGGGGTTGGTTCGCGATGGGCCTGCATTCGGTGGCGGGTCTTCCGGTGTGGCTGGCGCTCGCGGGCGTGGTGGTGTCGTGGTTCCTGTACTGGAAGCGTACGGATCTGCCGGGCGTGATCAAGCAACGCTTCCTGCCGATCTATAACTTGCTCGACAACAAGTACTACCTCGACAAGATCAACGACGTCGTATTTGCAAAGGGCGCGGTCGCCATTGGCCGCGGACTCTGGAAAGAGGGTGATGTTGCCGTTATCGACGGTATCGTCAATGGCCTCGCGAAGTTCGTCGGCTGGTTTGCCGGTGTGATTCGCTTCCTTCAATCCGGTTACATCTATCACTACGCGTTCGCCATGATCATTGGCATGTTGGGGCTCTTGACCCTGTTTGTAATGCTCGGCGGCAAATAAGGCGGAGACACCGATCTATGCACTCTTTACCCATTCTTAGTCTTGCAATCTGGTTGCCGATCATTGTCGGCATCCTTGTACTGGCAATAGGCAATGACAGCAATCCGGGCCCGTCGCGCTGGCTTGCGCTGATCGGCTCGATTCTTGGACTGATCGTCACCATCCCCCTGATTACCGGCTTCGACCACTCTTCGGCCGCGTTACAGTTCGAAGAGAAGTCGGTCTGGATCGAACGCTTCAACATCTCGTATCACCTTGGCGTCGACGGCCTCTCCATGTGGTTTGTCGTGTTGACCGCGCTGATCATGGTGATCACGATCATCAGCGTGTGGGAAATCATCACGGTGCGCGTGGCGCAATACATGGCCGCGTTCCTGATTCTGTCGGGCCTGATGATCGGCGTGTTCTCGACCGCCGACGGCATGTTGTTCTACGTCTTCTTCGAAGCGACGCTGATCCCGATGTACATCATCATCGGCGTGTGGGGTGGCGCGAACCGCGTGTATGCCGCGTTCAAGTTCTTCCTGTACACGCTGATGGGCTCGCTGTTGCTGCTGATCGCGTTGCTGTATCTCTACACGCAGACGCACACGTTCGAGATTGCTACGTGGCATGCCCTGAAGATCGGGTTCACGCCGCAGATCCTACTGTTCATCGCATTCTTCCTGGCCTTCGCCGTGAAGGTGCCTATGTGGCCGGTCCACACGTGGTTGCCTGACGCCCACGTTGAGGCACCGACGGGCGGCTCGGTCGTGCTGGCCGCGATCATGCTGAAGCTGGGCGCGTATGGTTTCATCCGCTTCTCGCTGCCTATTGCGCCGGATGCCAGCCATTTCCTGGCGCCGGTGGTGATCACGTTGTCCTTGATCGCGGTGATCTATATTGGCTTCGTGGCGCTGGTACAGGAAGACATGAAGAAGCTGGTGGCATATTCGTCGATTGCGCACATGGGCTTCGTCACTCTCGGCTTCTTCATCTTCAGCACTCTCGGCATGGAAGGCGCGATCATCCAGATGATCTCGCACGGCTTCGTCTCGGGCGCCATGTTCCTGTGTATCGGCGTGCTATATGACCGCATGCATTCGCGCCGGATCGCCGACTACGGCGGTGTGGTGAACGTCATGCCGAAGTTCGCCGCATTCGCCATGTTGTTCGCGATGGCCAACTGCGGCTTGCCGGGTACCTCGGGTTTCGTTGGTGAATTCATGGTGATCCTGGCTGCCGTGAAGTTTAACTTCTGGATCGGTTTCCTGGCTACCTTCACGCTGATTCTCGGCGCGGCTTACACGCTGTGGATGTACAAGCGCGTGCACTTCGGCGCGGTAGCGAACGATCACGTGGCGAAGCTGAAAGACATCAACAAGCGCGAATTCTTCATATTCGCCGTGCTTGCCGTATTCACGCTGTACATGGGCCTGTATCCGAAGCCGTTCACCGACGTGATGCACGCATCCGTAGAAAATCTCCTCTCCCACGTCGCGCAGTTCAAATTGCCGCTGGCTCAGTAACGCGTGCGGAAGAATTAAAAGATCATGCAAAACGCCCCCATGAGTGCCCTGTTACCCGATGGACTGTTGATGCTGATGGTCGTCGTGGCCTGGTTGAACGACACTATCTTCGGTGCGAAGAGCTGTCACTCGACCTATCTGATTTCGGTTGTGTCGGCCATTGTGGTCGGTGTATGGTTCGCCTTCCAGGCGCTCGATCCCACGCCGCATTACTACTTCACGCACATGTACGTGGTCGACCCGTTTGCGAGCACAATGAAAGCGGTCGTGACGCTCGGCTTTGCGGTATCGATCGTCTATTCGCGCAAGTATCTTGAAGATCGCGACCTGTTCCGCGGCGATTTCTTCCTGCTCGGCTTGTTCTCGCTGCTCGGCCAGTGCGTGATGATTTCGGGCAACAACTTCCTGACGCTGTTCCTAGGCCTGGAACTGATGTCGCTGTCGTTGTACGCGGTGACCGCGTTGCGCAAGGACTCGCCGCAAGCCAACGAATCCGCGATGAAGTACTACGTACTCGGTGCGCTGGCTTCGGGTTTCCTGCTCTACGGCATCTCGATGCTGTACGGCGCAACCGGCTCGCTCGAACTGAATGAAGTCGCAAAGGCGATCGCAACCGGCCGCATCAACGACGCAGTCCTCTTGTTCGGCGTGATCTTCGTGGTGGCGGGTGTGGCGTTTAAGATGGGCGCGGTGCCGTTCCACATGTGGGTGCCTGACGTGTACCAAGGTGCACCGACCGCGATGACGCTGCTCACCGGCGGTGGTCCGAAGGCCGCGGCGTTTGCGTGGGGTCTGCGTTTCCTGGTGATGGCGCTGCTGCCGCTGACGGTGGACTGGCAAGAGATGCTGGTGATCCTAGCCGCGTTGTCGCTCATCGTGGGTAACGTGACCGGTATTGTGCAAAAGAACATCAAGCGGATGCTGGCGTACTCGGCTATCTCGAACATGGGCTTCGTGCTGCTGGGCATGCTGGCAGGGGTGGTTGACGGCAAGGCTGATGGCGCAGCAAACGCGTATAGCTCGGCCATGTTCTACAGCATCATTTATTTGCTAACCACGCTTGGCACCTTCGGTGTAGTCATGCTGCTGGCACGCAAGGATCTCGAAGCCGAAACGCTCGACGACTTCAAGGGCCTGAACCAGCGTAGCCCGGTGTTCGCGTTCGTGATGATGATCATGATGTTCTCGCTCGCCGGCATTCCGCCAATGGTCGGGTTCTACGCGAAGCTCGCCGTGCTCGAGGCCACCATGAACGCCGGCTTGACGTGGCTTGCTGTGCTGGCGGTGCTGTCGTCGCTGGTGGGTGCGTTCTACTACTTGCGTATCATCAAGCTGATGTATTTCGATGCACCGACCGATGCGTCGCCGATCATCGCGGACAACCTCAAGCGCGCGCTGCTCGCGTTCAACGGTCTGGCGGTGCTGGTGCTTGGCATTCTCCCCGGTCCGCTGATGAACGCTTGCCTGGCTGCGATCTCGCACACCTTGCCGTTTCAGTTGTAATGTCGGCAGCTGGCTGGTTTATTGTGTTGTTGGCGCTGGTCGGCGCCAACCTTCCGTTCGCGAATCAGCGTCTTTTCTCCGTTATCCTGCTCAAGGCGGCAAAGAAAAGCGCCTGGATTCGCATCGGGGAAATAATTGTGCTTTATTTTATTGTGGGCACGCTCGGCTTTATGCTTGAGGCGCGTGCGGGCAACCGCTTCGAGCAGGGCTGGCAGTTTTATGCCGTGACCTTCAGCTTGTTCCTGGTGCTCGCGTTCCCTGGCTTCACGTTCCAATATCTCGTCAAGCGCCGCTGACGGCGACGGCCGTCGTGGCTTGATCCTCGCGCGTAACTCGCGCGCGTTTCCTTCAAGGTGCACGCACGATGGCTGACCCACATATATCGAGTTCCCTGATTTCGACGATGGCTTGATCGAGAAGACGGTCGAGAGCAAGTTGCTCCATCAGGGCAAGTTCCTCACGCTCAAGATCGATACGACCAAACTGCCCGACGGCAAGCACGCCACGCGCGAGTTCGTCGAACATCCGGGCGCCGTGGTGATCCTGTCGATGTTCGACGACGGCCACGTGCTGCTGGAGCGTCAGTATCGCTATCCGATCCGTAAAGTCCTGCGCGATATCCCGCCGGCAAACTCGATCCGAACGAGAGCGAGCGCGTGTCGATGGCGGTCGGGAGCCGCGCAAATCCGGCGACGTGCGGTTCGACGTGATGCCATGAACGCGGCATCGG
>CALNPU010000042.1 GCA_940588625.1 uncultured Caballeronia sp.
CTGTTTGGGACAGAGTCGGTCACTCGTGTCCGTCGTAGCGATAATTGCATCTTCTACGACAGGCAGGGAACGGTTCATTCAATGCTTACGCTGAGAACCAACAGGCATCAGTAACGCTCACGGATCGCATTGGTCAGCGATACCAGGAGGCAACATGCCAGTTATTCTCAATGCGATATCCGGGAAGACTTACGGAGCAACAAAAGCGTGCGTTGGCGCAAGAGATCACTCGCGTGGTCCACGAGACAATCGGTGCGCCGCTCGAATATATATACATACGTGTTGATTCGGGAGCAACCGGGCTTTAATCACATCAAGGTAGGGCATCATCTTCCGCCTTACCGTTATTCCGACACAGCAGTCCCGTCTCGCGAGCATGACAACGCCTGACGTGAGTTTTGCGATGCTTGCCAGGCAGCCTTGCTCCGTCGTTCCCTGGAGAGCGCTTGAGCGCTTCCATGTGACGCCACAGTGTGGGTAAGCCGAGAAGTCTGCGATCAGCGGATCAGCGGTACAGATCAGGGAAAGTTGGTTGTCCCCGCGGACTACTATCCTGGCGGTCGGTAGCGGAAATGTGGGAGATGGCAGCGCGCCGTTCGTACTCGAACTGTCCGGGTAGCGATACAAAATCTGAAGGGCCAAAAAAGATCGGGGAGCTGGGTCCAGAAAGCAGGCGTCCGCCTTTGAGCTGATGGCGCTTTCTGTAGCGGTCGCAAGGTCGCGGTCTGGCATCGTCCTGCTCATATTGCGATGGCATAGTCGAACGTGAGGTCAGTTGCTGCATGACCGCCACGCATTCCCCAGTTGTCAAAGGGTTCTTCACGCAGCAGTACCATGACGTGCGCGGGGTCGATTCCGCGCTGGCGTGAGATATCGTGCGCGAGTTGCATGTAAAGGCGCCGTTTGGCATCAAGCGAACGCCCGGCAAAGAGCGTGATCTCGATGAGGAGGGAAGTTTCGCAACCTCCCGGCGCAAAGAAGTCGGCGGCGGTGAAGCAACTGTACCGTCCCTGCAATTCCTCGTCGCTTACGCCTAGCGTATCTTTCAGCGCGTGGAAAACTAAGCGCATGAGATCAGCCTTGTCCGACGTCGCACGAGGACCGCGCTCTTCTATTTTCACGATGGGCATATCGTAACCTCAGTGTGATTGGGAAGCCTGTCGAGAGGATCCGGGTAAGAGCGCGACTGCATCTCGGCGAGTCGGCTTAGCGTGCGCGACAGATCATGTGCTCCTTCCAGTCCATCAAGGGCTGTTTCCACAGGCACGTCCGACGCGATGAACAGCGCGCGTTTGTGGTCGTAAAAGATGTCGACCAGCCAGATGAATCGCTGCAGCGTTTGAGAGTTGGTCAGTAAACCATGGGTTAACTGGTCGATGACAAGGCAGGGCCATCGTTCTACCAGCGCGAGATAGTCAAGGTATGAGCGATTCCCTACACAGAGTTCCGCAAAATCTGCCCACAAGGCCAGACGACCGGCGGCGCGTACATTTAACCGCCTGCCCGCTACCGTCAGGCTTTGCTCGTGCACAGCGTCATTGTTTTCGAGCCGCAGGAAAACGGTCCGAAGTTTGTCTGCAGTAGCGGCGTCGAGCGGTGAGAAAAAGCGGGGGAGTGCGGTCTGTAGCCCCGTAAAACGATAGTCGAGCACGCCGTCGAAATGGATCAATGTGAAGTGTCGCTCGATACGATCGATCATGGGCTGGATGCGCTCATGAAATTCGGGGTTTGGCAACAAGCCTTGCGGGGCATAGTTCGACGTCAGCACAATGCGAGTACCCAGTTCGAGGGCGGTGTCGAGAAAGCGTCCAATCAGAAACGCATCGGCGATGTCATGCACGTGGAATTCGTCGAAGCAGAGCAGTTCGACGCCGTCAAGCCAGGCTCGCGCAACTGATCCGAGCCGGGCGTCGCCGCGAGCTTCCATGACCAGACGCCGGTTCATCTCACGAAGGAACTCATGAAAGTGAATGCGATGCTTCTGGCAATTGGCCAGTCCGTATACGGTGTCGACAATGAGGCTCTTGCCGCGCCCCGGTAGCCCATAGCAATAGACACCCTGTCTCGCGCGCGACTTCCCCGCCCACTTGCGCCACGGACGGGCGTTAAGCAACAGCACCAGCGCGGAGATGGCCTGGCGCTGGCTTGAGTCGGGCACAATCGACCGATCCTCCAGCGCGCCGACGACGTCGGTTTCTTCAATCATGGACCTTTAACTCCGCGGGTGACAGGAAGGTTTCGAGTAGCGGTCGGGGGCTGTGTGCGCGGTTCATCAGCAGATACTCAAACGCGGCATGCTGGTCGGCCAGACTCTTGTCTTGCGAGAGCTTGATTCGCGCCTCCTCATATTCAACGGTTACGCGTAGAGCGAGTACGTGCGGCGCGAAACGTTCGACGCGCTCATCCAGTGGATCGAACTGGTAGGGCACATCCTCTGGCTGTAACCGGGCAGCGGTCTCACGAAGGACTTCGAGCTTGCGGGCCGGATCGTCCACCACATCGATCAGCCCCGTCACGTGTACGGATACATAGTTCCAGGTAGGCAGCTGACGCGTGACATAGGCCTCTGGCGGAATGTAACTGTCGGGTCCGATGAACACGATCCTCGCCCGAATGCGATTGGGCTCCGAGAACTGGGGATTAGCTGCGTCGACATGGCCGAACAGATCACGCGAGCCGGCGACGCGCAGCAGCGGAACATGACTTGCATGTGATTGCGCACCGTTCGCGCTGACGACGAGTGCTAGTGGAAAGCTGTCGACGATGGCGTCGATCCGCTCCGGGTCGTTGAACCGGTAAACGTCATAGTGAAACGGCGCGAGCGCCTGGGTGGGGGCATCGGTTTCGGTCAGCATCGTCGGGTCATTGGTGTCATAGAAGTTAAGGCGTGTTCGTGGTAGATGCCACTGCGTGACCGCCTGCCACTGACGCGCCTCTCCGGCTCTCCTTCACGCGTCGCTGCCTTTCGGCAGCGACCAGCTTCCGCGTGATCCATACGCCAATGCGCGGGGCATGAACACGGCGCAGCGACTGCAACGGCACGGGTACAGATACAGATTCAGCGGGCGCATCGGCGGCAAGAGCCGCAAGCCAGCGTCTCATCGGAAAGGACCGTGCGATACCCCGACCGTTACAACCCGTCCAGCCGAGCACGTTTGGTGCCAGTTGGAGCAGGCGTGGCAATCCTCGCGGTGTGATTCCGATGGGCCCTGCCCACAGGGCGGACAGCCGTGCCAGTGCGATGCCGAACACACGCTCGATCCGCTGCCTCAAGGTTATATCAATCAGTTCGCGCGAAAGACGGCTTGTAGTCGGAAGCAGGCCGGTGATGAGGCGAGTGCTGTCCAGGCGTCGAAAGAACCACATGTCGCGACTTGAATCGGACAGGGGCACGTTCTGCTGCAGTACCTCTTCGGCGCCGGTGCGGGGCAGGTCGTAAGAGGCGAGCAAGAGTGCGAACAGCATTGCAGCTGTTGCGAGCTTGCCCGCACCATGGCAGCTGGTGGCGTTGGTCGCCAGGATCGCACGGCACGTGAACACGGGGCCGTGGGAGGTCTCCAGTCGCACGTGTCGATGCAGTTGCTCGCGTGGCAGGTCGAGCAATACGCAGCCCTCCATGAGCATGCATCCGAGCCGCTTGCAGGTTGCAGCCAGGCCGCGGGTGAAGGCAAGGGGGTCAATCTGTCCGTCTTCGGGCAGGTAAAGTGCTGCTGGATAGTGTGTGCTTCCGGTGAGCATGTTCAGCTCGTCGCGCTTGATGATGCGAGCCTTCACCTCGCCGGCGTGCAGTGCCTGCAGCCACGTGAGCCAGAGCGGATCGCTCGCGTCGAGTTGGTCGGGCTGAAGCCAGCCGTTTTGGCAGGCGCTGCAGCTCAGTCCTTCCTTTCGGACAAATCCGAAGAGTTCGTTGGGCGTCTCACTCAGGCTGCCGCAGAATGCAGCAGCGCGGGCTGCGCCCCAGGCATGCTCGAGTTCGGGCCGGCCGGCGCGGCTTAGCGCCGGAATGACAAAATCTGAGTTGCGTCCGGAGGCACTGGTCCCGGGCTGCCCTGCTTCGAGCACTGCGACCTGCATACCACGCCGCGCGGCATGGATGGCTGCGGTCAGCCCGGTGATGCCAGCGCCGCCGATGACAACGTCATAGACTGTGTCATGGAGCGTTGAACAGGCCTGCGATTCCACCGGAACCAGTGTGACTGGCGCCCAGCCGGAAGGCTCAGCCAGCAGCGCCGCTAACGAGATCATGATCGGGATCCTGGGCACGGGTGTTTCGGGAAGGAATCCGCGCAAGTTGCTCTGCAAGCGATTGGACAATCGCCGCGGAGCGCAGGGATAGCAGGCTGAAGGAGCCCGAGTCGCCCATGCCATGCGACGACTCGCAAAGGCCGTTCAGGTAGATGGGCGCGGCGTGTTCAGATTGCCCGGCCAGCTGGACGCGGTAGTCGATCGAAACCTTCAGGTAGCCGCGGCCCAGATCAAGCAGCGACGAGATCCCGTTCAGCAGCCCAGGATATGGCTCGCGCTTCGCGCCCTGGCCGATGTCAAGGAAGCCTGTGGCGAGGACCACCAGATCGAAGGACTCCGACGTCCTGCCGCCGGTGATTGTTTCATGCAGTCCCAGATGTATGCCGCGCTCGTCCGCGTTGACGCTTTCCACTTCGGTATTCCTGTACACCGCTAGCGTGTTTCGCCGCAGAATCCGCTCTGCATAGAGCTTGACGTAGAGTGCGTCGACAACATCCTTGTCAGCCGACGAATAGTTGGTCAGCTCGAGCTCGGCACGCAGGCGCTGTTTCGTCTTGTCGTTCCCGAAATAGAACGTCTGCACGAATTGCGGGAAGTAGACTTCATCGGAAAAAGGGCTCGTATCTTTCTGGCGGATCCCAAAGTTGCGGGTGATTCCCACGACCTTTTCGCACACGCCAAGGTCGTGCGCATGCAACAGAATTTCAACGGCGCTCTGGCTGCCGCCAACGACGGCGATGCGAGGGTTGCACTTGCGCTGACGGACCCGGTCGAGGGCGAATAGATAGTCGCACAGATGAACAATGCGTTCGCTGTCAAGGCCGTTGAACACGACTGGCACATTGGGCGTGCGGCCCGGTGCAACTACCACTGAGCGGGCGTGCCATTCGCGCCCGGATTTGTCGCGTACCACATAGCCTTCTGGCATATTCGTACCCCGTCCGATTACGGGTTCTATTGCGCTCACCTCGACACCGTACTGGACCTGGTGAGCGAAAAAGCCTGCTACCCAGCGCACATATTGCTCATATTCGATGCGCAGAGGATAAGCGAGGCCGAGGTTCAGGTGCTCGAAAAGACGGTCGTTTTCGAACAGGAAGTTGGTAAACGTGTAGCGGCTGCGCGGATTGCGTGGTGTGACGAGGTCGCGTAGTGGATGGTTCTGGATGTCCGAGTTCTCCAGCAGCATGCCTTCCTGCCAGCCAGGCGCGCTGCGCTTTTCGAGGAACTGCACATGGAGATCTTTGGTCAGTTCCTCGAATGCAACCGCAAGCGCGATATTTGCAGGCCCGAAGCCTATGCTGATGACGTCAAGAAATGGTGGTGAATATACCGGCGACCGGGACGAAGCGCGTGTCATAGCGCCTCCACGCGGCTGGTAGGAACCCCCGGACTTGCAGGCGACGTACAGCTTGCAAAAGCCAGGTTGAGCCGTTCCAGGATTTCATCTACCTGGGCGTCGGTGATGACGAGCGGGGGCAGCAGCCGCAGTACGGCACCGTGACGTCCACCCGTCTCGATGATCATTCCGTGCTTCAGACATGCGCGCTTGATGCGATGGGCCAGCGCGCCATCGGCAGACGGTAGGCGACGCGAATCACACGGCTGCTGATCAGGGGCGACGATCTCGACGCCCAGCATCAGGCCTCGGCCACGCACGTCACCGATGCATTTGTAGCGTTGCTTGAGGACTTCAAGTCCGGCGCGCAGCTTCACGCCGAGCCGGGCAACCGCTGCTGGGACATCGTGCTCACGCAGGTAGTGGAGCGTGGCCGCGCCCGATACGAGGGCGATCTGGTTGCCGCGGAATGTGCCGGCATGGGCTCCTGGCTTCCACTGATCATACTGACGATGATAGGCGATGAGCGCGAGTGGAAACCCGCCTCCTACTGCCTTTGACATGACGATGGCGTCGGGCACGATACCGGCGTGTTCATACGCGAACATCGAACCGGTACGCCCAAAGCCGGTCTGCACTTCGTCGATGACCAATGGAATTCCGTGGCGCGCAGCCAGCCCGGCAAGTCCTCCGAGCCAGCCGGTGCTGGCAGGAATGCACCCGCCTTCGCCTTGAACCGCTTCGAGAATGATCAGGGCGGGCGAAGTAATGCCGCTTTCGGGGTCCGAGAGGAGGTGTTCGATGTAAGACAGTGAGAAGGTGTCGCTTTCCCCGCCACCGACCCCGAACGGACAGCGGTATGCATTCGGATAGGGCAGGAAAAACACCTCGGCCATGTGGCCTGCCACCGCCTGCTTGGGGCCGATATTGCCCATCAGGCTAAGCGCACCCATTGTCATGCCGTGATACGCACCGTGAAACGCGAGTATCGACCGACGTCCGGTTGCTGTCTTGAAAAGCTTGATCGCAGCCTCGACCGCATCGGCGCCGCTGGGCCCACAGAACTGGACCTTGGCATGCTCGGCGAAAGCGGGCGGCAATACGCGGTATAGCTCATCGATGAATGCAATCTTTGCCGGCGTGGCGATGTCAAGGCCCTGCAGAATGTGCCCTGAGGCGAGAAACCGGGTCACACGATCCATCACATAAGGATGGTTGTGTCCAAGCGGTAAGGCTCCAGCACAGGCCAGGCAGTCGATATAGCGATTGCCCTCGTTATCATACACTACAGCGATTTCGCCCTTGGTCAATACGAGGTCGATTGATCGTGAGTAAGTTCGGGCATTCGACTCGCGTGCAGCGAGTCCGCTCAAAAGATTGCCGGTCGCCTCCGGGAGGGACGACATCGGGTCTCGGTTTGCGGTATCGATTGAATGGTCAAACATAGGTCGCACTCCTTGTCGGATCGGCCGATGCCGGCTGATCCGGAATGACGCCGGTATCGAATGCGGGCGCAGACTCGCCGAGAGCCTTTACCCAGCGGCGATACTCGACGGCGAGCCGGTCACTGCGTACGTGCATCTCCTCACGCAAGTCGAGTGGCAAGCGGTGGGGGCGCTGTGATTCGACGATCTTGCGATCCTGTTCGAACACGCGATCCTGGCGGGAAAGGATCTGTGCCTCGGTCAGTTCGGCACCGAAATTGACTGCTACGATGAGATGGAGCGCGGTCTCGTCTTCATCAACGGGCGTGGCATTCAGAAACGTGCAGAAGCGTTCAGTCACGCCGGTCTTTTTGGTGAAGTACGCCGTGGTGGGCTGAAACACATGATAGGTATAGTGTGCTGTCACCGGAATCCCGCGGTGATCCCCATACGGCTGGAACACGGTAATTTCAGACGTTCTGAGTCCGTGTACGTCTTTCGTGACCTCGTAGTCCGCTATGGGATCGGGATTGTCGGGATCGCCGTTCAGATTGGCGTGCACGAACGGAAAGTGCGACGCATCGAGGAAATTCTCGACCGAACGCAACGCATTCGCACGGTACCGGTACGGGCCAGCATACACCTTCCGAAAGCCTGGGTCCTTCCATTCGGGGAACGGTGGTATGTCCCCTGGCGGGTGACCGAGACTTACCCAGACGAGACCGTAATGCTCGATAACCCGATGCGGGAACACGAGCCGCTGTTGAGGCGGCGCCTGATCCGGGTGTGCAGGGACCTTCACGCACCTGCCGGAATCGGCGTACCGCCAGCCGTGATAGGGGCATTCAATCGAGCCATCGCGCACGCAGCCGAGCGACAGCCTCGCACCTCGGTGCCCGCAATAGTCTTTCCAGGCGTTGATACCGGCGGGGCCCCGCCATAGTACGAGGTCCTCGCCGAGCAGGCGTACGGGCAACGGCTTCTGCTTCTCCACCTCACTTGAACGGGCGACCACGTGCCACTGATTATGCAGGGCCCGGTAGTCGAGGCCGCTGCGATCCCACTTACCTGTATAGATCATGATCGGGTAGCTCCACATTCAGTCGATGAGCACCGCTTCGCGCGGGCCCCCGAACTGCCAGACCGGGTTTCGCCAGCCATCGACGCCATAGTCAGACAGGCATTGTTCGACCAGAGCCTTGCACTGATCAATCGCGCCGCTGGCGGTCGAATGGTTCAGCATGTCTAGCCGTACCTGTTCGTTGTTGCCGGCATAGTTGTGCTCGTAGAGTTCGTGGCGGCCGCCAAATTCACTGCCAATCGCATCCCATACAAGCTTGACGAGCTTTAACCGGTCCTCTGCACTCGAGTCGGTGCCCTGAAAATACGTGTCGATAAGGCCGCGGAGTTCGGAGTTCTGGAGGTCGGCGTAGCTTGCGACCTGCATGATGGGGGAGCCGCCAAGAATCGTGTCGAAGATCGGCTTGATATGCGACATGATCTGTGTCCCGAAGTAGCGTACGGTAGCTGCGGCCTCAAGGCGCGGCACGACCGAGCCGTCGCTGCGTGGCTGCGGCGCAAGGCACATCGCCTCGGTTAGCAACCACATGGCGTTGCGCCAGCCGACAACTTCAGCGACCTTGGTACGAACGCCGCGAAACTCGTAAGTGCCATTCGATTCCAGCAGTTTGATCAGCGCACCACAGAGAAAGTCCAGCTTGACGGCAAGACGGGTTCCGGACTGCAGCGGATACCGGTTCAAAAAACCAGACGCGGAATAAAAGCTGCGCGCCTTGGGGATATTCCGGTAGATCAGTACGTTCTCCCATGGCACGAGCACGCCGTCGAAAATGAGCACCGAATCGTTCTCATCGAAGCGGCTGGACAATGGGTTGTCGAAAGGGCTCAATGCTGAGGCCTCGTAAGAGCGGCGGCAGATGATTTTCAGATTCGGCGCATTCATTGGAAGAATGAAGCACAGCGCGAAATCTTCCTCCCGGCCTTCGGTGTATTGCGTCGCGCTGTTCTGTGCGACGAACGTGGCGTTGGAGATTGCTGCGCTGGTTGCGACCATCTTCGCGCCGCGGACGATGATGCCATCGTTGCGCTCCTTTTCCACGTGCAGATAGATGTCACGCATACTGTCGATCATTCTCGCACGACCTACCGGCGGGTTGACCAGCACATGATTTATGAACAGCACATTGCGTGAGGTCTGGTCGTACCACCGTATTGCATTGTCGCGGAACGGGGCGTAGAAGTCGGGGTCGGAGAGCAGCGTGGCCGTGAAGCCAGCCTTGTAGTCAGGGGTGCGGCCCATGAAGCCGTACGAAAGGCGGGACCAGTATGTAATCGCGTCGCGCGCCCCGAGCAGGTCGTCAGAGGAGTGCGCGGGCGTGAAGTAACGGTGGGTGCGATAGCCATTCGGATCGACCGTCGTCATCGTCTCGCGCGATGCCGGATTGTGCAGAGCGTCGTAGAGCCGTGCAATCGAGTTCGTGCTGTTACGGAAGGCCGGATGCGTGCTTACCGATTTCACCTTCTCGCCATAGATAAATATCTCGCGGCCGTCATCGATACTTTCGAGATATTCCGCAGCGGTGAACATCTCGTTTTTTTCCGCAACGTCAAGTTTCATTGCGGCTGATGCACTTTGAGTCATGTGTTCCTCCGAGTTGGGGCGTTTCCAGGCAATGATGGGGCTGGGTAACAAAAAAGCGGCCGGTATAGTGCGGTAGGCTCGGCGGAGGTTCACGACGCGAAGTACCGAATGAGCAGGAAAATGCCGGATACGAAGATCACCATGTTCACGAGACGGAGGAACTGTTCTCGCGAAAGTTTCAGTGCGATATGTCGACCAAGCCAGACCCCTGCAAACATGCCGGGCGCGAGCAGCGCGGCAAGTGTCAGCATGCCGATGTCCGCATATACGCCTGCTACAAGGAATATCAGCAACCGGGTCAAGGTAGAGAGTCCGATCAGGGTGGTTTGCGTGACCCGGATGCGCTCTTTGCTCTCGAGCCGGCTCTGCAGGTAGATCGCATAGATGAAGCCGCCGCTGCCGAACAGCGCGCTGAAGACTCCACCTACCAGACCGAACGGCACCGATAATGAGGCTGGGAAGCGGGTTGCGGGTTTGTATCCACTGAGGGCATACATCGAATAGCCAATCACGAATACACCCAGCAATAACAACAAGATGTCCGGCTTCGTGTACAGAAGGATCAACGCGCCGGCGCCACTCCCAAGTAGCATCAGCGGCACGAGTCGTTTGAGTTCGCTGATTTCTGCCTTGCTACCGTCGCGCATCAGGTTGGTGATAGCCGCGAAGAAGTCGAGTAGCGCCAATAGCGGCACGATATGGGATACAGGCATGAACTGCGCCAGGACAGGACTCGCTATCAGTGCAGTACCGAAGCCTGCAATGCCAAACACGACATATGAGAGCGCGACACCGAGCCAGATGACGGAGAGATGCGAGACAGGCAATTGCGACGGCACAGTCAGTTCCCCGATGAGTTAACTCGTAAAAAGTAATCGGTTCAGGCGAGGTTGATGCGGACACCGATTGTTGTTTCCTGGATAACGAACCTGGCTTGAGTCGCGCGTGCGAATGCTTACGAACACGGCGACAGGACTTGCCTGTGGGCCTGGTTGGTCAGTGCTAATCGATGAGCGATCACAAAGCCGAATCCATGCATGTGTCTATTTCGACCGGAGATTAAAGCGCAAGAATGTTCAAGAGTCGCGGGCCAATATATCTGCGCGCCCGCGCATTGAACAATATAAAATGGGCAAGGATTTATCTCAAAAAGGCATGGGCCATGGTGTCGATGCGGCAGTTGCGTTACTTCGTGGAAATTGTCGAGGCGGGTAGTTTCAGTCTTGCCGCCGAGAGGTTGTTTATCGCCCAGTCAGCGCTGAGCCGACAGGTGAAGGAACTCGAGACATCGGTGCAGGTGAATCTGCTGACGCGGGGGGCAGGGCGTCTTGAACTGACGCCGGCTGGAAAGACGTTTTACGATGGCGCAAAACGCATGCTTTTCAGCCTGAATGAAACACTGGTGCAGACCCGTCACGCGGATCGAAGTGAACATGGTGTAGTGCGTCTGCTGCACTCGAGTTCGGTACCTCTCGCGAGTCCGATCATGGAACGGATTCAGTCTTATCTGGACGCCCGAAGTGGTGTGTCCGTTGAGATTTCCCAGATGTCGTCGGAGCATCAGGGTGCCGACATTGAAGAAGGCCGCAGTGACATTGGCTTGGCGAGGTTGCCGATTCACATCCAGTATGCTGGTACCCGGGTCGACGAGGTCTGCACGGAGCAGATGATGCTGGCTGTGCCGACCGGACATCGACTGGCACGGATAGAGCAGGTAAGCGTTGCAATGCTCCGCGAGGAGTCGTTTGTGTCGTTGCCCCACGCTGAGCGTGGCGGACTTAGCTTTCGCGTTGCGGAGTTGTGTATGCGAAACGGATTTTTCCCGTGTGCGGCCCGGATGACTTCGCGTAAGACGACGCAGCTAACGCTTATCGAAGCGGGCCTGGGGGTGGCGCTCCTGCCAGCGAGCATGCGTTTGATCGCTCCCGCCGGCGTGCGTTTCATTCAGCTTGAGGGGAACGACAACTCAACGACGGTGGCCATGTTGTACCGGGGGGATGCTTCGGCGCTCGTTAAGGAACTCGCCCTGACGCTACGTAGCCCTTCGTGAGGAGAGATGCATCAACGTTGGTTATAACGACAACCATGCTGCACTACTTGCCTTGCATCAACATGCACAATGATACGGTTTGGCTTTCCGATATTCGCGATACGATGCATGTGCGGCTGCCTCTCAATCGGGCTTCCGTAAAGTCGCTACGTACGAGAATCGCACGCCTCAGGTGACATACGCGTTGCCGTGCCCATGAACAGCGCCGACGACGAAGGGAAGTTCATCCGGCTACCAAACGACCTCTAATTTTCGCTGTCTGACTTACGGCGACTATCCTCTGACCGTGGACTACATCATTGCTTTCGGTACCATTACATCGCACCGGTGGCGGTTGATCGCGTACTTGTTCGATAGTTGCTCGCCGTCGCCTCGGGGATAGGTCATGTGTAGGATGATCCGGTCACTTCATGATCAACCAAAGACTGCAGTTCGATGCCTGCACCATGGCGGCGGGGCGGGGACGCATCAAGGATTCGGTCGGCAAGTGCTCGATCAATCGGCTCGAACGAGCCAACGGTCGTTTCGTTGGGCTAGGAATCCAGATAAAATGCACGGCGCGTGAATTGATGTTCAGTGGGCCCGACCCAATATGTTGGCACGTAGGGCATACGCTTCTGCGCTTGAGCTGGCAAGGCGTACGTCAACGCGTAACGCGTTGGGCTATATGTGGTCTGCCAGTTGCAATAAGCCACGGTTCCGATAGCTTTGGGGCGATCGCCCAATTCCCAGGAGCCAAAGCATTTTGAACAGCCTTATCGGTTGTCGTGCGTCGTTCGATTCTGATCTGCTTGTCCGGCTGAGTCGCTTCCGGCATGACGTTTTCGTCAAACGGCTCAAGTGGGACCTGCCAATGGTTACCGTGGCAGACGAATGCGAGTGGGACAAATTCGATCACGCCGACACCGTTTGTTTACGTGGTGCTACGGACGCTTGAAGGGGAAGTACAGGGCTGCGCAAGACTGTTCCCGACCACCGTCGCGGACCGTATCTCATGCCCAAGCTTGCGCCGGACGAGGATGCGGACCTTTGCGATCTGCAGGTGTGGGAGCTCTCGCGCGTCGCTGTTTCGCAAGGCGAAACTGTAGTACCGGATAGCTAACTGTAGTACCGGATAGCTCTAAAGACAGGATGAAAGAGCTCCTAACGGCGGTTATCGAGGCCGCGCGCGCGGGATCCAGGCGATTGATCGGTATTGCCGCGCCCGCCACGATGCGGCTCTACCGGACCGGAAAAAGGGAATCGAACTGGTGCCCCAAGGCCCCACATTCGCGCTGGGCGGGGGCGAGCCGGTCGTGCGGTTCTTGCTTTATGTATCCGACACGCGCGCAGATCCGCGGATCGATGCGGCAGTAACGCTCGAAACTGAATGCGCCGGGTGAGACAGATGCGGCAAGCGCGTCAGCGGGTGAGTACGGCAGGAGGCGTTATGTTGGGAGTGGACCTGCGCGCAAGTATGGAGCGTCTTGCGCTTTGCGCACCGTCCGTCTCATCCTGCCGAGTTCCGTCATCGGGCTGCGATAACTCTGGTAGCTGAAGATCAACGGGAGCCATCGCGAGGGATCGACCGCTTTGGTACCGGGAACCAGGATAAACTCATGCGCCCACCCAGCACACGGGCTTCAATCAGGGCAAAACCCTCGGGCCGGTCTGCGATGAAGTGCATCTGCCCCTGCCCTACGCCGCCCCATTTGCAGGGGGCACTCCTGGACGCACGCGGGGCGAATCAGGCCCGACGGCCGTCGCGTGAGACCAGCGGCCGATCACTTGTCGCGCTCGTAACGCATCTCGACCGCCTTGTGCGGTGGGACCTGCGGCTTGCTGGTCAGGCAGGAAAGGGCTTCCACCTGACGCCACATATCCGCGCTGGCGAGATTGAACGTGAACTCGCGATGGCGCAACAGGTTCTCGACCGTCTGTGAAGCGCTGCCCATGCCGATCACGATCCTGTCGCGCAAAGACCATGACAACGACATGGGTACGATATTTTCCGAACCGTCCTCGTTGATCGTGACAATCAGCGCTAGGGGAGTGCCGTAATACATGCTGCGAGGTTGCAAGCCAACGGTACGCATGGGGCCATCCTGGTGGGGTGAGCGCTGCGCATGCCGGTCACGTTGTGTGCAGATGACCACTGCGCGCCGCGGCGGGTAGTTCGAGTCCGCCCGCATCGCATCGATCAGCACGGGGCAGGGTGCCCGCTCCACGACAGCGTCTGCGGTCGAAGGGTCAGCCCAGCGTTGCAGGCGGGAGAGATGACGGTGTCCCATCACAATGAGGTCGGCACCGATGCGCCGCGCTTCGGCGATGAGCGTGTCGGCGGGCGCTCCGTCGCAGACCCAGCCACTCGCGCTTTGTCCGAGCCCGCTCAGGTATGAGACGGCGTCGCCCACGACGCGTTCAGCCTGCGACGTTTGTTCGGTGGCGCACGGGTACAGCAAGCCATGAGATTCATGGCCATCTGCGGCCGTGTTCCACTGCCTGTAGCCGGGATCGACAACACACAGGACGTTCAGGCGTGTGCGACCGGTCACGGCGACCGCGGTGGCGAGTCTAAGCACACGCTCGCCTGCGGCGGAGCCGTCAAGTGCGATAAGGACGTTGTTGAACATGACCAACGGCATGGGAAAAGCCCCGATGGTGCGCCGCTTCTGCGCCTGCGGAAATGCCGTCGCGCGCATGGCTGTCGTGCGTGAGGCGCACGAGTTGAGGCTTGCGCGTGTGGAAAAGCATCCCTTAATTGGTCGTCATGCAATCGCCAGACCTGAATCTCCTGTTTGCCCTCGACGTCCTGCTGGAAGAGGGGACGGTCGTGGGCGCTGCGCGGCGGATGAACCTGAGCGCGCCGACCATGAGTCGCACGCTCGCGCGCATCCGGGAGACGGTCGGTGATCCGGTGTTCGTCAAGGTTGGGGCGGAAGATGGTGCCGACACCATGCGCCCTCGCGCTGCGCGAAGCTGTGCGCAATTCGGTGAACAGCGCACGACTACTCTGCTCCAGCAGGAGAGCCGGAGCAGGACGTGGACCTCGCCACGCTCAAGCGCGGTTTTTCCCTGCACGCCAACGATGTGTTCGTGAGCGCATTCGGACAGGTTCTTCTCGAGCACGTGCGTGCGGAAGCGCCACATGTGCTATTGCGTTTCTCGCCGGAACGTAGCACGGAAGACTCGGTGCTGCAGGAGGGTGCGGTCGATCTCTATATCAGCGCGATGCGCCCGATGGGCGAGGACGTGCACGTCCAGTCGCTCTTCACAACGAAGTTCGTCGGCCTCGCGCGCGAACATCATCCGATCTTCCAGCAGGAAACTACGCCTGAACAGTTCCGCGAGCTATGACCAGATCAGCGTGTCCCGGCGCGGCCGGTCCGCCGGTCCGATCAACACGGCGCTGAACGCGTTGGGTCTGTCGCGCCGTGTGTCACTTGTCGTGCTGACCTTTCATACCGGCGTGTTCATGTTCGGCACCTCAGACCTCATTCTGCCGCTGCCCGAGCATGTGGTATGGGGCCGTACAGCGTATGGGCATCCGTGCACGGGGCTTTTCGTTGCCGCTGTCGCTCGAAACGATTGTCATGGTGCAGGGTTGGCATCCACGCTTTCAGAGCGACAGTGCCCATCGCTGGCTGCGACAGCTCATTCGTGACGTCTGCACCGCAGGCTCACTGGCCGGCTGACCCTGGTCGTGCGTTCGACGCACGCGTCGAGTGCAGACAATGCAATTTCGGATTGCTGCGCCGCTCCTAAACTCCCGGTGGACGGAGGATAGGAAGTGGAGAATTGCGAGCGCCCGTTCGTCGCGGTAAGTTACCCTTGCCCAACCAGCAGCGGCCGTGGGTGTCATGAATGACGTTGCCATCTCCAGTGCAGCGAGCCGCCTGGCGGAGCCCACCTGTACCGATGCGGCCATGCCCGACATCCGCGGGGCGTTGGGCGTGAGTTACGACGGCGCGACGTGGCTCGAAGCGCTCTCTATTAGGCCGCGCAGGTGTGCGCGATGATGTTCGCGTGCTTGGGCACGTTCTCGTTGCGCCGCTTCACGATCTGTGCGGTCGTAGTCTTTGCGCTGCTCGGTGCAGCCATGCCGTATGCGTCCGGGATCGACACGCTCTATGCGCTGCGCGTGGCGCGGCGGGTGTCTCCCCCCATGCTGATGACCGTGGCGCTACGGTGCCTGCCGCCTGGCATCAAGCTTTACGGCCTTGCGGCCTATGCGTTAACGGCGACGTTCGCCCCCAATCTCGGCGTACCGCGCGCGGCGCTCTGGTCAGATTACGTCGGCTGGCGCTGGCTGTTCTGGCAGATTGCGCCGCTGACGTTGCTGTCCATTGCAATGATCGCTTGGGGACTGCCCCAGAACCCGCTGCGACTCGAACGTCTGCGCAGCTTTGACTGGCGCGGCGTGCTGCTCGGAGCACTCGTGATCGCGATGCTAATGATCGCGTTCACGCAGGGCACCCGGCTGGGCTGGACGGATTCCGGCCTGGTCTGCGCGCTGCTCGTAGGGGGAAGCGCGCTGCTGGCGCTCTTCTTCCTTAACGAGTGGTTTCATCCGCTGCCGTTCTTCAGGATTCAGCTGCTGGCCCGGCGTAATCTGCCCCACGCGCTCGTCACGCTGGCGGGTGTGCTGTTCGTCCTCGTCGCAGTTCCGAGCGTGCCGGTCGCCTATCTCGCCGAGGTGCACCAGTACCGCCCGCTTCAGCTTGCCCCCTCACTCAGCGTGGCGCTGCTGCTGGTCGCGGCGCTATGCAATTTGCGCGGTGTGGACTGCCGATGGGTGCTGGCTGGCGGTCACGATGATCGATCAGGCTTTCGTGCCTCGTTGGCACCGGCCTCACGTCCGAATGGGTGCGCGCAAACTTCTATGCGGTGCAACTGCTGCAGATTTTCGGGCAGCCGATGGCCGTCATTCCGCTTCTCATGCTGGCCACGAACGGCATGACGCCGACTGAGGGGCCTTTCGCGTCCGCGTGGTTCAACACGGTTAAAGGTTTCTCGGTGGTTGTCGGCGCGGGCGTCACCGAAGGACTGTTGACGATGCGGGAGCGATTCCACATGAATGTGCTGACCGATCAGTCGGGCAACCGGCCAACCGGCCGTTGGCCACCGACCTGGCGCGGCAGGCTGGGTGCCACGGGGCTTGATCCGCAGGCCGTGCTCGCGCTTTTTTCATCGCGTCTGCATGAGCAGGCGCTCGTGCTGGCCTCGGCGGACGTGCCATGGCGGGCAGTGCTCTCGTTCGCGCTCATTCCGGTGCTGCCCACGCGCATCTATCCGCCGCGTCCCGTGGCTCAACCCTGAAGAGAAGATTCCTACTTCAATGTGGAATTTTTCGCTCAAAAGGACGCGTTACGACGTTGCTGTCGCTGTTTTTGTCGTAATCGTTCTCGGACTCGCGGGCCTTTGCTTCATGCAGCCTGGCGTTGAAACGACCAATGACGCTTACGTCGACGCCGATTTCAGCGTTATCGCGCCGCGCGTGGCTGGACAGATCGCCTCGGTCGCCGTAGAGGACAACCAGACGGTCCGCAAGGGTCAGGTGCTCGCGCAGATCGACGACCGCGACTATCGCGCTGCGTTCGTTGCTGCGCAGGCAGACGTGGCAATGGCGGAAGCCGAGGTTGAAAACGCGTCGGCAAGCATCGTCGAGCAGCAAGCCACGATTGACCAGGCCAGTGCGAGCTTTGCCGCTGCACGCGCCAACTACGTGTTCGCTCGGTCGGATTTCGGGATACCGATCTTGCGTAACATGGCGCGAGCAGCGTGCAAAACGCGCAGCAGGCGCGCGCCCGCGTCGGTGCATCGCGCGCCGATGCCGCGTTGGACCGGGCCCGCGCAGCCCTTGAGCGCGCGCCTGAACCTGGCCTGGACGCGTATCGCAGCGCCCATCGATGGGTAGGGCGACGGTCGGTGCGGGTCGGCGCGTGGGTCAGCACCGGCGCGCCATTGCTTGCCGTGGTGCCGTTGCAGCGAGCCTACGTCGCGAATTTCCAGGAAACGCAACTGACTGACGCGAGGCCCGGCCAGCCGACCGAGGTGAAGGTCGACACGTTGCCGGGCATAGTGCTGCGCGGCCGCGTGGATAGCCTGGCGCCGGCCACCGGCGTGATGTTCGCCGCAATCGCACCGGACAACGCGACGGGCAATTTCACGAAGGTCGTGCAGCGCATCCCGGTCAAGATTGTCCTCGATCCGGGACAGCCGTCGATTGATCGCTTGCGCGTGGGCATGTCCGTGGAGGCGGGCGTTTTCACGCATGGCGCACACGGCGATCACAAGGACGAGGTCGCGAGCAGATGAGAAATGCCATCACATTTGTGTGCGTTGCTGCGGCCGCGCTCTTCGCGGGATGCACGGTCGGACCCGATTACCGGTGCCCGCCCGCAGCCTTGCCCGCGCAGTGGGCGAGTCCGGCGTCTGACGCGCAACAGACGGTGGCGAGCCACCCTGTAGCGGAGCCGGTCGATACCCGATGGTGGCAACAGTTTGGCGACCCCGAGCTGACGTCGTTGATCGAGCGCGTGGCTGCGGCCAATCTCGATGTCGAGGAGGCGGGGACCAGGGTGGCCGGGGCGCGCGCTGCGCGGCGCATGACCGGCGCGGACGCCGCGCCATCGGTGAGCGCACGGGCGTCCTATGAGCACGCGCGCTCGAGCCAGAACGGGCTCGTGGACATTTCCGGACTTGGCGGCAAGAGCGACTACAACGTGTAGCAGCTGGGCATCGACGTTTCGTGGGAACTCGATCTCTGAGGGCGTGTGCGGCGCGAGATTGAATCATCGGAGCGTCCCTGCAGGCTGCGGAGGACTGGCGACGCGCCGTCCTGCTGTCCATGCCGGAGACCGCAACCGACTATGTTCGCCTGCGGGGAGTCCAGGCCGCACAACATTGTTTACCACAATCTGGACATTGCCCGCGATAGCGAGCGCCTCACGCAGATCCGCTTTCGCGACGGGGTGGCGACGCGGCTCGACATAGCGGAAGCAGGCGCGCAGGTGAAGTCAATCGAAGCGAGGCTGCCCGAGCTGGAGCGCGAGCGCATGCGCCTGGTGAATGCGCTGAGCCTGCTGCTCGCCGAGCCGCCATGCGCGCTGGAGCTGGAACTGGAGCATGCCGTGCCGATTCCGCCCGTGCCCCGACGTGCTGGTGGGCCTGCCGTAGGAGCTCGCTGAACGGCGGTCGGACGTGCGCGAAGCTGAAGCGCGGTTGCATGCAGCCACTGCGCAGATCGGCGTAGCGGTGGGCGATTTCTATCCGCGCGTTACGCTGTCGGCGAACCTCGACCTGCAGGCTATGCATTTCGGGGCGATCTCGATTCGTGGAGTTCACGCGCATTCGGAGTGGGTCCCGCGCTTCGTGTTCCGCTGTTCGAGGGTGGCCGGCTCAAAGAGCAACTGGCGCTGCGCGCAATGCCGAGCAGCAGGAAGCGGCCGTCGTGTACCGGCGCACGATGCTGAACGCCCGGCACGAAGTCGATGATGCGCTGATATCAGACATACCAACAACAGCGCGACAAGCTTGCCGAAGCGTTCGAGCAGAACCGCGTCGTGTTCGCGAATGCACGGCGTCAATACATGGCGGGCCTGAGGACTTCCTGAATGTGCTGACGGTCCAGCAAAACCTGCTTGGCACACAGCAGGCGCTATCGCTGAGCGAGGCCGACGTGTCCGTGTCGCTCATCAGCCTGTTCAAGGCCTTGGGCGGCGGCTGGGAGACAGTGTTTCCCGCAACGGATTCGAAGGGCGATCAGGCGACGACAGGTACCGAACGCACAGTGAGCGTCCAGCCGCCCCGGCACGAAGTTAAATTTTTTATGGGGATTTCCGGTATGAATCTCGACGCCTCACGGTTTCGCATCCACAACGTAAGCGCATTCCCCTACGTCGTATTCGATGGCCTTGCCATGACACCGAGCTACGCGAGCGAATGGGCGAAGGAAATGGACGCGCTCGTGGAATTCGGCAAGCCCTTTGTCGTCGTGTACGAGCGCATGCACGCCGGCGAAGATCACGAAGATCGCAAGTTGCGCGGCAAGTGGCTCAAGCTCAACAAGCATGCGTTGAGTCTCTGCTGCAAAGCGGTCATCAGCATTGAACCCGACGAGGCGCGCCGGGGAAATCCGCGTCATCGCCGCAACGGCTGTCAAGGCGTTCGGTATTCCGCATGAGGTTGTTGCGACGCGGGAGGAAGCGCAGGCAATCGTTGAGTGCATCGTGGCCCATTAAGGCGACGCGTACGGGGCGCGCGTCACGGCGTCACGCAAGGTTTGAAATGTGCGCTTTTCACTGGTCTTCAAGGAGCCGACAATGAAGCATACGGAAAATGCCTCGGTCGCAACGGACGTCCTCAATATGTCCAGGTCGCCGGATATGGGGATGCACCATTCCATCGAGGACGGGCACGCCGGGCTGCTAGATCTGAGAGAGCTTGATTTGCTCGTGCACGGTGCTGACGTTACCAGAGACCGCTGCACGGAGTGCGCTCACACCCGGCGGTCGGCCCACACGGTCGAGCTCCGCGCGTTCAGCACCCGGACTCGTCGTCTTCATCCGTCGTGATGCATACCGCTGGCACCTGGTCGGGCGCATCGTTGCGCGCTGGCGTGCGGCTATCCAGCAGTCTGACGACTGTTGCTACTCCGCTGAACAGCAGCCCGAGGATGGCAGCTTTCGCTACGGCATGCATCTTGTTCGTCGCCCTGAGTTTTCTCGCCGCGTTCGCGACATTGTAGTTGACCGTGCTTTCGGCGACGCCCAGGATCGTTGCTATTTCTATCGAAGTCTTTTCCCCCGCGCTCCAAAGCAGCACTTCGCGCTCGCGTACGCTGAGAGGGTTGCAAACTTCGGGCAGCGTGTGCGGCAAGAGCAGTTTTGCCATGGCGACGTGGCCCACATGTGCGAGCCACTCGAGGCGCGATTCTTTTGCGTCGAGTTCGATCCGTGCGATGGGCGTATGGCTGCGCGCGAAGGTGAGCATGCCCACTGCGCCCGACGGATCACGCGCAGACTCCACCCAGCCATATCTCAGTCCGTACGACCAGGCTGCCTGCCAGAACGCACTGCTACGCGCAGATGGCGCAGGCCAAAGGAACGGCAACGTCGAGCGCATACCATGGTCGACCGTGGGATCGACACGCAGCAACGATTGCTCGGGATAGTCGAGTTGCCATTGGACCGGGTAATTATTGCGCATGTATAACGGGCATGCGCGAAAGGGGAATGGGCATTCGCATGCCGAATGCGCAATATTCGAATCCGAGGTCCACGACCGTTTTCGCCATGACAGAAAATGCCTGTGTACCATCTGTCGCGCGCTCGATCTGGACCATCACGTCTTCTCGCCAGCTATCCATGCCTGTCCCCGGGATAGACACGTAAAAGCCGCAACGGCCGCTGCGGCAGCGGATCGCGGGTCATGATCTGTTCCAGGTGTCTCCGCCGGATGTTCTTCTTTTCTTCTTTATATGGCGTGCAGCTCGTGACTTCGTCGAACTACGATATTCGGTCAGCTATTGCAAGTGGAGCAGGGCAGGCGCAAACTTCATCGGTAGCGTCAGCATGAGCCGACATCGTCGAGACCTACTTTTCCGGAGCGGCGGCGTGTGCGGTCTGTGCGAGGCTGTCGTCACGGCCAATGCCGATTACGGAGAGCGCGCAGGCCACCGCGCTTGAGCAGGCGCAGACGACGAACACGCACTGAATGCCTGCCATGCTGGTTTTGCCTGATGCAGCGATGATCGCTCCGAATACGGCGACGCCCAGTGCGCCGCCGATCTGGCGCACGGTAGTGAAGATCGCGGATGAGGCACCGGCGCGCTGGCGCTCGACCGAGGCCAGCAATGCGGCCGTCATGGCCGGAATAGCCAATCCCAGCCCGAACGGGATTGCAGCGAGCAGGAAGCGCATCAGGGTGTAGGGAGGAGTACCGGCGTCGATGCCGTGCAGGGCAGCGTAGGCGACGGACGCAATCGCGAAGCCCGCGCCCATCGGCAAACGGGGACCCGACTTGCTGGCAAGGCGACTGCCAAGAAGATTCGAGATGGTGACCGTTCCCGTCGGCGGCACAAATGCCAGCCCGGTCTGGATGGTTGAGTAGTGCCGGACCGTCTGGAAATAGAAGCTGAGGACGAAGACGAGACCATAGTCATAGTCATAGTAAGCAAAATTGTTGAGAAAGCCCAGGCAGGTTGCGGTTGAGAACGAAGAGGACGAAAAAGGTGTAACGGCAGCATGGGATTGGGCGTGCGGGGCTTGATCGCGACGAAGGCAACGCCGGCCGCGACCGCCACCACACATCCCGCCAGGACCTCGGGTCGCAACCACCCGCTCGCGCCACCTTCAATGATGCTTGCGGTCAGGGCAAGTACGGTGATGATGGCGCAGAACTGGCTGGGAATGTCGATGGGCGCTTTCGGTTCGTGCGGAGCCGTTTCGGTGATGAAGCGGGCGAGCCAGATTCCGAGGGCACAGATCGGCAGATTGACCAGAAAGATGCCGCGCCAGCCGCACAGTGAGAGCAGCAGCCTACCCACGGGCCCGGCTGCAACGGCAAGGCCACCCGCGGCGTTCCGAGCCCGAGGGCGCGCGCACGTACCGCTGAATCACCGGTTCGGGACGATGAGCGCCGCCCCGAGACCCTGAATGGCACGCGCTGGCAACCACTTCCGTGCCGGAGCGAGCAAGGCCGCATACGGCGGACGAGAGTGCGAACACGACGAAGCCGGAGACGAATATGCGACGTTCGCCACTGCGGTCACCAAACGCGCCACCTGTCATCAGCAAAGTCGCAAAGGCGAGCATATAAGCGTCGACCACCCATTGAAGTCCGGCTATCGTGGTATCGAGGCTGTTGCCTATCTGCACCAGCGCCACGTTCACGATGGTCACGTCAAGCTGGATGATCACAAAGCCGGGGCTCGTGGCAGCAATGGTCAGGAGAGAAGGGGCGGGCGGGTCATCATGGGGGGGTAGTGTAAGAGGAGACGGTGAATTGACGTTATACTAACGAGTGAACAATCATGCGCAGGACGCATTTCAGAACCGGCAGGCTGTGTGGAGTGTCATGGACCGTTTTGAACCGAATATCGCGTTTCCGGCGTCCTTGATCGGTGAGCCTAACAGCGCGCGGATCCTCATGGCGCTGTGCGGCGGCGAGCAGCGGGTGGGCTCGCTTGCACAGATCGTGTCGGCGTCGCCGCAAGCGGCCAGCAACCATCTTGCGCGGCTCGTGAGTGGCGGTCTTGTCTGCGCAGGCAGCGACGGACGGCATCGCTACTATCGGCGGCGAGCCCGGAGATAGCCCGGATCCTGGAGCTTCTGGCGGCGCTTGCACCACCTGTTCCGGCAGCACCCCATGGCCGCGTAGACAGGACCCTCTATTACCCACGTACCTGCGCTACGATCATCTGGCCGGCACGCTGGGTGTGGCACTGGCGGACGCCATGGCTCGCGATGGAATACTGTCCAGGCCCAGGGGCGAGGACGGCCAGCGTTACTGGCGTGTGACGCGGCGAGGCATCGCGTGGTTCGCGCAGATCGGTCTTGATACCGGTGCGCTGCGCGGGTCGCTCGGTGTCGCGATGCTTCGGTGTATGGTCGAATATGGCTGGCTGGAGCGCAAAGCTGGCACGCGCGCCGTGAGTGTGACAAAGGAAGGCGAACGCGCGCTGTAATCCAGGCTTGGGTCGATGTTGGAAGCCTCTATGCGCCGGGGAATTCACTGTCGTTCATGCACTGCCAGCCGGCTAGGCGGTCGCGAGCCCCGTCTGCTCGGCGTCGTGCTGCACGCGTCGCGCGCGGCACGATGCCGAGCTCGTGTAGCACGTGCACCGTGTCCTCCGAGGCAGCATCGGTGACACTCTTTCCGTATTCCAGCGCCTTGCCGTCACCTAGGGGAAACTCTGCAAAAGTCCTGGCATTGGGGTTCGTGTGAACTATCGTGGGACGCAGTGGAGTGAATGGAGGAGAGTCTTGATGACACGGCTTGGTCTTGGTCTGGATCTGTCAACGAAACGCACGCGCAAGCGGGAATTTCTCGACGAGATGAGGCGCGTAGTTTCCCGGACGAGACTGATTTCCCTGATCGGGCCGCACTATCGGACTGGAAAGACTGGATGGCCGCGCGATTCCCGGTTGCAACGATGCTGCAGATTCATTTTATGCAGCAGTGGTTCGGTCTGTCAGACCCTGGGATGGAA
>CALNPU010000043.1 GCA_940588625.1 uncultured Caballeronia sp.
TCCTGCAATTCCGGCAATGCGGTTTCGCCCTTCAACCCTCGTCAATAAAGGCGCTGGCGATCATTCAGGACGAACTATCGAGCACCCGGCGCTGCCGTCGGTCGCACGACTGGAGTGGGAGCATATCCAGCGTGTGCTGGCTGATAACAGCGGCAATATTTCAGCCACGGCGCGGGCGTTGAACACGCATCGGCGACACTGTAGCGCAAGCTGGCGAAGAAACCAGTGCGGCAATAAACGTTCTGTAGAACGTAGAAGGGTGGCTCACTATTCCAGCACCTTCCTGGAGTGGTGAGCCGCCCTTTTTTCCGGCTGGACCTTTGCTGGGCCGCCTGCCGGATTGCGTTAGAGCACGTAGCGCGACAAATCTTCGTCTTTGGCTACGTCGTTCAACGCTTTATCGACATAAGCGGCATCGATTTTCACCGGATGCCCCGCCGCGTGATTGCCCACAGCGAACGACACTTCCTCGAGCAGTTTTTCGATCACGGTATAAAGCCGCCGCGCACCAATATTCTCCGTCTTCTCATTCACCGAAAACGCGATTTCGGCCATCCTGCGAATACCTTCCGTGCTGAATTCCAACTGAACGTCTTCCGTTGCCAGAAGCGCCGTGTACTGCTTCACGAGGCTGGCATCGGTGGTATTCAGGATGGACTCGAAGTTTTCCACGGACAGGGAGTCCAGCTCTACGCGAATCGGAAAACGTCCTTGCAGCTCGGGGATCAGATCGCTCGGCTTGGCCAGGCGGAAAGCACCGCTGGCGATAAATAGGATGTGATCGGTCTTGACCATCCCGTATTTCGTGTTGATGGTGGTGCCTTCCACGAGCGGCAGCAGGTCGCGCTGCACGCCGGCTCGCGACACTTCCGCGCCACCTATCTCGCTGCGCGACGCGATCTTGTCGATCTCGTCCAGGAACGCGATGCCGTTCTGCTCGACGTTCTGAATGGCCTTTGTCTTGACCTCTTCATCATTGAGCAGCTTGCCGGCTTCTTCGTCGGTGAGCATCTTCAGCGCGTTCTTGACCTTTACCTTGCGCTGCGTCTTCTTGCCACCGCCGATATTCGCGAACATGGAACGGATCTGGTCGGTCATTTCCTCCATGCCCAGCGGCCCCATGATGCCCATGCTCGCTTGCGGCGCTTCAATGTCGATCTCCACTTCTTTGTCGTCGAGCAGTCCCTCGCGCAGACGCTTGCGGAACGTCTGGCGCGTGCTGTTCGTGCTGTCGTCGTGCAACTCGGCCGTGCTGAAACCCGTCGTCGGTCGCGCGCTTGGCAGCAGGATGTCCAGGATCCGGTCCTCGGCGCGGTCAATGGCGCGCGAACGCACTTTGCGCATCTCGCTTTCGCGCGTCTGCTTGACCGAAATTTCGATGAGGTCACGCACGATGCTGTCGACATCCCGACCCACGTAGCCGACCTCGGTGAACTTCGTTGCTTCGATCTTGATGAACGGCGCGTCGGCGATTTTCGCCAGACGCCGGGCGATTTCGGTCTTGCCGATGCCGGTCGGTCCGATCATCAGGATGTTTTTCGGGGTGATTTCCTGGCGCAGCGGTTCGGCGACTTGCTGACGCCGCCACCGGTTGCGCAACGCGACGGCGACCGCTTTTTTCGCGCGGCCCTGGCCGATGATATGTTTATCGAGTTCCGAGACGATCTCGGCTGGAGTCATGGTGGTCATCGTTGGTCCTTGCCCTGTGCTCGCGAATTCGCGAAAGCGGAGTTACTCGATCGTCTCGATGACGCGATTGTGGTTCGTATAAATGCACATATCGCCCGCGATTGTCAGTGCCTTTTCGACGATATCGCGCGGCGAGAGTTCGGTGTTTTCGGTGAGTGCCTGCGCCGCGGCCTGCGCATATGCACCGCCCGAACCGATCACGCAAATGCCGTTTTCCGGATCGAGCACGTCGCCGTTACCCGTGATGACGAGCGTGGTTTGTGCGTCCGCGGCAATCAACATGGCTTCCAGCCGGCGCAGCATGCGGTCCGTGCGCCAGTCTTTTGCCAGCTCGACGGCGGCGCGCGTCAGGTTACCCTGGTGTTTTTCCAGCTTGGTTTCGAAACGGTCGAGGAGTGAAAACGCGTCGGCCGTGCCGCCCGCGAAACCGACCAGGACCTTGCCGCCATAGATCCGGCGCACTTTCTTCGCGCCGCCTTTCATCACGATATCGCCAAGCGTGACCTGGCCGTCGCCACCGAGGGCGACCTTGTCGCCGCGGCGCACAGAGACGATGGTCGTGCCGTGAAATTGTTCCATGTGCAATCCTTTGAAAGCGGAGTGGGCGCAGCAGCCGGTTGACCGGTGTGCCGCCGCGCCGCCGGGGAATTCTTGAGGGAGGTGAAGAGCCCGGCTGCGCTGCAACGTTGTGCTCGAACGGACTCTCGCCATGCCCGCGCCATTGGCGCACGTCCAATTCATTTTAGGGCGCGGCGGAATTTATCAAGACGCTTCTTGTGGCATCTTGTGTGCGACGGCGCCCGAGGCTTGCCCGCCTTGCGGAATAAGCGTCGCCGGCGGCAAAAATGGTGCACAAAAACAAAAAGGCACACGATTTTCGTGTGCCTTTTTGTGCTTTCAAGCGCTTTTCAATCTCTTCGATACCCAAATCCGGGCCGGTAGGTTTCCCGCTGCAGCCGTGACCGCAAGCGCTTGCTGCTCCCGCAGATCAGTCGCCGAACAGCTTCTGGCGCAGTTCGCGTCGTTCCTGCGCTTCGAGCGAGAGCGTCGCGGTCGGTCGCGCGATCAGGCGGGGAATGCCGATCGGCTCACCAGTTTCTTCGCACCAGCCGTAGTCGCCAGACTCGATAAGCGCGAGCGACTGCTGCACTTTCTTCAGCAGCTTGCGTTCGCGGTCGCGCGTGCGCAGTTCGAGCGCGTGCTCTTCCTCGATCGTCGCGCGATCAGCCGGGTCCGGAACGATGACGGTTTCCCGCAGATTTTCCGTCGTCTGGCCCGCATTCTTGAGAATGTCGGCCTGCAACTGTTCCAGTCGGACCTTGAAGAACGCGAGTTGATCCTCGTTCATGTAATCCTTGTCGCTCATCTTCAGGATTTCGTCTTCGGTCAACAATCGTTTCGTTGTCATCTGGCTTGCTTCTTCACAATGTGGGGAGATGTTGTTCGCCATCTTCGCGGTCGCTCGCCGCCGCTGTCGTCAGGATTACCCGCACTTCAGCGATACTCGCCAACAATTACTGCATGCACTTACTACGCCAAACGGGCTGCGACTCGCGTGGCGCTGGACGGCGCCACGCGGGGCTGATGCATCTGGACCGCTGCATCCAGATCGATTCATCTGGACTGGTTTTCAAGCGAATCGACCGGTGCCCGATGTTCGGAACAACACCATACCTTTCACTTCCACTCTCTCGCCTGGGGCTTGCGAAACCACGATGGGCGTTGCGCGCGGCACTGGCGGGAGCGCTTTTCAAACCCGCTTTCCAGTCACTTCGGCAGCACTCGCGCCGGGCTTTGTAGTCAAGGCTGGACGGAGTACCAGCTTTTCCGGTGGGCCTGTATTGTAACTGAATCGCAAATGTGTAATACACCCGAGCAAAACACTGGCTAGATTCGTTCATTATCTCAAAAATATAACGCGCTGACGTTTAAAAAGTGATGGTTCTTGGTGGGCGTGAACATATATTGCGACGACGTTCATGGCGACACGCGCCCGCGGCCGAAGGCGCAGCGATTTTAGCCTCGCCAACGTGTCGCAACGGTTGCGCTTCAGGAGAGAAACAGCGAGAACTATGCCAAAAACGGAGGTTTTCGGGTGGCGGTTGCGGCGCGAAGCCGTAAAGGGCTCCGCGCTTCGCTGGTTTCAGCTTCTTCAGCGTCGTTGATTAACCTGGATCAGACCAGGCAGGCGGTCAGCCCGTCGATGATCAGGTCCTGCGGCAGCTCAATGCCAATGAACACCATCTTGCTGTTCTTCTTTTCGATGGGCTGCTATTTCGCGGCAAGATCGCTGCCCATCATCTGATGCACGCCCTGGAACACGACCTTGCGATCAACGCCCTTCATATCATATACAGCACGCCCTTGTAGCGCAGCAGGCGTTCGCCGTAGATCTGCAGGATGCCGCCGAGGAAATCTTCGAACCGGTTGGGATCGAAGGCGCGGTCGCTGCGGAATACAAACGACTTGATCTTGTCGTCGTGGTGTGCATGGTGGTGATCGCGTGGCCATGCTCATGGTCGTGGCTGTGATCGTGGCCGCAGGTGGAGTGGTCGTGATCGTCTTCCGCCAGGAAATCCTGGGTCGATTTCAAGCTTCGAGTTCAAATTGAAGCCGCGCAGGTCGAAGATTTCCTTGATGTCCGCATCGCCGAAGTTCACCACTTCGATCACGGCGCGCGGGTTCATGTGAACCAGGCGGTGCTTCCGTGCGTCGAGCGCGGCGGCGGCGACCAGATCCGACTTCGTGATGAACAGCCGGTCCGCAAACCCCACCTGGCGCTGCACGACTTCGTGCTCGTCGAGCTGATGGTCGGCGTGCTTGGCGTCGACCAGCGTAACGATGGCGTCAAGCAGGAATTCGTCCGCGATGGTGTTGTCCATGAAGAAGGTCTGAGCGACCGGACCCGGATTCGCGAGGCCGGTCGTCTCGATCACCACGTGATCGAAGTTCAGCGTGCCGGCCTTCTTGCGCTCGGCGAGATCTTCCAGCGCGCGCGCCAGGTCACCGCGGATCGTGCAGCAGATGCAACCGTTGCTCATCTGGATGATCTGCTCGTTCGTTTCCTGGACGAGGATCTTGTTGTCAATATTCTTTTCGCCGAACTCGTTCTCGATCACGGCGATCTTCATGCCGTACTGGTCGTTCAGGATGCGCTTGAGCAACGTGGTTTTGCCGCTGCCCAGAAAGCCGGTCAGGATGGTAACGGGAATCATGATGGTCGCCCTGTTTTTTTAAAGTCGAAGGATCGTGAGGCATGTTTTCGGGCTACGGGCGTGGCCCGTGGCGGCTGCGCTAATGCTCGAAAACATGCGGTCGGTCTATTAGATTATAGAAACATATTTGTCAAGCGGACGCCCTGTGCTCCCCTGAACGCGCGCTGTCCGAAGCGCTCAATCAACTATGGGCGATCAGGCGATTTGCAACAATAGGCCTTTCAGGTATTCCCCTTCTAGAAACACGGTTAAAAGCGGGTGATCGACGCCTGTGCCAAGGCGCTTCAGGATACGCGCATCGACTTTCGCGCCCGCCGCCATCTTCTGGAACAGATCGGCGTCAATGGCGCCCGAGCAGGAATAGGTGAACAGCAGGCCGTCCGGGCGCAGCAACTTGAAGCCGGTCAGGTTGATGTCCTTGTATGCGCGCGCGGCGCGGTCCACATGTTCGCGCGACGGCGCGAACATGCGCGGATCAAGCACGATCAGGTCGAAGCGTTCGCTCTCTTCATGCAAGCGATGCCGGGTCTTGAACGCGTCGGCGTCGAGCCATTCGGCGCGTTGCGGGTCGAAACCGTTCGCCGTGACGTTTTGCCGGGCAAGCGCCAGCGCGTCGCCGGAGGAGTCGATCAACACTACGCGTTTCGCGCCACCTTTTAACGCAGCCAGCGAAAAACCGCCCGTGTAACAGAAGCAGTTGAGAACGTCGCGGTCGCCGGCGTATTCGCGGACAAGCGCGCAGTTGTCGCGTTGATCGACGTAGAAGCGAGTTTTATTGCCCCATTCGACGTCGATGTGATACCGCACGCCTCCCTCATTCGCGCTTAGGGTGGGCAGGCGGCGGATTACCAGCCAGCACACCGGTGATCTGCTCGAGTCCTTCCTTCTGGCGAATGGACATGTCCGAGCGCTCATAGACATTCGGACAGCCGGTTGCACCGATCAGCGCCTTCACGATCGGCTCTTTCCAGTGTTCCACGCCGGTCGCCATGAATTGGCATACCAACTGGTCGCGCCGGCTCTCATCGTCCGCAATGTAGTAATCGACGATCAGGCCTGGCAGTCCGTCAGCCTCACCGAAAATCAGCCGCGTGGCGCCGGTGTCGCGCACCATGGTTTGCCGGTGCGCGATCGCCCACTGCACGCGCCGCTTAAAAAAAACGCATGATCGATTGGCTCGGTCTCGTCGAAGCTCCAGACGCGCGCGACTTGTCTTTCGCCGGTTTCAGCGTAATGGTGTCCATGCGGGTCTTCGGTGAAAGCGCTGACTTGCACGAGGGAAGTGAACGCTGTGGAGGTATCAGGCCGCGGTTTTATGAGCAGCGAGCGAATCCGGCTGTTACGCCGGATTCGCACAGCGTCGGCCATTTTTTAGGGGTGCAACGGCATGGCCGCAACGTCTTGCTTGCGGCCATGCTTGCTCAGTCGCGTTTTTTTGCGCGCGGATGCGTCTGGTCATAGACACGGGCCAGATGCTGGAAATCGAGCGACGTGTAAACCTGCGTGGCTGTGATACTGGCGTGGCCGAGCAGTTCCTGCACGGCCCGCAGGTCGCCGCTGGATTGGAGCACGTGCGTGGCAAACGAATGCCGCAAGACGTGCGGATGCACGTTCGACGGCACGCCGGCCAGCAGCGCTATGTGTTTCACGCGGTCACGCACCACGTTCGGCGACATCCGGTTACCGCGCGCCGACAGGAACAGCGCGTGTGGATCATCCTTTACAAATTGCCCGCGTACTTCAATCCAGGCGCGCAACGCTGTAATTGCCTTGCTGCCCACCGGCACTGACCGCCGCCGGTTTCCCTTGCCGAGCACATTGACTTCGGTGCTGGCGAGGTCGAGCCAGCCGGCTGACGAATACCATTCGGATTGCACGAAATGCACATCCAGCCCGACGAGTTCGGCGAGCCGCAGGCCGGACGAATAGAACAGTTCGAGTATGGCGTGGTCCCGGAGCGCCTCGGGCGTGTCGGCTTGCGGCGCTTCCATCAGCGTATTGGCGTTGTCGACGGAAAGCGCCTTGGGCAGGGACTTCGCGCGTTTCGGCGCACGCACGGTAGCGACGGGATTGGCCTGCATTTCAACCTGTTCCGCCAGCCATCGATAAAACGCCCGCCACGCCGATAACCGATGCGCAATGGAGCGCGCCGATAACCCGCCGCCGTGAGCGCGTGCTACGGCGCCGCGCATGTCGGTGGCGGTCAGCGACTCCAGCGCCCGGCCGTTGGCCAGCTTCTTCAGCTCGTCAAGTTCGTGCGTGTATCCGCGCAATGTATGTTCCGACAACCGCCGCTCGTGCTCGAGCATCGACAGATAGGCGCTTACCGGATCGTCGGTCATGTCAGTGGGGCAGCAAGCGGCTGAGCGCGGCGCTGGCAAGCGTGCCGATCTGCGTGAGGAGGTCAGTGGCCATGCCCTCGTGGAACCTGCGCGGATCGGGTGAACCCATGACCAGCAAGCCAAACGCGGGCGCTTCCGGACCGGCCACCGGATCGCGCAACGCGATCAGCGCGATGGATTCGGTGGTGTTCGCGGTGTCGACGACGCCATCCGTTGTAGCCGAGGCCACCGAGACTGAACTCGCCGATGTCAGCCACTGGGCTGCCTCGAAGCCGGTATTCGACCCGCAATACGGCGGTTAGGCTGCTTGTGAAGGAGCGGACTTCCTCGCTCGTGGTCCGGGCGAATTCGGCTTGCGCGTAGGGCTCAGCGACATCCCACACGCGTAGCGCAGCTTGCGGCACCTCGAAGATTTCGCACAGGCCGGCGGGGATGGTCTTCGGCAGCGCATGCGGATCGCGTTCGGACATCATGGTCCATCGATGAAACTTCGCGGCGATGCTGTCGTTCTCATGCCCGTACCGCAGCAGTTCGGCCAAGCGGCGTTCGATCTGTTTGTTCTTGTCGCGGAGCATTTGCATCTGGCGCTCTTGCAGCGACACCGCGGACTTGCCATGCGGATTGGACAGCCGGATTGCGCCCAACAACTCGGCGTGCTCGGCAAAAAAATCAGGATTGGCGATCAGGTAGTCGGCGACTTCACGTTCGTTCATGGTATCGGGCAGTATCGGGTTCCGACAGTCAGTCGGCGTTAGCGAGTTTGGGATCAAGCTCGATCTCGCCTTCGAATACGGTGGTGACGGGGCCGGCCATGAAGAAGGATGCCGCGGTGTTGTGCGCACCATCCCAGGCGATGGTCAGCACACCGCCATGAGTCTCGACCTGGACCGGCGAGTCGAGCAGACCGCGCCGTATCCCCGCCGCAACCGCTGCACATGCACCTGTGCCGCACGCCAGCGTTTCGCCCGCGCCGCGTTCGAAAACGCGCAGCTTCACCGCGCCGCGATCCACGATTTGCATGAATCCCGCGTTCACCCGCTTCAGAAAGCGAGCATGATGTTCAATCACCGGTCCTTCGATCAGCACCGGTGCGTTTTCTATGTCGGCCACGATCTGCACGGCGTGCGGATTACCCATGGATACCACCGAGACCCAGCGCGTTTCACCTTGCATGTCGAGCGGCCACAGCGTGTCGGCGCTTTCCGTGCGGCCTTGCAAACCTTCCACGTTGAAGGGCACCAAAGCGGGTTTGAACTCCGGACGGCCCATGTCCACCACCACGTCGCCGTTCTCCTGCATGGTCAGCACGATCACGCCGTGGTGAACCTGAACCCGGACGCTCGATTTGCTGGTGAGGCCTCGGTCGCACACGAACTTCACAAAGCAGCGCGCGCCGTTGCCGCAATGCTCCACCTCGCCGCCGTCGCAATTGAAGATGCGGTATTTGAAATCAACGCCTTCAATATCCGGTTTTTCGACCAGCAGCAACTGATCCGCGCCGACGCCGAAATGCCGGTCCGCGAGCGCGCGCACCTGCGCGCCGCTCAACGAGAGCGGTTTGGAGTAGCCGTCGAGCACGACAAAGTCGTTGCCCGCGCCGTGCATTTTGGTGAATTCGAGTTTCATGACGCTATTGTAAGTGACATGCTGCAAGGGCATGCACTAGACCTGATGGGGGATGAGTCCGGGCTTGTGCCGCGATTCGGCTGTCGTTTCCCGGATACCCGGATGACTCAATAACTCAATAAAAGCCCGGTTCGCCCGGCGGCCGCGTCTTGAAGCGCTTGTGCATCCAGTAGTACTGCTCCGGCATGAGCCGGACCTGCTCTTCGAGGAACGCGTTCATGCGGCGGGCATCGCCGGTCGGGTAGTTGTCCCAGGGCTTGAATACCCGCAGCTTGTAGCCTTTGTAGTTCGGCAGCACTTCGCCCACGAACGGCATGATTTGCGCGTGCCCGGTCTTGGCCAGGCGGCCCACCGCCGTCAGCGTGCAAGCTTGCACGCCGAAAAACGGCACGAAGGTGGAGTTGCGCATGCCGTAGTCCATATCGGCGCCGAGCATGACGGGCTTGCGATCGCGCAGCCAGCGCAACACGATCTGCGCGCTGTCCGCGCGGATCGCCATTTCGGCGTCGAAACGGCCACGCTGTTTCTTTGCTATGTCGTCGAGCCCCTTGTTCGACATCGGCTGATACAGCGATCCGCAGGGCCTGTGCAGCGAGTAGTTAATCCACACCGAAGCCGCCTCGATCGCGACGAAGTGAAAACCGAGCAGCAACGTGGGCGGCATGTCGGGATCGAGGAGATCGACTTCGCTGTCCACCTGGATCAGCTTGGCAAGCTTCTCGGCCGAGCCGAACCATTGCACGCTGCGCTCCACGTAACTGCGGATCGCGTGCCGGAAATGCTTCTGTGCGACTTCTTCCCGGCGCTCGGGCGTCCACTCGGGGAAGCACAGGCCGAGATTGATATGCACGATCCGTTTCCGGTGGCTCGGGACTTGGTAAAGCAGCCAGCCGAGACCGTCGCCGAAACGTGCGGTGATGCCATAGGGAATGAGGGCGAGCAGCTTCAGGAAGCCCACCGCCAGTGCGACGCCAATGCGACCTAACATGTGACACTTCCATGGGTCCAGAAGAAGATAGAAGATGGTTTTTCGACTTTGCCGGGGAGCGTTCCGGGCATGACGGGGGTGAGGGCTAGGGTACTTCTGGGATGGCAGCAAACGTTCGGCTCTGTGACAAATTAGAGAAGCCGCTATAATAAAACCTTCGCCGAGTTAATGGACAACTTGCGGGGCGAAGCTGGATGGTGCTTAACGGCGCTTTCCCGGACCATGTTTTCCGCTAAAGCGTCGCCGCTTCAGACTCCAAATGAAGTCGGCTACGTGAGCAACTTACCCGTACTCAAATGGAGTCTGAAGCGTGTCAAACGATTACTTCTTTACCTCTGAATCCGTCTCCGAAGGCCACCCGGACAAGGTAGCCGACCAAATCTCCGACGCCATCCTCGACGCCATCCTGGCGCAGGATAAGTATTCGCGCGTCGCGGCCGAAACCCTTTGCAATACGGGTCTCGTGGTCCTCGCGGGCGAAATCACCACGCAGGCGAACGTCGACTACATCCAGGTTGCACGTGACACCATCAAGCGCATTGGTTACGACAACACGGAATACGGCATTGACTATCGCGGTTGCGCGGTGCTCGTCGCGCATGACAAACAGTCGCGCGACATCGCTCAAGGTGTGGACGCCGCTCATGACGACAATCTCGATCAGGGCGCAGGCGACCAGGGGCTGATGTTCGGCTACGCATGCGACGAAACGCCCGAGCTGATGCCGCTGCCAATTCACCTAGCACACCGGTTGGTCGAGCGTCAGTCGCATCTGCGTCGCGACGGCCGCCTGAACTGGCTGCGTCCGGACGCGAAGTCGCAGGTGACCGTGCGTTATGTCGATGGCAAGGCGCATAGCATCGACACCGTCGTGCTCTCCACGCAACACGCACCGGACATCGAACTGAAGGCGCTGCGTGAAGCCGTGATCGAAGAGATCATCAAGCCGGTCCTGCCGGCCGACCTGATCAAGGGCGACATCAAGTTTCTGGTGAATCCGACCGGACGTTTTGTGATCGGAGGTCCGCAAGGCGATTGCGGATTAACGGGTCGCAAGATCATTGTCGATACATACGGCGGCGCGGCATCTCATGGCGGCGGCGCGTTCTCGGGCAAGGACCCGTCGAAGGTCGACCGCTCGGCAGCCTACGCCGGCCGTTATGTCGCGAAGAACATTGTCGCGGCAGGGCTCGCTAAGCGTTGCCTGATCCAGGTGTCCTACGCAATCGGCGTGGCGCGTCCGACTTCGGTCATGGTCAACACGTTCGGCACGGGTCGCGTGTCGGATGCAAGGATCCAGGAACTCGTGCTCGAGCATTTTGACCTGCGTCCGAAGGGCATCATCCAGATGCTCGACCTGCTGCGTCCGATCTATGAGAAGTCGGCAGCGTACGGCCACTTCGGCCGTGAAGAGCCGGAATTCTCGTGGGAAGCTACGGACAAGGCGCTGCTGCTGGCCAAAACTGCCGGAACGGAACCGGTTGTTGGAATCGCCTGAGTGTCTGGTTTGAATGATTAAAAAGCCCGCTACTGTAAAGCTCAGCGGGCTTTTTTTGACTGTTGGCACGTGTATCTATGCGGTTGGACGTCGCCATATCCGCCGGGCGCAATGCCCCGCTTCATCCGGCACTCACAGCGGCAAGACCGCGCACGCATGAGTAAAGCCGGGTCTGGACCAGGGTTTTGCGCTCGTCAGGAATAATCAGTGGGCAGCAAACGCAAACCATCCGTCGCTGGTCGAAAGCCTGCGCGGACGACGGCTTGTCGTATTAATTACACCGGGCGCCAATTTCAATTTGGCGACGGGCGCGCGTTATTGCGCCGGTTTTCGCAATAACGCTTTAAAGGAAGGCGGCCTGTCGCGATGCCACCCTTAATCGCAGATTCGAAAAAACCCGTGAAACCAGGAGTGAATACCATCAACGGGATGGGTTTTCCTGAATTGCTCCGCAAGCAATTGCGTGCGTGCGGAACGATGGCGCAACGCGCGGACGGCGGCACGGGTAAGACGATTCGTGAAACGGATATTCATGGATTTCACAGGCTCGGGGTCACAATGGCTGCAACCCGACATTAGTGTCGGATCAAAAAAAGCGTTCAATAGTTGGAACAATTGAACATAATAAAAGTTGCGAGCTTGAAGTGCGCACTTATTTAATAGATTTTCATCGAAATGGATTTCCGATGGGCTCTCTCAATGCACGTCGGCAGGTTATAGAACAAATGTTACTGCCGGAAGTCGGCATTTTCCCGCACGGGTGTTCGAGCAAGTGCTCGACGTCCCGAAACCAGCAGGATGGTGCGCCGGAAGGCCCGGGCGATTTACAATTGCTGTATTCGCCCTAATTAGCTGGTTTTCTTACGGATTACGTAGTGGGCCCAGCAGGCCAGATGCTTTCCCTGTGAATCAATATGCCGAATCAATCGAAGTTGGAACAAGTCCGTGCGTTGCGTGAGAACGGCTATGTAGTGGTGCCGGGCCTCGTCACGCCGGAGCGCTGCGAAGCCATGCGCAAGGTGGCGCAGCAGCAGTTGGTAAAAGTCGCGGCGCCGGTGGAGTTCGAGGTCGACCTGCAATATCCCGGCGCGCCGAATTCGAAAGACGCGCCCGGCGGCCATACGGTGCGGCGGTTGCTCGACGCATACGGTCGCGATCCACGGTTCGCCGCCTGGGCCACGGCGCCCAATGTGCGCGGCTGGATGGAGGTGTATTTCGGTGAGACGCCAACACTTTCGCGCGCCCATCACAACTGCGTGATGACGAAACATCCCGCTTACGGCAGCCTGACCGGCTGGCATCGCGATGTACGTTACTGGAACTTCGAGCGGGACGACCTGGTGTCGGCGTGGGTGGCGCTGGGTAGCGAGACGGTTGAAAACGGCGCGTTGTGGTTTGTGCCGATGTCGCACAAGTTGCCGTTCACGTCCGAACGTTTCGATAAAGCCAAATTCTTCCGCTCCGACCTACCCGAGAACGAAGTGCTGATTCGCAGCGCGGTGTCGCCGAAACTTAATGCCGGCGACGTGGTGTTTTTCCACTGCAACACGCTGCATTCCGCCGGCAAGAATCTCACCGATCAGGTGAAATTCTCGCTGGTCTACACCTATCGTGGCGCCAGCAACCTGCCGTTGCCTGGAACGCGGTCCGCGTCGAAGGAAGATGTGCCGTTGATCTGACACCGACGCCTGAAGGCGCCTGAAAGCGTCAGCGCTTGGCCGGGATTGCCAGTCCGATCAACCCGGCCAGCATGGCGACCATGCCGCCGGCGATCAGCCAGATCGTCTTGTTCGCCGGCGAGCCGGTGAAGAAACGCGAGACGTCGTTGCTCAGCGAATGGAACAACTGGCCGCCGAAATACAGCAGCACGACGCCGCCTACGATCAGTGCAATGGAAATCGCCTTGGTCATGAGAATCTCTTCAATGTGCGGACGGCAAGCTTATTAGGCTTGGCCGGGTGCGTCCAGCGCCGCAGCGGTCCCGGGTGCGGGTGGTTTCGGGGCTGGCTTGATCCCCCTTGATCTGCCGCAGCAAGTTCGCCTGGACGTTCGCGTAATCCGTCCGGCTCGTCCAGACGCCGACGTTCAGTTTTACGCCGGTATCGGTGTAATCGGAGACGGCGATCCACGGTTTGGTCTTATCGTCGTTGATGATGGGCGAATCCGTTTCCACAATCCGATGTAGCGATGCCAACGATTCCTCAATGTCCTGATCCTCCGGAATGGTCACATTTAGCACCATGCGGCGCCGGTCGTTCACGGTGAAGTTAGTGACCGGGTTCGCCCAGATCGAGCTGTTCGGCACGAACATGATGATGCCGTCGCTTTTGGTCAGACGAGTGGTAAATAGGCCGATTTCGTTGACGGTTCCGGCCGTTGTGCCAATCCCTTCAATGTAGTCGCCGACCTTGAAGGGCCACAGCAGCAACAGCATCAAACCCGCGGCAATGTTCTGCAAGGTGCCTTGCAACGCGAGTCCGATAGTCAGTCCGGCGGCACCGAGCACGGTCAGGATGCTGGCCACCGCAACGCCGAATTTTTGCCCAGCGCTGCAACAATGGCGACCACCCGGATCGCCCATTGCACCAGGCTTGCCATCACGGGTGTAAACGTGGCGTCCGCGTTCGTACGGCTGAGCGCACGTTTCACCGCGTTCGCCACGCGGTTCGATACCCACCAGCCGACCAGCAAAATCAGGACGGCCATCAGAGTACGTTGAATCCGTACGTCACGCCTGCTGTCAGTAAAAAGACAGGGCGTAGTTTATCCAGCGGGTCCATGAAACCTCTCCTCGTTCGAATGAACAGGGTTGGTCTGGGTCTACCCGCGAATTGTTCCCCTTGCCCCTTGCTGGCCATTCGGTCACGTCCCGAATATCGGGATAGCCTTGATTTGTTCGGGTCAAGGTTAACGCGAGACGGCGCGATTCGCTAACATGACGGACTCGGCGCACGTCAGACGACACGCACGTCAGACGACATGTTCCGCGCGATTGTTGTTTGCTTGTGCTTGCATACATACCTATTGTCCCTTCACCAATTCGAGGATTCCGTCATGGCTTACGAAGCAGCTTCCGAACGCTATTCGCAGATGGCTTACCGCACCTGTGGCAAGAGCGGCCTGAAGTTGCCGGCGTTGTCGCTGGGTCTTTGGCACAACTTCGGCGACACCACGCCGATCTCCACGCAGCGCGACATCCTGCGCACCGCCTTCGATCTCGGCATTACGCACTTCGATCTGGCGAACAACTACGGCCCGCCGTACGGCAGCGCGGAAACGAATTTCGGACGGTTGTTCAAGGACGATTTCCGGCCGTATCGCGATGAATTGCTGATTTCGTCGAAGGCGGGTTGGGACATGTGGCCGGGCCCTTACGGGCAGGGCGGTGGATCGCGGAAGTACCTGCTGGCGTCGCTGGATCAGAGCCTGAAGCGCATGGGCCTGGACTACGTCGACATTTTCTATTCTCATCGTTTCGATGCCGATACGCCGCTCGAAGAAACCGCCGGTGCGCTTGCGACCGCCGTGCACTCCGGCAAGGCGCTGTACGTGGGCATTTCGTCGTATTCATCGGCTAAAACGCGCGAAATGGCGAAGTTGCTGGCCGAGCATAAAGTGCCGCTGCTGATTCATCAGCCGTCATACAATATGCTGAACCGGTGGATCGAGAAAGACCTGCTCGACACGCTCGACGAGGTGGGGGCAGGCAGTATCGCGTTCACGCCGCTGGCGCAGGGGCTGCTGACGGGCAAATACCTGAACGGTCTTCCTGCCGATGCGCGCGTCAACAAGCCGGGCGGCGGATCGCTCAAGCAGGAGCATTTGAGCGATAAGAATATCGAGCATGTGCGCAAGCTCAACGAACTTGCGCAGCGGCGTGGTCAGAGCCTCGCGCAAATGGCGCTGGCGTGGGCGTTGCGCGGTGGCCGCGTGACGTCGGTGCTGATCGGTGCGAGCCGTCCGGAACAAGTGACGGAGAACGTCGGCGCGTTGAAGAACCTGGAGTTTTCGAAGGAAGAACTCGCCGAGATCGATCAGCACGCGACAGAAGGCGGGATCAACCTGTGGGAAAAGCCGTCGACGGATCAGCGGGTTTGAATTCTTGAATCCGCAACGGTGAGCATAAGGGGCGCGGTTATTGCTGCGCTCCCTGACCTGCTGCATTGCCAGCAAGAAAGCCCGTTGGCAATGCTGGCACTAGCACTGTTTATCCTCCCGCGTCGCCGAAACCAGCCTGAAAGCAGCAGGGCTTTTGCGTTGCTGTCCCCATGACGTTGTTATCATGCGGACTCCGGAACGTCTTGTTTGAACGTCTTGTTTGTTCGTAATCGAGCCTGTTGTCTGATTTCATGCGCCCTACGCGCAGTTGCCCAGACGAGCCAGCCTGCGGATCTGGCCTATCGGTCGGACATTCCCGTGCAGCGTGTTAAAAAAACGCGCCTTAAACCCAGAAATCGCGTGTGCGGTAAAATAACGGATTACGCGTGAGGAAGCGGGGAATGCAGAACATTCGTTCCGAGCGCGTGGGTCTTAGCCGCAATCAGCAGCAATCGGCGCGGTTCTCGCATGTCGCCAGAAATTCCGCTTTAGCATCACGCATTGCTTTCGTTGCGCCTTCGAGGTGTTATCGCCGGAATCGAGCTCGCGTTTTTCGGCCGCCGGAACGCACTACTGCGCCGCCCTGATTCCGCACTATCCATGAAGCCATGAGCAACCTTAATTCTCAAACCGTTCTAAGCGTCCATCACTGGACTGACACGCTATTCAGCTTTACTTGCAGACGCGATTCTGCGTTCCGTTTTGAAAACGGCCAATTCACCATGGTTGGCCTGGAGGTCGATGGCAAGCCGCTGCTCCGCGCCTATAGCCTGGCGAGCGCGAATTACGAAGAGCACCTCGAATTCCTCAGCATCAAGGTGCAGGATGGTCCCCTGACATCGCGTCTTCAGCATTTGAAGGTCGGCGATCCGGTGTTGATCGGCAAGAAGCCAGTGGGTACGCTGGTCGCCGAGAACCTGCTGCCCGGCAAAACGTTGTGGCTGCTGTCGACCGGCACGGGCCTGGCTCCTTTCATGTCGATCATCAAGGACCTGGACGTGTACGACCGTTTCGACAAGATCGTGCTCACGCATACCTGCCGTTTCGTCGATGAACTCGCGTACAAGGACTTCATCACCGAGCACCTTCCGGCGCACGAGCATCTGGGCGAGCTGATCCAGGAAAAGCTGGTGTATTACCCGACGGTTACCCGCGAAGAGTTCGCCAATCGCGGCCGGATCACGGACCTGATCGAAACGAAGAAGCTGTTCGCCGATCTGGACGTGGCGCCGTTCTCGGTGGAAAACGACCGCGTGATGCTTTGCGGTAGCCCGCACATGCTGCGCGACACGCGTCAGATCCTCGATGAAATGGGCTTCCAGGAAGGCAGCAATAACCATCCGGGACACTACGTGGTCGAGAAGGCTTTCGTCGGCTGAGCTTGGCGCATTGAGCAATCGGTCAACCAATCGCGATATGCAATTCCGTGTTGCGACAAAACGCTCCAAAAAGCGGCTTCGTCCACTGACTCTGGTTACAGAAGCCGAACTTATCTAAAATTCGCTCAAATACGCAATTTTCGAACGTTTTCCTAAAAATTGTGTTGAGGAAGAAAAGTCAAAATTAGGTTATCTGCAACGTTTTGCGACACCTCTCTTCTCCTCTCCGATAAAATCTCAGTTTTTCCAATCGATTTGGCACACTGTGCCCGAGGTTTGAGGAGTCACCCGTTCATGTCCCTGTTCCGCAAGAAAAGCATCGAGCACATGCTCGCCGGCGCGCAACGCGCCGGACTCAAAAAAACGCTGGGGGCGCTCGATCTGACGTTTCTGGGTGTCGGCGCGATTATCGGCACGGGGATTTTCGTGCTCACCGGGACCGGCGCGGTTCAAGCCGGTCCGGCGCTGATGGTGTCGTTTATTCTCGCGGCCATTGCTTGCGGGCTCGCGGCACTTGCGTATGCGGAGTTTGCATCGACAATTCCCGTTGCCGGGTCCATCTACACGTATTCGTACGCCACGCTCGGCGAACTGGCCGCGTGGGTTATCGGCTGGGATTTGATGCTGGAATACGGGCTGGCGACGTCAGCGGTGTCGGTCGGCTGGTCGGGTTATCTGCAGTCGTTGCTGTCGGGCTTCGGCATTGCGCTGCCCACGGTGCTCACAGCCGCGCCCGGCGTCGTGCCCGGACATTTCACGCTGTTCAACCTGCCCGCATTTCTCGTGATGATGGTGATTACGTCGCTGCTGTCGATCGGCATCAAGGAATCGGCGCGCGTGAACAACGTGATGGTCGCAATCAAGGTCGCGGTCGTGCTGATAGTGATTGGCGTTGGCGTGTTCCACGTCACGCCCGCGAACTGGCATCCGTTCATGCCGAATGGCTGGAGCAGCGTATTCGGCACGGCAGCCGTGATGTTCTTTGCGTTTATCGGCTTCGACTCGGTGTCGGCGGCGGCCGAAGAGGTGAATAATCCGAAACGCGATCTGCCGATCGGCATTATTTCGTCGCTCGCTGTATGTGCTGTGCTTTATGTAGCGGTGGCGGCGGTGGTGACCGGTATTGTCCCGGCGGCGCAGTTCGCGAATATCTCGCATCCGGTGTCCTACGCGCTGCAGGTTGTGGGGCAAAACTGGGTCGCGGGTTTCATCGATCTGGGCGCGGTGCTCGGCATGCTGACCGTGATCCTGGTAATGAGCTATGGCCAGACTCGCATTATCTACGCGATGTCCCGCGATGGCCTGCTACCCGCACGTCTATCGAAGGTCCATCCGAAGTACGGCACGCCGTTCTTTACGACGTGGCTCGTGGGCCTGTTCTTCGGGCTGATCGGCGCTCTTGTGCCGCTGAACGTGCTGGCTGAACTGATCAATATTGGCACGCTGGCCGCGTTTTCGATGGTGTCTATCGCCGTGTTGATCCTGCGCCGTACGCACCCTGATATGCCGCGTGCGTTCCGTTGCCCGAGCGTGCCAGTCGTGCCGGTGCTGGCCATTCTGGCTTGCCTGTTCCTGATGCTGAATCTGCAAGCCGTGACGTGGATTGCGTTCGTGGTTTGGCTGGCAATCGGGCTGGCGATTTATTTCGGCTACTCGCGCTGGCATTCGAAACTGGGACGCGGCGTGGAGTGATACGTCGGAGTTGAACAAAGCCGTTTAGCTATGCGCCGCCCATCGAGGCGGCGTTTTTACGCGCGCTTTCCACGGTATAAAACGCAGGCGTAACGACCCCCACCCCACCTTTAGCCCAATAGCGACCGTCTTCATTTTGTGCTTTACTCATTGCTACAACAAATAAACACGAACCCAGCCAGACACTCACACTCGTGAAGTCCGCAAAGCCAGTGGAACAAAAGCGGTGAGTGAGCTTCGGCTGTTTATCCCCCGAAGGAGACAGAAGCATGGCACTCAGCATCAGTCTGACGGTCAACGGCAAAGCTGTCACCGCCACCGTCGAACCCCACATCTTGTTAGTCCAGTTTCTCCGTGAGGAGTTGGGTCTCACGGGCACGCATGTCGGCTGCGACACCGCTCAGTGCGGCACGTGCACGGTCCACCTGGATGGCCGGCCGCGCGATCAAGTCGTGCAACATCCTTGCCGTGCAGGCCGACGGGTCGTCGGTGACGACTATTGAGGGAATCGCGAAGGACAGCGAACTCCATCCCATGCAAGCGGTGTTCAAGGAGTGCCACGGCCTGTAATGCGGCTTCTGTACCGGCATGGTGATGAGCGCCCCCCCCCCGCGCCGCGCAAAAGCCCGATCTCACCGAAGCCGATGTCCGCGAACAACTCGACGGCAATCTCTGCTGATGTACGAGGTATCACAACATCGTGAAAGCGATAGTGCAGGGTGCGCAAGCCATGAAGGCCGCCCCTGAGCGGTCGCCTGCGCTTCCAGTAAAGCCTCACCGAAGCTGCACTCACCTTTCCGATGAAAATGAAGATTCTCGCGCCCGAACAGGAGTCCGCGATGAACGCCCCCGAGACACCCGATACTCACCACATGATCGGCGCAGCCGTTAGACGCAAGGAAGACTATCGCTTCCTGACGGGCAACGGCCAGTATACACCGATGACGTTGTTCTCCCGCAGCAAACCTATGGCGTCTTCCTGCGCTCGCCGTACGCGCACGCGACGATCCGGAGCATCGACAGGCCGCGAAAGAAGCGCCTGGCGTCGTCGCGATCTACCGGCGCGGACATGGCCGGCGAGAGCGTAGGCGGACTGCCGTGCGGTTGGCTGATCCACAACATCGACGGCAAGCCGATGAACGAACCGTCGCACCCCGTGATGGCGCATACGAAAGTGCGTCACGTGGGCAACCAGGTGGCGCTGGTCATTGCGGAATCGGTGAAGGCGATCAAGTTGATCGAGGTGGACTACGACGTGCTGCCGGCTGTCGTCGATACCGCCACCGCCGCCGATCCCGGCCAGCCGCAAGTCCATGACGAAGCGCCGAACAACCTTTGTTGTAACTGGGGCCACGGCGACAAAGTCGCCACCGACGCCGCCTTCGCCAAAGCCGCACATGCGACCACGCTGGACATTGTGAATCAGCGCCTGGTGCCGAACGCAATCAAGCCGCACGCCGTGAACGTTTGTTGATGACGGCATTCGTGTTGTCCTTGCCTGAGTCGAAACTAAGGATCATTGCGCCGGACGTGGGCGGCGGGTTCGGCTCGAAGATTTATCTGTATGCGGAAGATGTGGCGTTGACGTGGGCGTCGAAGAAAGTCCAGCGGCCGATCAAGTGGACATGCGAGCGCTCGGAAGCTTTTCTTTCCGATGCCCACGGTCGCGATCACGTGACGAAAGCCGAACTCGCGATGGACGCCGACGGCAAGTTTCTCGGTCTGCGCGTGCACGCGACGGCCAACATGGGCGCGTATTTGTCGACGTTCGCGTCCGCGATTCCGACCATCCTTTACGCCACGCTGCTTGCCGGCCAATACGTCACGCCCGCGATCTACGCCGAGGTGAAAGCGGTCTTCACGAACACGGTTCCCGTCGATGCTTATCGCGGCGCCGGACGTCCTGAGGCGATGTATGTGCTTGAACGTATTGTGGAGACGACGGCGCGCGAGATGAACATTGATCCGGCTGAATTGCGGCGGCGCAACTTCATCCGTTCGTGGCCGTACACGCCGGTTGGCCTGACCTACGATTCCGGCGATTATTCGGCGTTGCTCGACCGTGCGACGGAAATCGCCGGTGTGAAAGGGTTCGCTGCGTAGCGCGAGGAATCGAAGAAAAACGGCAAGCTGCGCGGGCTGGGGTATTCCGCTTATCGAGGCGTGCGGGCTGGCGCCATCGAATCTGGCGGGTGCGTTGGGCGCGCGGGCGGGCTTGTTCGAAGCCGGCGAAACCCGCGTGCATCCCCACGGGTTCCGTCACGGTGTTCACCGGCTCGCATAGCCACGGGCAAGGGCACGAAACCACGTTCGCGTATGGGGGTATCGATGGACAACATCGAGATCGTCCACGGCGACACCGGCCGGATTCCGTTCTGCATGGGCAGGGGCACGTACGGCTCGCGGTCCATCGCGGTGGGCGGCTCGGCGATCATGAAAGCGCTCGACAAGATCGAGGACAAGGCCAAGAAGATCGCGGCGCATTTGCTGGAGGCATCGGCGGAAGATATTGAGTTTAAGGACTGCATTTTCCGTGTGGCGGGCACCGACCGGACGAAGGCGTTCGCGGAGGTATCGCTGGCGGCTTACGTGCCGCACAACTTCCCGCTCGAAAAAGCTCGAACCGGGCCTTAACGAAAATGCGTTCTACGATCCGAGCAACTTCACGTATCCATCGGGCGCGTATTTGTGCGAAGTGGAAGTCGATCAGGACACTGGTGAAACGCGCATCCAGAAGTTCACCGCCGTCGATGATTTCGGCAACGTCATCAATCCGATGATCGTCGAAGGCCAGGTGCATGGCGGGATTGGCCAGGCTATGCTGGAGCGCGCCGTGTACGACAACGAGAGCGGCCAGTTGATCCGGTTCGTTCATGGACTACGCGATGCCGCACGCCTCCGACCTGCCGAACTTCGATGTGGAAACCGCGAAAGGCACGCCGTGCGTGCATAACCCGCTGGGTGTAAAAGGCTGCAGCGAAGTGGGCGTGATCGGCTCGCCGCCGGCGGTGATCAACGCGATCATCGATGCGCTTTCGCCGCTCGGTGTGACCGATCTGCAGATGCCTGCCACGCCACATCGCGTATGGGCTGCGATGCATGCCGCCGCCGATGCTTCGGCCGCTCGTGGCGCTTCGACTCCCGCTTGAGAGGACTTCGACATGTACTCATTCGATTATCAACGACCTGACAAGTCTGACACAGCGGCGGCGTTTCTCAAGCAGCACGAGGACGCCAAATATTTCTCGGGCGGGCAGAGTTTGCTGCCGACCATGCGCTTGCGGCTTGCGCAGCCGTCGGCGCTCGTGGATGTGACGCGGATTGGTTCGATGAAGGACATCACCGTGACGGGCGACAAAGTGACAATTGGCGGCGCGGTTTGCCATGCACAAGTTGCGGCGAATTCCGAGGTGCAGCGTGCGTTGCCGGGGCTGGCCGATCTTGCCGGCCATATTGGCGACCAGCAGGTTCGGGAGCGCGGAACGATTGGCGGATCGTTTACCAACGATGATCCAGCGGCATGTTATCCTGCGGCTGTGCTGGCGTTGAACGCGACCATTGTGACGGACAGGCAGCGTATTGCCGCCGATGATTTTTTCTTGATATCTCCTTGGTATCTATGTATCTATGAGACGGCTTTAGAGCCGGATGAGCTGATTACATCGGTTGAATTTCCGATTGCCGAGCACGCCGGGTACGAGAAGTTTCGGAATCCTGCGTTGCACTTTGCGTTGGTCGGGGTGTTTGTTGCGAAGCATGCCGGCGGCGTGAGGGTGGCCGGGGCTACTGCCCGGGGCTACTGCATTTGTATTCCGGGCTTCCGAGCTTGAAGCGGCTTTATCGAAGGATTTCTCGGTTGCGTCGGCGTGCAACACATCGATTTCCGCCAATACGCTCAACGAGGACATGCCGAGGACATGCACGCAAGTGCCGAGTATTGGGCGCACTTGATCCCGATTCTTGCTGGGAGGGCGGTCGAGCAGGCCAATGCGTTTTAGCTTTTCGTTCGCCCCGGTTTTTTGCTCGCGCCGATGAATGGGCTGGGGTTCTCCCGGCGCGAGCGAAATAAACACTGACCTATCCAGACCCAGGAACCTCATGGGCCCGGCATCCATCGATGAAACCCTCGCCGCTCTGAGTGGGCAACACTACTTCGCCAGCCGTGAACTCGCAACGGGGGTTTTCCTTGCGTTGAAAATGCAGCGCCTACAAATGCAGCGCCTACTTTTCCTCGAAGGCGAACCGGGTGTCGGCAAGACCGAGCTGGCAAAAGCGGCCTGGTGTCCTTGGCACGCAAATGCTGCGGCTGCAATGCTATGAAGGGCTCGATACCGCCAGCGCACTCTACGAATGGGACTACCCGCGCCAGATCGCTGCGGCTTGCCGAGGCGGCAGGCGAACAACCATCGAACGATTCGCTCATAAAAGCGAATTCCTTCTCAAGCGCCCGCTGCTGCAGGCGTTTATGCTCGACCCGTTGAATCCGGCCGCTCAACGCGTTCTGCTAATCGATGAAATCGATCACGCCGATGAACCGTTTGAAGCTTTCCTGCTCGAGTTGCTGTCGGATTTCCAGGTATCGATTCCCGAGTATGGAACCGTGCGCGCTGAACGGCGGCCGCTGGTTGTGACGACATCGAACCGCACGCGCGAGGTTCACGACGCGCTCAAGCGGCGCTGCTTATATCAATGGATCGGCGGCTATCCGGCCCGCGATGTGGAACTGCAGATTGTCGCGGCACGCGCGCCCGAAGCGGGCGCGGACTTGCAGTTGCGAGCCGTGGCGTTTGTGCGTCGGCTGAGGACGCTCGACTTGTTCAAGGCGCTGGGCGTGGCGGAAACCATCGACTGGTGCTGTGCGCTGGCGGCGCTTTCTGTCAGCGAACTCGATCCTCAATCGGTGCAGGACACGCTCGGCGTGTTGCTGAAGTACCAGGACGATCTCGCACGCGTGGACGCCGCCGAAATCGCGCAATGCCTCGCCGCACCGGCCTGAACGAACATGGAAACACCAACGCTTGCCCATAACGTTGTGCATTTCGTGCGATTGCTGTGCGGCGCAGGCCTCGCGATGTCGCCGGCGCACAGCGTCGATGCGCTCGAAGCGTTGCACTGGATCGACATTACCCGTCTCGCCGATGCCCTCGCCGCACGGGCGGCTGCATTGAAGCCGGCCAACCAACAGCCAGACAACGTGAACATCTCCACGCGCGCATCACGTTCAGCGCACAGGAGCGCCTGAGCCATCGCGATTTCGAGCTTTCGGTTACGCATATCTATTGCATGCAAGACTGAAGCTTGGCTGCATGTCGGCCAAACGGCGCATGCCTTTCCACATGGCCGTGTT